>DASVAP010000368.1:0-14705 GCA_036376275.1 Planctomycetota bacterium | reverse complement strand
TGCTGGTCATGGGCTCGGTCTCGCGCGGGGGGATCGCGGGGCTCCTGCTGGGGAACACGGCCGAGCGCCTGCTCGATCGCGTGTCCTGCTCGCTGCTCACGATCAAGCCGCAGGACTTCGTGTCGCCGGTGTGAGTGGTGGTGCGTCGCTGCCGGGAGGGCATCGATGTCCGATGGCGCGGGGTCGGGCGGAGCTGGGAGCTTGCCGGGGCAGCGGCGCACCGGATCACCGGGCGGGCTGGGGCCCGCCCGGAGAACCGGTGCGGTCACGCTGACGGCGAAGTCAGTAGGCGATCTTGGATCGCCTAGCGCCGCAGGAAGCGGTTGCACTCCGCGCCCAGCCGCTCCAGCTCCGGCTCGCGGGCGCGCAGGACCGGCAGGTCGTCCTCGACCGCGTGCCAGGCGTAGTCGAAGACCTCGATGTCGAAGGCGAGCGGGGAGAGCGGCACGCGCAGGATCGCGCCCTCGGTCCACAGGCCGAGCTCGTTCCAGCCGCCCAGCACGCGCACGCGCTCGGCCGGAGGATCGAGCAGGTTCGCGCCCAGGCACCAGCCGCCGCGCCGGTCCGGATCGGCCCCCAGCGCCTCCAGCAGCGTGGCCGGGAAGTCCAGGTGCGAGGTCGGCCGCCGCTCGACCCCGGGCGCGATGCCCGGGCCGCGCATCAGGAACGGGACCTCGACCTGCGCGGGGGTGAAGGCGCTGGTGTGGCCGAAGAAGCCGCACTCGCGGAACTCCTCGCCGTGGTCGCCGGTGACCACGACCCAGGTCTCCTCCAGGGCGCCCGTGCGCCGCAGTGTCTCCAGCACGCGCCCCAGCACGTCGTCGGCGTGGTGCACCGCGTTCCGGTAGCGGTTGCGCACCGCCTCGAGCACCTGCGGCGGCGGGCCCTCGTTGCGCGTCATCGCCATGTAGTCGAGGTCCGGCGCCGAGGGCGTGAAGGGCGTGCGACCCGGCGGGTGGCTGTAGGGCTGGTGCGGCGCGTCGAGCAGCAGGAAGGCGAAGAAGGGCTCGGCGTGGCCCGCGCGGCTGGACAGGAACTGCTCGAGGGCCGCGCCGGCCAGCTCGTCGCGGCGCCACGACTCGGCGTGCGGGAAGTCGTCGTGCACGGCGCCCTGCACGTCGACCCAGGCCGTCGCGCGCAGCTCGGGGTAGTTCATCGAGGCGCTGCCGAAGATCCCGAACTCGTAGCCGGCGTGCTCGAGCACCTCGACCAGCACCGGCCCGCGGCGCGCCTCCAGGAACGGGAACCAGTAGGAGCCGTGCAGCCCGTAGAGCAGCGCGAACAGACCGTAGCGCGTCGAGTTGCCCGCGCTGACGTGGTCCTCGAAGCGGCGCGCGTCGCGCGACCAGGCCCACAGGTTCGGGGTGGTCTCGGGCGCCAGCATGTCGCGCCGCAGGCAGTCGACCACCAGCACGAGCACGTTCGGGCGCGGCCCCCCAGGCGCGAGCTCGGGCCAGGCGTGCGGGTAGTCCAGCGCGAAGCCCTCGAGCTCCACCGGTGCGGGCGCGCCGCGCTCGGTGCCGAGCACCTTGCTGGCGAGGTCGTCCACCGGCACCGGGGCATACAGCGGGAACAGCCGCGCCAGGCGCGTGATCTCGCGGTCGCGCGCCACGCGCGCCGAGGCGTAGATCGTCTTCTCGAGGAAGATGCTGGGCAGCAGCACGACGCCCCACACCAGCGCCGGCCGCAGGAGCCCGCGCCGGTCCGGCGTGGCCACGCGCGCCGCGGCGCTCGCCAGCGCGCGCTTCCACAGGAAGCCCTGCAGCGCGATCAGCGCCGAGAGGCCGAGCACGATCGCGGTCCACACCTGCCAGCCGAGGTGGATCGAGTCCTCCGAGCCGCGCGTGTAGACCAGGTTGAGGACCTGGCCGTTGAAGTGGTAGCGGAAGATGTTGTAGATGCGCGTGTCGGCGAAGAGCAGGATCTGGAACAGCGTCCAGAAGGCCGCCTGCACCGTGCCCAGGCGCTGCGTCGAGCGCACGAGGTGCGCCGCCAGCGTGAAGAGCCCCGCCGGCACGAGCGTCAGGGTCAGGACCGACGAGATCAGGGCCGGGATCGCGAACAGCCACACCTTCAGGCCCTTCGTGTCCGGCAGGTGCGCCAGGTAGTTCAGCCCCAGCAGCACGCCGATCGCCAGGTTCGCCAGCCACAGGCGGAACACGGCGCCGCGCAGCACGCGGGGAGGGAAGGGGGACGACATCGGCCGTTCCGGCCGGCTCCAGCGGGGCCGGACCCTGGATTCTCGCCGGGCGGCCGCGGGCGGGCAAGCGCGAAGCTCGCCGGACGACTCAGGGCAGCGCGCAGCGGTTCTCGAGCGTGTTCGTCGTGCGGATGCCGAGCGCGCGACGCGTGTCGAGCAGCTTCGCGACGGCCTCCGGCGGCAGCGGATCGATCGAGCCCTTGAGGGCGTGCACGAGCCACAGGATCTTCGCCGTGTGCTCGACCATGTCGAGCTTCTTGAAGGCGTCCATCAGGTTCGTGCCCAGCGTCACGGCGCCGTGGTTCTTCATGATCAGCGTGTCGGAGCAGCGCACGACGGCGCGGATCGACTCGGGCAGCTCCTGCGTGCCGGGCGTGGCGTAGGCGGTGGTCGGCGTGCCGCCGATCGTCACGATCACCTCGGGGATCACCGGGAGCTGCATGTCGACCCCGGCGATCGAGAGCGCCACGGCGTGCGGCGGGTGCGTGTGCACCACGGCCTCGACCTCCGGGCGCTCCTGGTAGGAGACGAGGTGGATCGCGATCTCGGTCGAGGCGCGCGGGCCGCCGTCGAGCACGCGCCCCGTGGCATCGACGTGGGCCAGGTGGTGCGGCTCGAGAAAGCCCTTCATCGCGCCGGCCGGCGTGACCAGGATCGTCCCGTCGCGCAGGCGCGCCGAGAGGTTGCCGTCGGCCCCGACGATGTAGCCCTTCTGGTAGCACAGGGCGCCGATGCGGCAGAGGGCCTGGCGCAGGCGGGTCTCTTCCTCGCTCCAGGAGGTCGCAGGCATCGCGGCAGTGTAGCCGGAGCGCCTCCCTGGGAGCGCCAGGCTCGCGCCTGCCCTTGCTTCTCCCCTTCCTTTCCGGCCTCCGCGCCCTCCGCGTCTTCCCTCCGCGTCTCCGCGCCCTGCTTCTTCCGATCGAATCGGAGGAGCGCGGAGACGCGGAGGGGAGACGCGGAGGGCGCGGAGGAGAACAGGAGAAGAGGAAGCCGGAGCGGAACCCGACGGGCCGGCTAGGCCCCGTAGGCGAGCGCGCCGTCGAGCTCGATGTAGTCGACCACGCCGACGACCACGGTCTTCACCGGAGCGTCGGGCTTGCCGACGAGCTGGCGGCCGGAGTTGCCCTCGTCGACGACCAGCACCCGATCGCCGACGCCGGCGCGGGCGCGGTCGAGGGCGATGCGCGTCCGGCCGGCCGGCTGGCCGTCCGGGTGCAGCACGCGCAGCAGCAGGAGCTTCTCGCCGTCGAGCACCGGGTGCTGCACGGGCGACACCACCGTGCCCAGGACCTCCGCCAGGAACATCAGCCCTCCCCGAGGCGCTTGCCGTGCGCCTCGGCCTCCTCGACGAAGCCCAGGATGGCCGCGTCGACCGGCACGAAGGGTCGTGGACAGGCCAGGGCGCCCTCGCGACCGTCGACGAAGTGCACCAGGTCGCCCGGGCCGCTGGAGACCACCGCGCAGGCGACCAGCGCGCGGCCGGCCGGCTCCCCGCGCTCGTCGAGCGGCTGGATCCACTGCAGCGCGACGCCCTCGAGCCCGGCCACGCGCCGCGTCGCCACCATGCGCCCGAGCACGCGTGCGAGCTGCATCAGTGTCCCGTCCCGGAAGCTCGCAGCCCCTGACGGCCCCTCGCTCGCGCCGGCGTCGTGGCTCCTCCTCGGCGCATCGCCCTGGATACGCGGTCGTCGTCGCGCCTGGCTGGCGCGGCTGCGGGGCTCGACATGGGCCGCGAACTTCCGGGACGGGACACTAGCGCCACTTCTCGTAGACGTTCTGGCCGTCCACGTCCCAGGAGTCGACCACCGCCATCACGACCGCGTCGCAGGGCTTGCCCTCGGTCAGCTCGGTCTGGCGCGCGCTCGAGCCGGTCGCGAACAGGACCAGGTCGCCCGGCCCGGCCTGGACGGCGTCGACGGCGACCACGTACTGCTCCAGCGGGCGGTTCCCGTGGTCGTGCACCTGCACGACCAGCAGCTTGAGCGTCGTCAGGCGCTCGTCCTTCTGCGTCGCCACCACGCTCCCCACGACCCGTCCGATCAGCATGCGTGCACCTATTCGCCCGGGGAGAGGAGCTCCACGCTCTCGAGCGGCATGCGCTCCTCCAGGAAGCGCCGGCGCAGCTCCTCGTGCACGCGCTCGGCCATCTCCTCCCAGCTCGGGCTCGCGCGCCGCGCGGAGACCCACAGCAGCGCGCAGCCGGTCGCCAGGCGCACCGGGCCCACCAGGCGCCCGCCCGCGGGGATCGTCGCGCCCGTGTCGAGCAGGTGGAACAGCGCCTCGCGCAGCTCGGCCGGCACGCGCGCGTCGCCGCGCGTGACCCAGCCCAGGTCGCCCTGCTGCTTCTTGGTCGTCGGCTCCTCGGAGAGGCGCGCGACGAGCTCGCCGAACTCGGCCTGCGTCTCGAGGCGCGCGGCGTGCTTCTTCAGCTCCTCCTCGGCGCGCTCGAAGGTGCGCGGGCAGAGGTCGTTGACGAAGCGGCCGGCCACCAGGAACAGGAGCGCGGCGCGCAGCGCCTCGCCGTGGCGGGCCTCGAACAGCTCGCGCTCCTTCTCGTAGGCGCTGCGCACGCCCTCCGGGCCGTAGGTGCGGTCGACCCAGGCGCGCGAGAGGGCCGCGATCGCCACCGACGGATCGCGCCGCAGCGCGTCCAGCGTGCGCCCGGTGGCCCCCAGGCGCTGCTCGAAGGTGATCGTGGGGAACTCGGCCTCGTGCTTCCGGCGCCGGCGCGCCAGCTCCTCGTCGAGCGCGCGCGCGCGCGCGGCCGGGGCCAGGTCCGGCATGCTCTGCTCGATCGCCGCGAGCAGCAGGAGGTGCCAGGCGCTCTCGCGCAGCTCCGTGCGTTCCAGCCGCTCCAGCAGGAACTCGGCGAACTCCGCGCGCGTGACGGTGACCTCGCCGCAGCGCGCCATGATCCCGGAGAGGCCCGCGGCCGGCGGCAGGAGCTCGAGCCCGCGCGTCTGCATCTCCTGCGCCAGCCAGATCTCCTGCTGGTCGCCGCTGACCTCGGCCGAGCGCGCCAGGCCGAGGGCGGCGCGCGTCAGGCGCTCCTGGAGCATGGAGATGCGCAGGAACTCGCGGAACTGGTCGGGGGTCAGGTTGCGACGCTCGATCTCGGCCGCCAGGGGCTGGCCGCTGGCCAGGGCGCGCTTCTCCAGCTCGCGCCAGCGCTGCGCGACCTCGGCCTGGCCCACCTGGATGCCGCGCTGGCTGGCCAGGCTCTCGAGCAGGCGCGCCTTCAGGAAGAGATCCAGCAGCTCGCGGCCCTTCTCGCCGTGGCCATGGCGCTCGAGCACCGTCGCCGCCAGGCTCTCGCGCGTGACGGTGAGCCCACCCTTGCCGCGCGCGGCCACGGGGGCCTGCGGGGCGAGCAGGCAGACGGACACCAGCAGGACGCCGAGCATGGGGCCGAGGATAGCGCGTCGACCCGGGGGAGTCGCCGGAGCGCGCTCGGCCCCTCACCCCAGCGGACTCATCGGGCCCCCGGCTCCGACGCCCGCAACCTGCGCTGCGCGAGCTGGCCGTGAATCCGGGGCCCTTCTCGGCGCCTCGCCCGAGGCCTTCGTGAGTCCGCTGGCCTCAGGCGGCGTGCACCAGGTGCGGCCGGCCGCGGCGGATCGAGACCTCGATCCACTCGTCCGCGCCGGTCGCCAGCAGGGCCTCGGCCAGCGGCCCCTCCAGCTCGCGCCGGATGCAGTGCAGCACGGCGCGCGCGCCCTCCGGCGCGCCGGCCGCGCGGGCCGCGACCCAGCTCGCGACGGAGCGCGAGAAGCAGGCCCGCCGGCCGCCGGCGCGCACGCGCAGGGCCAGGTCGAGGAGCGCGCGCTCGGCCACGGCGCGCAGGGCCCGCGGGTCGAGCGCGCGGAACAGCACGACCTCGTCGAGCCGCCCCAGGAACTCGGGCGCGAAGGCCTGGGCCAGGGCGCGCTCGACCAGCGGCCGGTCGGCCCCCGGAGCGGCAGGAGCGCCGGCCGCGAATCCGAGCCCCCGGCGCGCGGCGGCCAGCTCGCGCGAGCCCGCGTTCGAGGTCAGCAGCACGAAGGCGCGCCGGAAGTCGAGCGTGCGCCCCTGGCCGTCGGTCAGGCGGCCCTCGTCGAGCACCTGCAGGAGCAGCTCGTGCAGGTGCGGGTGGGCCTTCTCGACCTCGTCGAAGAGCAGCACGCACTCGCCCGCTCCGAGCCGCCGCGCGAGCTGGCCGCCACGTTCGTGGCCGACGAAGCCCGGCGGCGCCCCGAGGAGCTTGGCGGTCTCGTGGCGGTTGCCGAACTCGCTGCAGTCGACGCGCAGGAGCCGCTCCGGCCCCCCCAGGCCCTCCGCGAGCAGGCGCGCGAGCTCGGTCTTGCCGGTCCCGGTCGGGCCGACCAGGAGCAGCGTCGCCAGCGGGCCGCGCCGGCTCGCCAGGCCCGCCGCGGCGCGGCGCACGGCGCACAGCGCGCTGGCGGCGGCCTCGGGCTGCCCGACCAGGCGCTCCGCCAGCAGCGCCTCGACGCGCCGGGGCAGCCCGGCCAGGGCCGCCGCGGAGCGGATCGGCCCCGCGCGGGGGGAGGGAGCCCGGCGCGCGGGGGAGCGGGCCGGCCGGCTCTGGTGCTCGAGCGCCAAGGGGAGAGGGGGGCCGCGCAGGGGCTCGCGGGCGCGGGCCCTTTCGGAGTCCGCCGCGCGCCGTCTTGAAGTCGGTGCGGATTCCGGCTTCGAATGGAGGACCCGGCGCGACCGGTCCACATGCAAGACGTCGAGTTCCTGGCGCTGCTCGCCCACCGCGGCCTGGTGCCGCGCGAGCGGGCCCAGGCGCTCGCGGCGGCCCTGAAGGGGGGCGCGGAGCTGGACGAGCTGCTGGGGCGCGAGCTGGGCTGGAGCGCGGCCCAGATCCAGAAGCTGCGGCGCACGCGCGGCGGCGAGATCCCGGAGCTGCCGGGCTACGAGATCCTGGCCAGGCTCGGCACCGGCGGCACGGCCGACGTCTTCAAGGCGCGCGAGCTCGCCACGCAGCGCCTGCTGGCGCTCAAGGTCCTCAAGCCCGCCGCCACGGCCCACGAGCCGACGCGCAAGGGCTTCATCGCCGAGGCGCGCCTGCTCGAGCGCCTCGACCACCCGGGCCTGGTGCGCTGCTTCGGCGTGGCGCGCAGCGGCAACGTGTTCTTCTCGCGGCTCGAGTTCATCGACGGCGCGACGGTGCTCGAGCTCCTCGATTCCCAGAAGCGCTTCGACGAGGAGCAGGCCCTGCGCATCGTGCTGGGCGCGGCGGAGGCCCTGCGGTATCTCGGCGAGAGCGGCGTGGTGCACCGCGACGTGAAGCCCGGGAACCTGATGCTGGCCCGGGACGGGCGCGTGGTCTTGATCGACCTCGGCTTCGCCTCGGCTGGCGCCGCGCGCACGGCCGAGGACTCGACCGTCGGCACGGTGGCCTACCTCTCGCCCGAGCAGGCCCGCGGCGGGGCCGAGGCCGACATCCGCTCGGACATCTACAGCCTGGGCATCTCGCTCTTCCACGTGGTCGTGGGACGCCTGCCGTTCCAGGGCTCCGACGACCGCGAGGTCCTGCGCAAGCAGGTCATGGAGAGCCTCTCCTCGCCCGAGCTGAAGGGGCGCGCCATCTCGCCCCACGTGCACTACTTCATCGAGAAGATGGTCGCCAAGGAGGCCGGGGCCCGCTATCAGAGCTGGCCCGAGCTGATCGAGGACGTCCGGGCCCAGCTCGCCGGCCGCGCCGACCTGGACTTCGAGCGCGACACGCGCTCCCGCAACCCGCGCAAGCCGCGCGGGTAGTTCCAGGGCGCACCCGCGCGCACCCGTGGTGGAATAGGCGCGCCCCGGCGTCGTCCGAGGCTCGCCCAGCGTGCGCCCCTCTCCGCGACTCACCCTGCTGATCCTGGTCCCCGCCGGCCTGGGGGCGGTGGGGGCGTGGCTCTGCCTGCGCCCGGCCCCGGCACCGTCCGCGCCCGAGCCGCGCCCGGCCGAGGCCGCGCCGCTGCCGGTCGGACGTCAGGCGGTCGTGCCGCTCCCGGCCCACGCGGCGCCGCGCGCGGACCCGGCCGGGACGGACGGCACGGACTGGGTCGAGCTCAACAACGAGGCCACCACCGACCTCGTCGTCGGCGACCTGGCGGCGGCCGTGGACAAGCTCGAGCGCTGTCACGCGGCCGAGCCGGACAGCGCGATCTTCCGCAACAATCTGGTCGAGGCCCTGGTGCGCCTGGCGCGGGCCGAGCACGGGCGCGGGCGCCTGGCCGAGGCGCTCGAGCCCCTGGAGCGCGCCCTGGCCCTCGGCTCCGCGCGCACGGACCGCGAGGCCCTGGAGCGCCTGCACGAGCGCTGGCGGCGCGAGCGCGAGCTCGGCAGCGACGACTGGACCGAGGGCTCGAGCCGCTTCGAGCTGACCTTCGATACCGAGCGCAGCGACATCCTGAACCGCTCGCACGAGGTGCTCGAGCACCTGGAGCGCAGCTTCGACGAGCTCCTGCGCTGGTTCGGCGAGGATCCCTTCGAGCCGCGCACGCCGATCCGCGTGCTGCTCTACGACCCCGAGGACTTCGACCGCCTGACGGGCCTGGGCGACTGGGCCGCGGGGGTCTTCGACGGGGCGGTGCGCGTCTCGGTGCGCGACCTCTCGGCCGGCACGGGCTGGCGCGCGGTCCTCGTGCACGAGCTCGTGCACGCCTTCGTGCACGCCCTGGCGGGCGAGGCCGTGCCCGGCTGGCTGAACGAGGGGCTGGCGCAGCTCCTCGAGGGCGGCCCGCTGGACCTGGAGCGCCTGCGCGCGCGGGTGCGCGGGAACGAGCCCTTCTCGCTCGCGGCCCTCGCCGGCAGCCTGGCGGCCTGGAAGGAGCCCGAGGCGATCCAGCGCGCCTACGCGCAGTCGCTCCTCTTCGTCGTGTACCTGCGCGCGACCTACGGGGAAGAGGCGCTGCGGCGCATGGTCCTGGGCGCGCGCGACGGGACGAGCCCGGCGGCGGCCTTCGCGGCCTGGAGCGCGGTCCCGCTGGAGCTGGCCTTCGAGGACTGGACCCGCTCCCTCTGAGGCCGGGGAGCGCCCGGTCGCTCCTCAAAAAAAGGCAGGCGGCTGCTCGCGCAGCCGCCTGCTCCAAGGCGCGAGAGAGTGGATCGCGCTATGGCTGCGGGGCCTGGCCGACCGTGGCAGGTCGGCGTCTCGAATGCCAGGTTCAGGCCCGCAGTTCAGGAGGAAACATGACGATCGTCCACCTTCCCTCGGACCTGGGAGCGGCTGTTGCGATGCCCTCCCACCTCCGAGTCCAGCGGGCGACTCGCTCTAGTAGTAGTCAATCGGGGCGACGACGCGCGAGGTGGCCCTTTTTTTTGCCCTTTCCTCGCAGGAGTGGGCAGGCCGGGAGCGTGAAACCGCGCCGTCGGCGCGGCGGTCGAAGACACGTGACGACCCTCGACGACCCCCTTCCCACCGGCCTCCACGGTCCACGCGGCGCCTGGCTCGAGCTCCTCCTGGACCCTGGAGATCGGCGCGCCGGTGTCCCGCTCCTGGCCCTCGATCTCGCGGAGCTGGCCCGTCTCGACGCCACGGAGCTCGAAGTCGAATTCGGGCTGGGGGCCGCCTCCGCGCGGCGCCTGTCGGCCGCCTTCGCGCTCGGCCGGGCCGTGCTCGAGGAGCGCCGTCCGCCGCGCCGCGCCCTGCGCGGGCCGCGCGCGGTCTTCGAGCTGCTGGCGCCCCACGCGGCCGGCCTCGAGCAGGAGACCTTCTGGAGCCTGCTCCTCGACGGGAAGCAGCGCCTGAAGCGCCTGGTCCCGATCACCTCCGGGACCCTGACCGCCTCCCTGGTCCACCCGCGCGAGGTCTTCCGCGGGGCCGTGCGCGCGGCCGCCGCGGCCCTGATCGTGGTCCACAACCACCCCTCGGGCGATCCGGAGCCGAGCGCCGAGGACCTGGCCGTGACCGAGCGCCTACGCCAGGCCGGGGCCGTGCTCGGGATCCCGCTCCTCGACCACGTGATCGTGGGCGCGGGAGAGTTCGTCTCCCTGCGCGAGCGCGGCCTCCTCCCGGCCTGAGAGCGGTCGTCCGTGCACGCAGGCCGCGACCGCCATCGCCGCCTCGGCCGCGGTCTCGACCCGCAGCACGTGCGGTCCGATCCAGGTGCGCGACGCACCCCGCGTCTCCAGGGGCTCGAGCTCCTCCTCGGTGAGCCCGCCCTCGGGGCCGATCACCAGCACGATCGGCCGCGCGCGCGTGCCCGTCGCGAGCGGTGCGGGCGAGAGCGAGCGCAGCCAGGTGTCGAGCGAGAGGCCCGCGCGCGGATCGAGCACGGCGATGGGCGAGATCGGGCGCGCCGCGGCCAGCTCCGCGGGCGCGAGGCTCGGCTCGAAGACCGGCAGCCAGCGGCGCCGCGACTGCTTGCAGGCCTCGCGCGCCACGCGCTGCAGGCGCTCGGAGACGCCCTCGGGGAGCTCCTCGGGACCGCGCTGGCGCGCCGCCAGCGGCCGGATCGCGGCCGCGCCGAGCTGCACCAGGCGCGCGAGCATGTCCTCGACCCGGCTGCGGCGCGGCCAGGCGACGGCCAGCTCGAACCAGGGCAGGACGGAACCCTCCTGGCCCGGCTCGGGCGTCCGCTGCAGCGGTCCAGCCGCCTCGAGGTCCAGCCGCCCGCGCGCGACCGAGCGCACCCGCAGCGGCAGGCTCCCGCCCCGACCGTCCAGGCCCTCGAGCCGGTCGCCGGCGGCCAGCCGCAGCACGCGCAGGGCGTGCTCCACGTCCTCGTCCGCGAGGTGCGGAGCCGCCGGGCTCGCCTCCGGCGCCAGGAAGAAGGCGCGCGAGCGCGCCGGAGAATGCGTTCGCTCGGCCACGCGCGGATCATAGCCCTCCCGAGGCTTGCGCCCCGGTCCGGCTCCTCGCCTCGACGCCATCCGTCCCGAGCGCCTCCGCCGCGCTCCTGCGCACCTCCGCGGTCCTCCGGCCCCCTCGAAATTGCGCCTCCGGACAGGGGGACATTAGGATCCTCCGTTCCCCATCCTGCGCGCTCCCGGCGTGCCCCTGCTGCCGGCCGGGCCGTAACAAGCGGCGCGCGTGCGGCTATCCAGGGGCCGCAGGGGCCGCTTCCACACGCCTCCACGCCACCACCGACCCCATGCAATCGCGGGAAACGCGCTTCGTGCTGCGCATCGAGTCGGGCGAGCGCCAGGGCGAGCAGGTCCCGCTGACGGACGGCACGCTGCAGGTCGGGCGCCGGCCCGAGTGCGGCCTGGTCCTGGCGGACGGCTCGGTCTCGGGCAAGCACGCCGAGCTGCGCGTCGCGGGCGAGCGCGTCGAGGTGGTCGACCTGGGCAGCACGAACGGCACGCGCGTGGGCGGCCAGAAGATCGCCCAGGCCGTCGTGAGCCATGGCGACAGCCTGCTGTTCGGCAACGTGCGCGCCTCGCTGCACGACGCCGAGCTCGCCGGCGCGCCCCCGGCCGCGCCGGCGCCAGCCGCCGCCGCCGAGCCGGCCCCGGCCCTCGGGCACGTCAGCGCCGAGAAGGTCACGCGCTCGCGCTCGGCCTCGCGGCTGCCCCTGCTCCTGCTGGCGCTGCTCGTCGTCCTCGGCGGCGGCGCCTTCGCCTACCTGCGCTTCCTGCGCCCGGGCGGACCGACGCGCGGGCCCGCCGTGATCCCGAGCGTGGCGGGCAACCTGCTGGCGGACGCCTCCTTCGAGGAGGGCGTCGCCGAGTGGAGCGCGGACGAGAACGCCCCGCTGGCCTTCGGGCGCGAGCGGGCCTTCGCGCGCTCGGGCGACGTGGGCCTGGGGCTCGCGCTCGAGGCCGACGACGCCTGGGCCCTGGCGCGCTCGCCGGAGGTGCCGCTGCGCGCGCGCCGCTCGCTGGCCGCGGCCGCGGCCTTGCGCGTCGAGCAGGCCGCCGAGGGGCGCCTGGGGGTCGAACTGTGGGCCGCCGACGACAGCGCCCCGCGCTTCTTCGCCTGGATCCCGGCGCAGCGCGCGGCGGCCGACTTCGCCGAGCTCGAGCTCGCCTTCGACGTGCCCGGCGGCTACGACCGCGGGCGCCTGGTCGTGCTCGCGCGCGGGCGCGGCGCGGTGGCGCTCGACGACGTCAGCCTGGTGGAGCGCGAGCCCCTCGGGCGCACCGCGACCTACACCGAGTACGAGCTGGCGGTCCTGGGCCAGCCCGGCTCGAGCGCGGTCTTCCTGCGCAGCGGCCGGCCGGTCCTGGCGGGCTTCGACCTCTCCTCGCTCGGCAAGGCCGGGCCCCAGGGCTGGAGCCAGGCGCGGCTCGAGGCCCGCGCCGGTCCGCGCGGCTTCGAGCTCGCCTTCTCCGGCGCGCCGGCGGACGCGAGCCTGCACTTCACCGCGATGCGCCAGGACTACACCTCCTCCGAGGAGGCAGCCTGGGTCGCCAGCACCGGGCCCGGGGGCTACTCGGCCACCGGCGGCGCCTTCACGCGCGCGGGGGTCACGAGCCTCCTGCTGGGGCGCGGGACCGAGCTCCTGCGCCTGGGCTTCGCGCGCCCGGTCGAGGTGATCGCCGGCGAGATCCCGGGCGGGATGGCCTTCCGCATCGCGCTGGGCGGCCTGGAGGGCTGCGAGCTGCAGCTCTCCTTCGTCGAGGAGCGCGCCGCGGCCGCGACCCTGATCGACCGGGCCCTGGAGGCCGAGCGCAAGGGCGACCTGGGCGGGGCCCTGGCGCTCTGGAGCGAGCTGCTCGACCGCTACCCCTTCGAGCGCCGCCAGGTGCAGCAGGCCTCCGAGGCCCGCGCGCGCCTGATCCAGTCGGGCCTGGGCGAGGTCGAGGAGCTGCGCCGCGAGATGGAACGTGCGCGCTTCTTCCTCCTGCCTGAGCTCTTCCAGCAGGGCCTGGAGCGGGCCCGGGCGCTGTCCAGCCAGTACCGCGGGAGCGAGGTCGAGGAGGCCGCCCGCGCGGTCGTGACCCTGTGCGAGATGGCCCTGACCGAGCTCACCGCCGGGCGGCGCTCGGGGCGCACGCAGCGCCTGGAGTCGGTCTGGAAGGCGCTCGACCCGGCCACGGCCCCGAAGCTCGCGGCCCACGTGCGTGCAGCCCTGGAGGGGGCCCCCGGCGGGGGCCCTGTCGACCCCACGAAGCAGGACGACTAGGCAAGGATCCGCATGGGCAAGGGAAGCGGCGTCGACATCGGGACGGCCTCCGCCAAGTGGCTGGCGGGGGAGCTGAAGGGCACGACCTTCGTCGTGCGCTCCTTCGCGCTGGTCGACAACGAGGAGGGCACGCTGGCGGGCGGCTGGGAGGCGCTGGCCGGCGCCAAGCTCGGGCCCGCGCGCGTCGGCCTGAACGGGCGCGAGCTCAACGTGCGCTACACGCGCGTGCCGCGGCTCCCGGACTGGCAGCTGCGGCGCCTGATGCGCTTCGAGACCGACGAGATCGGCGGACAGTCGGAGGCCGAGGTCGCCTCGGACTTCAACGTCCTGCCGGAGATGCCCGAGGTCGAGGGCGAGGACGTGGTGCTGCTGGCGCTGGCGCGCGAGTCGCTGCTGGCCGAGCACCAGGAGGGGCTCAAGCGCACGGGCGGCAAGCTCGAGGCCTTCACGCCCAGCGCGCTGGGGCTCTACAACGCCTTCCTGCGCTACGGCGTGATCGAGGAGGAGACGGTGCTCCTGGCCGACATCGGCCACGAGAACCTGAACGTGGTCCTGGTGCGCGGCGCCGACCTGGTCTTCGCGCGCAACCTCTCGGGCGGCTCGCGCCTGTTCGACAAGGCCCTGGCCGAGCGCTTCGGGATCGACGAGGCGCGTGCGCGTGCCTACAAGCTCTCCGAGGGCACGCTGGACACCGGCCGGTCCTTCAAGGACCCCAACCAGGAGAAGGCCGCGCGCGCCCTGGCCGCGCCCGCCGGCCAGATCCTGTCGCTGCTGCAGTCGGCGGTCGTGTTCGCGAAGAGCCAGGTCAAGCTCTCCGCGCTCAAGCTCGACCGCGTGCTGCTGTGCGGCGGCGGCGCGCGCCTCTCGGGCCTGACGGCCTACCTCTCGCGCGGCATGAGCGTGCCGGTCGAGCTGTTCGACCCGTTCCGCGTGGTCGACCTGTCGCACCTCGACCCCGAGAGCGCCGAGCGCCTCGAGGCCCACAAGCTCGAGGCCGTGACCGCGCTGGGCCTGGCCACCACCGCGGCCGACCCGGAGGCCTACGGGATCGAGATCCTGCCGGCCAAGGTGCGGCGCACGCGCGAGTTCGTGGGCGGGACGCTGTTCCTGGTCGCGGCCGCGGTCCTGGCGCTGGCCTTCCTGGGCCTGCGCGCGACGAAGAAGCAGGGCGAGCTGGAGCGCCTGGAGACCGAGCGCGACCGCCTGACGCGCGAGTACCAGCGCGTCGAGCGCACGAACCGCGAGACGATCCGCCTGCTGGAGGAGAACGAGGCCCACGCCGAGCTGGCGCGCGAGCTCTTCGCCCTCGCCGGCGCCGGCGAGCAGCTCGTGCGCACGCTCGACGCCCTCGAGCGCGACCTGCCGGCCGACTTCTGGGTCGATACCTTGCGCATGGAGTGGCGCTTCGACCCCGAGCTGGGCGTCCCGCGCGGCGCCGAGCG
>DASVAP010000365.1:0-24983 GCA_036376275.1 Planctomycetota bacterium | reverse complement strand
CCTCCTGCTCGCCTGCGGCGCGAGCGCCCTCCCCGCGGCCCAGGGAAGGGCCGGGAGGGCCCAGCTCCTGCCCCTGGAGCAGGTGGCGCTGGTCGAGCTCGCCCCCCTGGAGCTGGAGGCCGTCCTGAAGGAGGACCTGGCGCGCGAGGCGGAGGCCCTGCCGCCGCGCTTCGCCGTGCCCCACGAGGCGCGCCTGGCGCCGCACTCGGCCGGGACCTGGGAGAGCCTCGACGCCGGGACCCTGCTGTGGCGGCTGCGCGTGCGCTCGCTCGGGGCGCGCTCGCTCAACCTGGGCTTCGAGCAGTTCCGCCTGCCGGAGGGCGCCCGCCTGCACCTCTACTCGGCCGACCGCGAGCACGTCGTGCGGCCCTTCACGGCGGCGGACAACGAGTCCCACGGCGAGATGTGGACGCCGGTCGTGGCCACGGACGAGCTGGTGCTCGAGCTGGTGCTGCCCGCGGCCGCGCTCGACGAGGCGCTGCTCGAGCTGACCTGGATCAACGTCGGCTACCGCGGCTTCGCGCCGGCGAGCTCGACCGCGCTGCTCTCCGGCTCCTGCAACGTCGACGTCGTCTGCGCGCAGGGCATCCCCTGGGCCCTGGAGATCCCCTCGGTGGGCGTGATCTCGACCGGCGGCTCGACCTTCTGCACCGGCTTCCTGGTCAACAACGTGCGCCAGGACCTCAAGCCCTACTTCATGACCGCCAACCACTGCGGGGTCGGCTCCGGCAACGCGGCCTCGCTGGTCGTCTACTGGAACTACGAGAACTCGACCTGCCGCGTGCCCGGCAGCCCGGCCAGCGGCGGCGCCGGCGACGGCTCGCTGACGCAGTTCAACACCGGCTCCTTCTTCCGCTCCTCTTACGCGCCCTCGGACTTCACGCTCGTGGAGCTGGACGACGCGATCAACCCGGCCTTCGACGTGTCCTACGCCGGCTGGAACGCGACCGGCACGACCGGGAGCGCGGCCGTGGCGATCCACCACCCGAACACCGACGAGAAGCGCATCTCCTTCGAGGACCAGCCGACCACCACGACCAGCTACCTCTCCAACACGGTCCCGGGCGACGGGACGCACGTGCGCGTCGAGGACTGGGACCTGGGCACGACCGAGCCGGGCTCGTCGGGCTCGCCGCTCTTCGACCCGAACCACCGCGTGATCGGGCAGCTCCACGGCGGCTTCGCCTCGTGCACCAGCCAGACCTCGGACTGGTACGGCAAGCTCTCGGTCTCCTGGACCGGGGGCGGGACGAACGCGACGCGCCTGCGCAACTGGCTCGACCCGGACTCGACCGGGACGCTGGTGCTGGACACCGTCTCGCTCGACACCCTGTGCTCGGACGCGGGCACGATCGTGCTCGACCGCGGGCGCTACGCCTGCAGCGCGACGCTGGGCGTCACGGTCGTCGACTGCGACCTCAACACGAACGCGTCCACGGCCCAGACCGTGGTCGTGAGCGTGGCCTCGAGCAGCGAGCCCGGCGGCGAGAGCCTGCTCCTGACCGAGACGGGCCCGAACACGAGCCGCTTCCAGGGCAGCCTCGCCAGCGCGACGAGCGATGCCGGCGGCGTGCTGTGGGTGACGGCCGGCGACGGGCTGACGGCCACCTACGTCGACGCCGACGACGGCATGGGCGGCTTCGACGTCCCCGTCGCGGACACGGCCGTGGTCGACTGCACGCCGCCCGGCGTGCTCGCGGTGCAGTTCACGAACGTGCAGGCCACCAGCGTGCGCCTGGTGGTGAGCACGGACGAGCCGGTCGTCGTCGAGGCGCTCTACGGCTTCGCCTGCGCTGCCACCACGCAGTCGCGCGCGAGCGAGGGCCTGGCGACGACCGTGAACCTCGACCTGACCGGCCTCCTGCCCGACACGACCTACTTCGTGAAGGTGCGCGCGCTGGACGAGGCCGGCAACGAGACGCTCGACACGAACGGCGGCCTGTGCCACTCCGTGACGACGGCCGACGTGCCCAGCTTCTTCACCGAGGAGTTCCTGGGCGACAACGACCTCGACCTGACGACGATCGTGCTCATCCCGACCCTCGACGGCGACCGCTACGCCCTGTGCCGGCGCCCGGCCAGCGCGTTCCCCACCGATCCGGCCGGCGGCACGGCGATCCCCCTGAGCGACGACGGCTCGGCCCTGGTCTCCCTCAGCGGCGGGAAGACGGTGAAGCTCTACGGGATGAGCCACTCCAGCTTCCAGGTCAACGCCAACGGCAACCTGACCTTCGGCAGCGCCGATGGCACCTACACCGAGTCGCTCTCGCAGCACTTCACGCTGCGCCGCGTGGCGGCCCTGTTCGACGACCTGAACCCGGCCGCCGGGGGCAGCGTCTCGCGCAAGCAGCTCGCCGACCGCGTCGCCGTGACCTGGCAGAACGTGCCCGAGTACAGCACGACCAACCAGAACTCCTTCCAGATCGAGCTCTTCTTCGACGGCCGCATCCGCATCACCTACCTGGCGGTGGCCGCGACGGACGGGATCGCCGGTCTCTCGGAGGGCCTGGGCCTGAGCCCCTTCTTCGTCGAGACGAACCTGTCCGGGGCCCAGGAGTGCGCCGCGCGGCCGCCGCTCCCCTCGGGCGCGCCGGGCGACGCCGGCTCGCGCGAGCTCTGATCCGCGACTGCGGTCCGCGCCCCCGCGGGCCGCGCGCGGCGCGTAGGATGGACCCCGTGGACCGCGGGTGGCGCTGGATCGCGTTCGTGCTCGTCGCCGCGCAGCTCGTGGCCGCCGGGGCGGGGGCCTACGTCTACGCCTGGTACACGAACTCGCTCGTGCGCGGCGGGCGCTGGGTCTCCTCCAAGACGGAGCTCGAGCGCGGCGTGATGGGGGCGCACGCCTTCGCCAGCTCGTGCCACACGCTCTCGGGCGAGGAGCTCGACCTCGGACGCTGGTTCGGCTTCCAGGAGGTGCTGCTGCGCGAGCCCGTGGCGGCCGAGGCGCTCGAGCTCGACTTCCGGCCGGGCCCCGGCGCGCACCTCTCGGTCCTCTACGGCGTCGGCCCGGAGACGCGCGCGGGCCTGCGCCTCAGCACCGATCCGGCCGTGCCCTCGGGCCGCTTCCGCTGCACCGCCGCGGGCGAGTTCCTGGAGTTCGAGCCCCTGCCGGCGCTCGCGGTCGCGCCCGACGAGTGGACGCACCTGGCGCTCTCCTTCGCGCCCACGGGCGTCGAGGCGCGGCTCGCGCAGCTCCCGGCTGTCCCGCTGGGCCAGGCCACGGACGGCGCGCAGCGCCTGGGCCTGCGCGGCGGCCTCCACTCGGTCCGCGTGGACGACGTGGAGGTGCGCGCGGGCGGGGCGGGCTTCCACGAGCGCTTCTTCAACCTGCGCGGCTTCCTGCTGGCGCTCCTGTGCCTCACCGGGCTGCTCGGGCTCGAGCTCTTCCTGTGGCGTGTCACGCGCCGGGACGCGCGCCTGCGCACGGTGCTGGTCGCCTGCGGCTCGCTGCTCGTGTTCCTGGGGCTTGGGGTCCTGGCGTTGCACCGGCTGCGCGCCCGGACCTACCCGCGCCTCGACCGCACGGCCGAGGCGGACTGGGTCGCGGCCGAGACGGAGCGCGTGGACGCGGCGATCCGCGCCGAGCACCTGCCCCTGCGCCCGGGCAGCACGCGCGTGCTGGTCATCGGCACCTCCCAGACCTGGGGCGCCGGCGCGCTGCGCGCGCAGGAGGGCTTCGTCGAGGTGCTCGAGCAGCGCCTGCGCGCGGCCGCCCCGGAGCGCGAGTGGGAGTGCATCAACGCCGGCGTCTCGGGCCTGCGCGCGACGCGTCTGCTCGAGCTCCTGCGCGAGCGCTGGCTCGCGCTCGAGCCGGACCTCCTGATCGTCAACCTCTCGAACAACGACAAGGACCCCGTCGTCTTCGAGGCCGCCATGGAGGGCTTCGCCGTGCTCGCGCGCGAGCACGGGATCGCGGCCCTGTTCACGCTCGAGCCCAACGCCAGCGAGGCCGTGCCCGGCGAGCTCCCGCTGCACCCCGTCGTGCGCCGCGTGGCCGAGGCGCACGCCATCCCGGTCGTCGACCTGCACCGCGCGCTGGCCGCCCAGGCGGCGCGCGGCTTCCTGTGGTGGGACCACGTCCACCCGACCTCCTTCGGACACCGCCTGATCGCCGAGACGCTGCTCCCGGCCGTGCTGGAACGTGCGAAGACCTGAGCGCATGGTCGGGCCCCAACCCGTCGAGCCCGAGCGCGTCGAGCCCGCGCCGCCCGCCTGGGTCCGGCCGCTGGGCTTCGCCGCGGCGCTGGTGGCCACCGCCGCGGCGCTGGTGCTCTCGCTGCGGCACCTCGGCGCGGCCGAGCTGCCGGGCTGCGGGCTCGCCAGCGCCTGCGAGCGCGCCCTCGGCGGTCCGTTCGGCACCCTTCCCGTGCTGCACTGGCCGCTGGCCTTCCTGGGGGCGGCCTTCTTCCTGGGCCAGCTCGCGGCCTGGACCCGCGCCGCGGGCGGCTGGCCGGCGGCCCTGCGCTGGAGCGCGCGCGCCGGCGCGCTCGCCTCGCTCGCGCTGCTCGCGCTGGCGCTCCAGCAGGGGACGCCCTGCCCCTACTGCCTGGTCGCGCAGGGCGCCAACCTGGCCTTCGTCGTGGCCGCCGAGCGGGCCCCGCGCGTCGCGCGCGCGCGCGGCGCCGAGCTCGCCTTCCTGCTCGCCTTCGCGCTGGCGACGGGGGCGCTGGCCCTGGCGCACGCGCGCGGCGCCGCGCAGCGCGCCGCGGCCGACGAGCGTGCCCTGGCCGAGTCCGCCGACGCGGCGCAGGCCGGTACCGGGGCGCGCGCCTTCACCGGCCGGTACGTGCGCGGGCCGGTGCCGGCGCCGCTGCGCCTGGTGATGTTCACCGACTACCAGTGCCCGGACTGCGCGCGCATCGAGGGCGAGGCCTGGCAGCTCGTCGAGGAGCGTGGCGACCTCTCGCTCTCGGTCAAGCACTTCCCGCTGAACGGCGACTGCAACCGGCGCGCGCGCGACCTGGGTCACAGCCCGCACAAGAACGCCTGCTGGGCCGCGCGCGCGGCCGAGGCGGCCGGGCTGGCGGGCGGGAACGACGGCTTCTGGCGCATGCACCGCTGGCTGTTCGAGCGCAAGGGCAGCTTCACCGATCCCGACCTGCGCGCGGCCCTGCCGGGCCTGGGCTTCGAGGTCGGCGCGTTCCTGGGCCTCCTGCACGCGAGCGAGCCGCGCCTGCGGGTGGAAGCCGACGTCGAGGAGGCCCTGGCGCTCGGGATCCAGTCGACGCCGCTCCTGTACCTGAACGGCGTCGAGCTGCGCGGCTGGCGCGCGCCGCAGGCCCTGCGCCGCGCGGTCGAGGCCCTGGCGGCGCGCGCGCCGGCCGCCAGCGGTCCCGAGGCCGACCGCCCGCCGGGCGCGCTCGAGAAGGGCCTGGCCGACTGGCGCGCCGAGCCGCTGCTCGCGCTCGGCCACCGCCACGGCGAGGGGCTGGCCGTGCCGGGGCAGCTCGAGATCGTGGTGTGGAGCGACTACCTCGAGCCCGGGACGCGCGAGCTCGACCGGCGCCTGCGTGCCTTCCAGGCCGCGCACCCGGAGGTGCGCTACTCGTTCCGGCACTACCCGCTGGACGCCGAGTGCGTGCCCGGCGTCCCGCGCTCGAACCCCGGCGCGTGCCTGGCGGCGCGCGCGGCCGAGGCGGCCCGCCACCTCGGCGGCGAGGCGGCCTTCGAGGCCCTGCACGCGCGCCTGATGGAGACCAGCGGCCCGCTCGGGCGCGCCGAGGTCCTGCAGGCGGCGGGCGCCGCCGGGCTCGACGTGCCGGTGCTCGAGGCGACCCTGGAGGACCCGCGCTGGCGCGCGCGCGTCGAGGAGGACGTGGCCGCCGCGAAGCGCCTCGGGATCCACTCGATCCCGCTGCTCGTCGTGGGCAACCGCAAGGTGCCGCGCTGGCGCCTGGACGGGGTCGAGCTGCTCGAGCCGCTCTTGCTCGAGGCCCTGGGGAAGCGGGGGGAGTGAGCGCGCTCCGCCGCCCAGGTCGGGGACCGAGGAAGCAATCGCGCCGCGGATCGTCGGGCGGGCTCGCGCCCGCCCGGCGAAGCGCGGCGGTCACGCTGACGGCGCAATCGATAGGCGATCTTCGATCGCCTACAGCAGGGTCAGCGGCTCCGGCGGCAGCGTGGCCTTGCCCACGCCCAGCTCCATGCGCACGACCTCGTTGCGCTCGTTGAGCAGCGCGCGCTTGGCCTTGACCGGCTTCTCGGACTGGCAGAAGGCCATGATCGTGACGCGGTCGCCGCGGTGGATCTGGCGCGCGGCGGCGCCGTTCATGATCACGGCGCCGGAGCCGGCCGGGGCCGGGAAGACGTAGGTCTCGAGGCGCGCGCCGGTGTCGCGGCTGGCGACCAGGACCTTCTCGCCCGGCCACAGGTCCACGAGCTGCATCAGGTCCTCGGGGATGCTGATGCTGCCCTCGTAATCGACGTTCGCGTCGGTGATGCGGGCCAGGTGGAGCTTCGACTTGAGGAGGGTCCGGAGCATGGGGGCCGAACAGTATAGGACGGCCGGTGGGGGGCGAGGAGGAGGGGGCGGGCGGCCGGCGGGGGCGGCCCGGTCACTCGATCTTGCCGCTGCGCGTGGCGTGGATGTAGTCCGTGCAGGGCGGCGTCAGCCCCGCCTCGCGCAGGGCGCTCGCGATCTGGCCGCGGTGGTAGGCCCCGTGCAGCAGCACGTGGGTCAGGACGTCCTCGACCCGGCTGGTGTGGGTCTGGCCCTTCGTGTTCACGTAGGTGATCGAGCGCTCGAGCCCGTGCGGCGCGAGCTCGGCCAGGAAGCGCCGCCAGGCCTGGCGCAGGCGCGCGAGCTCGGGCTCGAGCTCGTCCAGCGTCAGCTTGGGCCACACCGGGAGCGCGCTCCGCCCGCTCGCCAGGCGCGCGAGCCATTCCGACTGCGCGCCGAGCACGTGCGCGAGCCAGCTCGCGCAGCAGGGCGGCGGCAGGCTCTCGCGCTGCAGGTGCCGCAGGACCTCGCGGTTGGCCCAGTCGTCGTAATCGAGCTCGCGCCGGAAGCGTTCCACGGACAGGGTGAGCTCTCCCATGGCGGCGGTATTGTATGCCGCTCGATGGCCTCCGGCCCGCGTTCCTGGTTTCGCCTCGCCGTGGTGGTCCTGGCCCTGTGCCTTGGCGCGTGGCTGCGCCTGCGGGGCCTGGCGGAGCTGCCCCTGCACGGGGACGAGTACCACACGCTGCTGCGCGGGGCCGAGGGCGCCGACCTGGCGGCGGCGAGCTACGCCCAGATCCTGGGCGAGTTCGACACGGTCGGCTCGCACGTGCCGCTGCCGCTCCTGCAGCGCCTGTCGCTCGACCTGTTCGGGCCCGGCGTGGGCTCGATGCGCCTGGTTGCGATCGTGCCGGGGCTGCTCCTCTTGCTCCTCGCCTATCCCTGGTTGCGCTCTTTCGTCGGCGCCGATGCGGCGGCGCTGGCGACCCTGGCCCTGGCGCTCAACCCGATGGTCGTCTTCTACTCGCGCTTCGCGCGCGGGTACGTGCTGGCGCTGCTGCTCGCCTTCGCGCTCGGCTGGGCCCTGGTGCGCCTGCTCGATCCCGAGCGGCGCACGCGCGCGGCCTGGATCGCGCTGGTCGCGGCCGCGACGCTCCTGCCCTGGGTGCACCTCTCCGCGCTGGGCTACGTGCTGGCGCTGGGGCTGGCCGGCCTGGCCCTCGCCTGGCGCGAGTCGCGCGCGCTCGCGCTGCGGCTCCTCGCGGCCCTCGCGCTGGCTGGCGGGCTGTGCCTCCTGCTCTACGTGCCGGTCCTGGGCGCGGTGGTGAGCTACTTTCGCGTGATGGAGAGCGAGCCGCCGCCGCTCTCCTGGCTCGGCGTGCCGACGCTGCTCGCCGGCGGGCGCGTCGCGGCCTGGATCGCGCTCGCGCTCCTGGCGGCCGCCGTCCCGCTCGCCTGGCGCACGCGGCGCGCGAGCGTGGTCCTCGGCCTGGCGGGGCTGGCGGGCCCGCTCGCGCTGCTCTTCGCCACCCAGCCGCGCGGCATGGACTACGCCTGGGCGCGCTACGTGATGAGCGGCCTGCCGGTGCTGGCGGGGCTGTGGGCCCTGGCCCTGACCGAGCTCGGCGCGCGCTTCCTGCGCGGCGGCACGGCCGGGCTCGCGCTGGGCGCGGCGCTGCTCCTGGCCCAGCTCGCCCTCGGCCCGCTCGGCCCGCGCGCGCCGCGCGACGGGGCCTTCTCGAACACCTACCTCGCCCTGCACCCGCTGCCGGCCTTCGACGAGCCCTGGCCCGGGACGCCGGCCTTCTACCGCAGCCTGGCCGAGGAGCCGGGTGCGCGGCGCATCGTCGAGATCCCGGCGCTCTTGACGCGCGCCGTGCTGCTCTACCGCAACTACGCGCTGCAGCACGGCAAGGAGGTGTGGATCGGCTGGCCGGGCGAGCTCCCCGCCGGCATCCGCGGCCCGCCCTACGCGCGCCCGCTCGGCCTGGCGCCGGGCGAGGCCGACTACCTCGTCCTGCACAAGGACCAGGTGGCGGAGGTGCCCGAGTACTTCCGCTTCGTGTACGAGGAGGCCTGGCCGCGCCTGCGCGTCGCGGAAGACGAGACCTTCATGCGGCGCCAGGAGACGATCTACGGTCAGAACCTGGTCGACGCGGCGAAGCTGGCCCCGATCGCGGCGCGCCTGGCCGAGGTGCACGGCGCGCCTTGCTTCGAGGACGAGCGCATCGTGGTGTGGAGGCTGCCCGCAGCCGGAGAGGAAGGAAGATGATGAAGGGACTGCTCGCGACCCTGCTGGTGCTGTCCTGCGTCGCCGCCGGCGTCGGCGGCCCGGGTGGGACGCCGCCGACCGCACGCGCCGACCTGCGCGACCTGGTGGCCGAGTACCAGGAGGACCGCGGCGCGCTGGGGCGCTTCTACCCGCTGGAGGGCTCGCCGGCGCGCGTGGCGCGGCTCACGCAGCTCTCCGTGGACTGGCTCGCGCGCCTCGCGGCGCTCGACTTCGCGGCGCTCGACCCGGAGAGCCAGATCGACTGGCTCGCCCTGCGCTCGCGGGTCGAGGGGCACCGGCTCGAGCTCGCGCGCGAGGCGCGCAAGCTGGAGGAGGAGCAGGTCCTGCTGCCCTTCGCCGGGCGCCTCGCCGCGCTGGCCGAAGCGCGCCAGCGCGTCGAGCCGCTGGAGGGGCGCGCGGCGGCGGCCGAGCTCGACGCGCTCGCCAAGGAGCTCGCGGAGCTGCGCGAGGGTTTCGATGCGGCCGCCCCGGAGGTGCCGAAGACGCTCGCCTTCCGCGCCGCGCGGCGGATGGGAGAGCTGCGCGAGGCGCTGGAGGACTGGTACTCGTTCCGCGCCGGCTACGACCCGCTCTTCACCTGGTGGGTGCGCGAGCCCCACGAGCGCATCGCGAAGGCGCTCGAGGAGCACGAGAAGTACCTGCGCGAGACCCTGGCCGGCCGCAAGGAGGGCGACGAGGCGATCCTGGGCGATCCGATCGGACGCGAGGCGCTGCTCGAGGACCTGACCCAGGCCTGGATCCCCTACACGCCCGAGGAGCTGATCCAGATCGCCGAGGCCGAGTTCGCCTGGTGCGAGGCCGAGATGCTGCGCGCCGCGCGCGACATGGACCTCGGCGACGACTGGAAGGCGGCCCTCGAGCGCGTCAAGGAGGCCCACGTCGCGCCCGGCGCGCAGCCGGCCCTGATCCTGGAGCTGGCGCGCGAGGCCTGGGACTACGTCGAGCGCGAGGAGCTCGTCAGCGTGCCGCCGCTCGCCAAGGAGGTCTGGCGCGTGAACATGCTCTCGCCCGAGGCCCAGCGCCGCAGCCCCTTCTTCCTCGGCGGCGAGTCGATCCTGGTCGCCTATCCGACCGACGCGATGAGCCACGAGGAAAAGCTCATGTCGATGCGCGGCAACAACCGCCACTTCGCGCGCGCGACGGTGCACCACGAGGTCATCCCGGGCCACCACCTGCAGGGCTTCATGACCGACCGGCACTTCGCCTACCGCTGGCCCTTCGGGACGGCCTTCTGGACCGAGGGCTGGGCCCTGTGGTGGGAGATGCTGCTGTGGGAGCGCGGCTTCGTGGCGACGCCCGAGGACCGCGTGGGCGCGCTCTTCTGGCGCATGCACCGCTGCGCGCGCATCCAGTTCTCGCTGGGCTTCCACCTGGGCCAGATGAGCCCGCAGGAGTGCATCGACTTCCTCGTCGAGCGCGTCGGCCACGAGCGCGAGAACGCCGAGGCCGAGGTGCGCCGCTCCTTCGAGGGCGGCTACGGCCCGCTCTACCAGCTCGCCTACATGATCGGCGCGCTGCAGTTCCGCGCACTCTACGCCGAGCTCGTGCGCAGCGGCCGCATGAGCCCGCGCGCCTTCCACGACGCCGTCCTGACCGGCGGGAACCTGCCGATCGAGCTCGTCCGCGCGCGCCTCACGGGCCAGGCCCTGACGCCCGCGACGCGCACGAGCTGGCGCTTCCAGGAGCTGCCGCGCTGATCGCCTCCGGGCGAGTCCAGGTCGCGGAATGTCCGCGCCAACCGGACCGTGGCCCACGGCGTAGGCCCGGGGCCCGCTCGTGCGGGCTCCCTCCTCCCGCCCCGCGCGGACGGTCGATGAGGGCGCTACCCTGACAGGCCCCCGGCCCCGTCCACCGACTCCCATGGGATTCCTCGCCGCGACCCTGACCCTGTTCCTCCTGTCCGGGCAAGAGGCCGAGGGACGCGCCGCCTCCCAGCGCACGCCCGAGGAGCTAGCGGCCTACAAGAAGAAGCTCGAGGAGGCCCTGGCGCCCGGCTTCGATGCGGAGGACGCGCGCCGCGTGATCCTGCGCTCGCGCGACCACGTCGACCCGAGCGTCATCGCCTTGCTCGACGCCAAGGCCCTGCGCGGGGCGGACCCGCTCAAGCGCGACCAGGCCGTCGACGCGCTCGGGTACATGCGTCATCCGGACGCGCTCGAGACGCTGCACGGCATGCTGAAGCGTGACGGCAAGACCCTGCAGGAGTCCCCGCCGAGCTACGCGAACCTGATCCGCGCCGTGGCGCGCCACGGCAAGACGAGCTCGATCCCGCTCCTGGTGGAGGATCTCTTCCAGAGCCCCGACCGCAGCGTGATCGAGGCCCGCATCATGGGCCTCGCCAACATCCGCGCCAGTGAGTCGGTCGGGGAGCTGATCCAGATGATGCGCTCCGGACCGCCACCGCGCGTGAGCGAACTCGGGCTCGAGCTGCGCACGGCCCTCGTCTACTTGACGGGCGTCGACAAGGGCACGGACCAGACCCTGTGGATCAACTGGTACGGCGGCGCCAGGGACACGCTCGTGATCGCGCCCGAGCCGCCCGAGGAGCTCCCGCCCGAGCTGCGCCGCTGCTGGACGTCCTTCTGGGGCCCGGAGCGGCAGAAGGCCCGGGGTCCGGCGCGCCCCGTGGGCGACCGCAAGCGCCCGGACCCGGAGAAGCCGAAGCAGAAGCGCGTGAAGGGCGAGAAGGAACAGAAGGACGAGTAGCGGCGCGCGTCGCCTCGGCGCCCCGCGTCACGCGCGCGCCGTGACGCCGAGCTCGGCCAGGGCGCGCTCGGCTTGTCCGACCCAGTCGCGGTTCGCCGCCGGGCTGGCGGGGCTCGGGTGCAGGATCGTGCCGACGCGCACGGGGCGGTCGGCCAGGGCCTCGCGCGCGCGGTCGCGGGCGAAGCCGCCGACGCCGACGACCAGGCGCGGCCCGAGGTGGGCCGTGATCGCGCGCAGGGCCTCGTCGCAGGCCGCGAAGAGCGGGGCGCGCTCGGACGCCGGCAGCTTGTCGGGCGTGCGGTTCTTGCCGCTCGCCTCCATGAAGACCAGCGGGCAGTAGTTCCACACGAAGAAGCGTGCGAAGAAGGCCTCGGGCGTGCCGAAGCGCGCGCGGGCCCAGCCCCACAGACGCGCTCCGCTGACCTCGGAGCGGCGGCAGGCGAAGCCCTCGATCGGACGTGCGGGGTGCTCGCGCTCCGGCCGCTCGACGCGCCCCTCGATCCCGAGCCACTCGCGCGCGAGCGTCACCTCGCCGAAGGGCACGCCGGTCTGGGCCATGCCGAAGGGGCCGGGGTTCATGCCCACGAGCAGCGCCTCGATCCCGGGACGGGCCCAGCGAGCGAGGTAACGCTCGTGCGGCTCGCGCGCGTAGACGAGCGGGTCGTAGACGTGCGTGACGGGCGGGGCGAAGGCGAGCGCGTCCACCGCGCGTGCGAGCCTGCGGCTGATGTCGAGCGCCGCGCTCACACGTCGGTCGCGATCAGGAAGAGGAGCAGCAGGAAGCCCAGCACGAAGCCCGCCACGACGATCAGCAGGATGCGCAGCTCCTTGTGGTCGCGGACGAGCACGATGGGGGAGGGTAGCCGATCCAGGCCGGCTACCGCACCAGCACGAAGAGCGCCACCAGCACGAGCCACAGGACGCCCATGAAGTGCCAGTAGAGCGCCCCCAGGCGCACGCTGCCGGCCGGCGGGTCCGCGGACGGCCGGCGCCAGCGCGCCCACAGCGCTCCCAGGAAGGCGAGTCCGCCCAGCACGTGCAGGGCGTGCAGGCCGGTCAGCGAGAAGAACACGGCCGCGTAGCCGCTCGCGGCCGGGACGTGCCCGGCGCGCCGCCAGGCGAGCCACAGCGCGACCTGCGCGGCGACGAAGGCGAGCCCGAGCGCGAGGCTCGTCGCCAGGCCGCGCGCGACGGCGCGGCGCGCGCCGCTGCCCGCCCGGGCCCGGCGCGCCGCGCGCTCGGCCGCCAGGCTCGAGAGCAGGAGGCACGCGCTGCTCGCCCACAGCGCCCCGAGCGGGGGGCGCGCGCCCCCCCGCCAGTCCGGCGCCGGTCGGCGCAGGAGCAGCGCGACCGCGATCAGCACCGCGAACAGCGTGCTGATCCCGAGCAGGGCCAGCCCGAGCGCGAGGCGCCCGATGTCTTCCGGGCCCTCGCCGCGCGCCCCGTCACCGCCACCCCGCCCGCCGTCGCCTCCGCCCCCGTCCTCCGGGGGCCGCGGCGGTCCGCCGGAGCGCGCCCGGCGCGGCGGCGGCTCCAGCACGGCCGTTCCCGCCGGCGAGTCGAGCGGACGGGCTGGCGGCGCGGTCACGAACCCAGGATAGCGCCCGGAACCCGAGCCAGATCGGGAGGGGCGCGCGCGGATCGCGCGCCCGGCCGCTCACTCCAGGGAGCGTGCGGTGCGCCAGAGACGCAGCGTCGCGTCCTTCGCGGCCGAGGCCAGGAGCTCGCCGCCCGGAGCGAAGGCCACCGCCATGACCGCGGCCGTGTGGCCGTGGAGGGTGAGCAAGGCGGCGCCGCTCCCGGTGTCCCACAGGCGCAGCGTGAGGTCGTAGGAGCCCGAGACGAGGCGCGTCCCGTCGGGCGAGAAGGCCAGGCAGGAGACCAGGCGCTTGTGTCCGTCCAGGCGCCGCACGAGCGTGCCGCCCGCGGTCTCGAGCCAGGCGATGTCGCCGCTCTCGAGGCCGACCGCGAGGTGGCGCCCGTCCGGCGCGAAGGCCAGCGCGCTGACGCTCGAGCCCAGCGTGGGCCAGGAGGGTAGCGGCGCGAGCGTGCGCGTGTCCCACAGGCGGATCTCGCCCGCGGGGGTGCCGGCCGCCAGCAGGCGCTCGTCCGGCGCGAGGGCCAGCGTCCCGTGATCGTCCTCGTCGCAGACGAGCGAGGCCAGCGCGCGCCGTGCCTGCGGCTCGAGCACGCCGATCCGGCCGCGCGAGTCGCGCGTGAAGAGGCGCGCGCCGGTCCGGTCGAAGACGAGCTGCCGCGGGTAACCCTCGACGCCGGCCAGGCTGCCCAGCGGCGCGAGCTCCGCCGAGGCCAGGCCGGTCTCGGGCCGACCGCAGCCGTAGGCCAGCGTCCCGCTCGCGCTCCAGGCCACGTCGTCCACGAACCCGTCGACGGCGAGCGTGCCCACGACGGCCCCGCGCGCGAGGTCGACCAGGCGCAGGCGCCCGTCGCGGCCGCCGGCGAGGATGCGCCGCCCGTCGGGGGCGAAGGCCAGGGCCGTGATCCAGTCGTCGAGCTCGAGCACCGGCGCCACCGGCACCTGCGCCGGATCCCAGATGCGCACGCTCCCGTCCTCCGCGCCCGTGGCGAGGCGTCGCCCGTCGGGGAAGAAGGCGGAGCAGCGCACGGAGTCCTGGTGCCCGTCGAGCTGCGCCAGCGTGCGGCCGCTGCCGGCCTCGAGCAGGCGCACCACGCCGTCGTAGCTGGTCGTCGCCAGGCGCTGGCCGCTCGCGTCGAAGGCCACGGAGGTGATCGGCCGGGGCAGCTCCTCGAAGGTGCGCTCGACGAGCAGCGTCGCCGGGTCGAGCAGCGCGGCCGTGCGCTCGGAGGCCACCGCCAGGCGCTCGCCGGCGGGCGCCACGGCCAGCGCGGCGAGGGCGCCGCGCACGACGCGCGCCTCCCGGCGCAGCTCCAGGGTGCGCGGGTCGAGGATGCGCAAGAAGCCCAGCAGGTCGGCGCAGGCGAGCTCGCCGCTCTGCGGCAGGAACGCCAGGGCGCTCAGGCTGCCGGCCGCCTGCGCCTGGCTGGCCAGCGGCAGCGCGTCGGCCACGCGCGTGAGGGCCACGCCGCCCTGCGCATCACCCGAGGCGAGCACCGCGCCGTCGGCCGAGAAGGCCAGCGCCCGGACGTCGTCCACATGGGTCGTGATCACGTGCACCAGGCTCGCCGTGCCCGCGTCCCACAGGCGCACGGTGTCGTCCTCGGAGGCCGAGGCGAGGTGTCTCCCGTCGGGGGCGAAGGTCACGGCCGTCACGGGACCGGCGTGCCCGGTGAGCGTGGCCAGCTCGCGCCCGTCGGCCGCGCTCCACAGGCGCACGGACCCGTCCTCGCTGCCGGCGGCGATCGTCTCGCCGTCGGGTGGGATGGCCACGGCGCGCACGGAGCCCGTGTGCGGCAGGACGAGCACGCTCGAGTCGGCGCGGAAGGCGAGGTGGCGCCATTCCCAGCCGCGCAGCGCGGGGTCGCAGGCCTCCAGGCGCCGGCGGGCCTCGGCCGTCTCGTGGGCCCGCAGCCCGAGCTCGGCCGCGAACAGGCCCGAGGCGTAGGCCGAGGCGCGTACCTCGGCACCCTTCGCGCGCACCTCCGAGAGGAGCACGTGCTGCTGCAGCACGAAGGCCCCCGCGCCCACCAGCACCAGGGCGACGAGGGCCTCGAGCGCCAGCGCGAAGGCGCGGTTGCGCGAGCGCCACTTGCGCAGGCGCGTCCAGTGCCCGACCTCGAGCGCGCTGACGGTGTGGCCCGCCAGCCAGGCCTCCAGGTCGTCGGCCATCTCCAGCGCGCTCGCGTAGCGCTGCGCGGGCTCGCGCGCCATGGCCTTGGCGCAGATCGCCGCCAGCTCGGGCGGGACGTCCTCGCGCAGCTCCGCCAGGGGCCGCGGCGGGCGCGTCAGGACGCGCTCGAGCTTGTCGGGCGCCTGCGGACCGGCCTCGAGCGAGAACTCGTGCGGCACGCGGCGCGCCAGGAGCTCGTACAGGATCGCGCCCAGCGAGTAGACGTCCGCGCGCGGACCGACCTCGCCGCTCTTCGCCTGGATCTGCTCCGGCGCCATGTAGGCCGGCGTGCCGACGATGGTCGCGCGCTCGGGTCGTCCCAGCAGGAGCGCCAGGCCCCAGTCCATCACGTAGGCCTCGCCGAAGGGCCCGACCATGATGTTCTCGGGCTTGAGGTCGCGGTGCACGACGCCCTTGGAGTGCGCGAAGGCGACCGTCAGGCAGACGGCGTGCATCACGTCGACCGCGCGCTGCACGCTCCAGCCCTCGGTCCCGCGCCGCACCTGCGCGAAGACCTTCTTCAGGTCCTGCCCGCGCACGAGCGGCATCGTGAAGAACACCGCACCCTCCTCGTCGAGCCCGATCTCGTAGACCGGGACGATGCCAGGGTGGTCGAGCTGGGCCGTGATGCGCGCCTCGTCGAGGAAGCGCATCAGGCGCTGCTCGTGGTCGGCGCGCTCCTCGTCGCTGGAGCCCTTGCGCGGCTCGCGCGGCACGACCTTCATCGCCACCTCGCGCGCCAGCAGCTCGTCCCAGGCGCGCAGGATCCGGCCCATGCCGCCCTCGGCCACCTGGCCCAGCACCGTGTAGCGCGGCGCGCTCGAGCGGTGGGCCGCCAGGCGCGCGATGCGGGCCGGCAGGCTCGCCCCGGGCTCGAGCGCCGCGGAGACGAGTGGAGGCAGGGGCGTGGGACGGGGCTCCCTGCCCTTGACCCCCTTGCTGTCGCCGCTCGAGCCGTGCGGTGGCTGCATGCGGAGCGCCGGTCGGTGCGTGCGCCCAGTCCGGCGCGCGTGCGGGGCATTGGGGCATCTCGGCGCGGACGGAACAAGCCCCCGTTGCCGGGCCGCGCGCTCCGGCGCAGCTCAGGGGCCGCGCTGGGCGAGCGCGGCGGGCCCCAGGGCCAGGCAGGGCGTGTCGTAGATGCCGTCCGGGCCCGGTACCAGGGTCGTCTCGGCCCGCTCGCCGGCCTCCGTCTCGACCACCAGCCAGGCCGGCGCGGGCAAGAGGTCCTCGAACAGGAAGGTGCCCGCGACGCACGTGGTCGCACGGCGCTCGCGGCTCTGCGCGCGCGCGCCGGCGTCGAGCGGGCCCGCGGGCGTGGGCAGCGGGCGCATCGGGCGCAGCACGACCTCGGCCCCGGCCCGCGGCAGGCCGTCCGCGTCGAGCACCACGCCGGTCAGGAAGGTCGCCGGGCGCAGGACCAGCGTGCCGAGCTCGACCAGCCCGGTGGCTGGCGGTAGCTCCAGCGGCTCGCCGGCCAGGCCCGGGGCGGCGAGCGTGAGCGCGTGGCCGAGGTCGGAGCGCAGCCCGCCCAGCTCGAAGCCGCCGTCCGCGGCGCTGGTCGTCGTGGCCGCGTCGGGCGAGGCGACCGCGGTCATCGCGCGCTGGAAACCCTCCACGGCCACGCGCACGCCGGCGAGCGGCGCGCCGCCGGCATCGACCACGCGGCCGCGCAGGCGCTGCTCGCGCACGAGCTCGAGCTCGATCCAGGGCGTGCCCCGGCCGCGCAGGCTGGCCTCGCCCGCGTGGCGCGCGGCGAGCTTCCACGCGCCGTCGGGAGCGAGGCGCAGGACGCGCACGGTCGTCCCGAAGCCCTGCGCCCTGGCCGCGATCTGCTGGGCCGGCGCCGCCGCGGGGAAGCGCGGGTGGCGGAAGGTCCCGTCCGGGCCGCTCACGACCTCGTCGGCCTCGGCGAAGGTCCAGAACGCCACGCGCGCGCCGGCCACGGGCGCGCCGCTCTCCGCGTCGAGCACGCGCCCCAGCACGGGCAGCGCCGGCGCGAGGGCGAGCTCGAGCACGGTCGTCGCGCCGGCGCTCAGCTCGGCCAGGCCCGGCGGGGCGGTGGCCGCGTCCGACCAGGCCACCGCGCGCGCGCTCCCCGGCGCGAGCGCGAGCGCGAGGCGTCCCCCGGCGTCGCTCGCGTGCAGGCTGCGGCGCGCGGGGCCGCCGTCGGCCGGCTCGTGCAGGAGCTCGATCGAGGCCGGCGCCGCGGCGCCGAGCACGTGGAGCTCGAGGCGTGCCAGCGCGGGCCCGTGCGCGGGTGTGGCCGGCGGAGCACTCCCGGCCCCGCCGGCCGGCTCGACCGTCTCGGCCGAGGCCCTCGCGGTCGTCGCGCGCGCGGGTCCGTCCGCGGCCGCGTGCGCCGGTCGTGGAGTCGCGAGCCGCGAGGGTGGAGGCTCGAGCTCCGGCGTGACGGGTGCGCCCGGCGGCTCGACCACCTGCCGCGAGCGAGGAGAGACGAGCCCGATCCCGATGGGCAGGAGGAAGAGCGCGCCGGCGACGAGGGCGGCACCCACGGCCGTCCACGCCCGCGCGCCCGCTCCAGCGGCTCCGGTCCGGACCCTCATGGCCGCGGGGGCTAGCTCCCGCCGCCCGGCTTCTTCTTCACCTTGACCCAGCCGTCGTCCTGGCTGACGACCCAGCCGTCCTCGGTGCTCACGAGGTCGCCCTTCCTGAAGGTGACCTCTTCCAGTTCGCCGTCCTCGTTGATCTGCGCCGTGCAGCCAGCCTCCTGCGTGCACTTGTAGTCCTCGGCGTGCACGAGCAGCCCTGCGGCGAGCGCGAACGCGGATGCCGCGACGAGACGAACCTTCGCTCTGGTCATGTCGAACCTCCCTTTCCTCTTGGCGGGAGCCTTCGTGACCTCGCAGGGACGCCGAGCGCGGCTTGTTGGCCCGCTGGGTGCGGGCGCGAGTCGTGGGGGGCGCCTCGGGAGGCGCACGGAGCTCGCTGTCAAGGAACCGGTGGCCGGACGGGGTTCCGGCCTGTCCCCCTTATCCGCCCGCGGGGGCCTCCGACTTGAGGGGTAGACGGGGGACCTGGAGGGGGTAGGCCCGACTCGTCCTCGACGGGATGCGCGGCCACTGCTCTAATCCGTCGCCAGGGCGGGTCGAGGCCGGGACGCGACGTCCCGAGACCTGCCCCACGGCCTCCCCGACGTTCCGATGAAGCTCCACGCCCTCGCCCTTCCCCTGCTCCCGCTCGCGCTGCTCGCCGCCCCGGCCTGCAAGTCGTCCGACAAGGGTGCCTCGACCGGCGCCACGATCACCAAGGCCGCCGACCAGATCCAGCGCGGCATCGAGCAGCTCGACGCCACCGTGGCGGCCCTGCACGACCTGGTGGAGAAGCCCGCCCCGGACCTGAAGCCGCAGCAGAAGGCCTACGAGAAGGCGCTCGCGAGCCTGGAGTCGACGGCCGAGTCGCTGAGCAAGACCGCGGCCAGCATGGACACCAGGGGCCAGGCCTACTTCGCGGAGTGGGACACGCAGCTCGCCGCGATCCAGAACGAGGACATTCGCGAGCGCAGCGCCGACCGCAAGAAGTCGATCGAGGCCAGCTTCTCGAAGCTCCAGAAGCAGTACGGCGAGGCGCGCGACGCCTTCCGGCCGCTGCTCGACAACCTGCGCGACGTGCGCACGGCGCTCAAGGCCGACCTGACGCTGGCCGGCATCGACACGCTGAAGCCGGTCGTCAAGAAGGTGGACAAGGAGAAGGGCTCGGTCGAGAAGGAGCTGAAGGAGGTCGGCGAGCAGTTCCGCGAGCTGGGCGTCGACCTCAGCCGCAGCGGTCCACCGGCCGAGGGCGAGGCCAGGAAGTAGGGGCCCGGCCGGGGCGCGGGCTCGCTGGAGCCCGCCTCCGGCCCAGGTGGGCGCCCGGCGCGCCGCCCCCGCGCGCATGCAGGCCGAGATCGTCGCCACGCGGGGCGCCGGCGCGCCGCTCGTGTACGTGCCCGGGATCGACGGGAGCGGCGAGCTCCTGCTGGGCGCGGCAGCGCGCCTCGAGCAGCGCTTCCGGCTGACGCGCCTCCGCTACGGCGGCGACGCGCGCGGCGGCTACGCGGAGCTCGCGGCCAGCGTGGCGCGCTGCATCGAGGCCGCGGCCGGCGGGCGCGCGCTGGTCCTGGCGGAGTCCTTCGGCGTGGGCGTGGCGCTCTGGACGGCGCTCGAGCACCCCGCGCGCGTGGCCGGCCTGGCGCTGGTCAACGGCTTCGCCTGGTTCCCGGACCGGCTCGGGCTGGTCTTCACGCGCGGCGTCTTCGCGCTCGCTCCGCGCGCCTGGATCCATGCCGGTCGTGCGCGCTTCGTGCAGCGCGGCCTGCTGGCGCCGCGGCGCGACGAGGACGCCCTGCGGTCCCTCCTGGCCCTCTCCGGTGACTGGTTCGACGCGCGCTACCGCGCACGCCTGGCGCTGATCCGCGGCCTCGACCTGCGCGCGCGCCTGGGCGAGGTGCGCTGCCCGGTCGCGCTCTACGCCGCCGACCAGGACCGCGTCGTCGCCGCCGTGCCGGCCGCGCGCACGATGGCGGCGGGCTTGCCGGACGCGGAGCTCACCGTGCTCCCGCGCGCGGGGCACCTCGTGCTGCCGCTCGCGGAGGAGCCGTGGGTCGAGCGCCTGGAGGCGCTGGCGCGGCGCGCGGGGTTCCCCGCGCGCGCCTGAGCGTCACCCGCCCCAGCCCTGCACGGGCAGGCGCGTCTCGTAGTCGGCCAGGATCAGGATGAAGAACAGCACCAGCCACACGAAGCCGGCCAGCGAGAAGACCCACACCAGGCGCGTCTGGTAGCGCACGTGCATGAAGTAGAGGATCACCAGCGCGGACTTCGTGCCGGCGATGCCCAGGGCCACGGCGTCGTTGAGCGGACCGAGGTCGTGCGTCGCGACCCAGGTGGTCAGGGCCGTGCCGCCGAGCAGCGCCAGGAACACCGCGAGGTAGACGCGCAGCGGGAGGACGTGGCCGTGCTCGCTCATGCGTGACCCCCGGGGCCGTGCAGCAGGTACAGCAGCGGGAAGAGGAAGATCCACACGAGATCCACGAAGTGCCAGTAGAGGCCCAGGCACTCGATCCCGAGGTAGTTCGCGCCGCTGTAGCCGCCGCGCCAGGCCTTGCGCGCGACGAAGACCATCAGGACGAGCCCGATGAGCATGTGCAGCGCGTGGCAGCCGGTCATGACGAAGTAGAGCGCGTAGAAGAGGTTCAGGTGCGCGTCGGCGCCGGCCGCCGGGTTCCAGCGCAGGCCCGGGACCAGGCCGTCCTCCCACTTGTGGCCGTACTCGACCGCCTTGACCCCGAGGAACACGGCGGCGAGCGCCATGGTGGCCACGATCAGCAGCGCGGCGCGCTTGCCCTGGGCGAGCTGTCCGCAGCGCACGGCCAGGGCCATCGTCAGCGAGCTGCCGATCAGCACGCCCGTGTTCAGCGTGCCGAGGTCGCGCGGCAGGTGCGCGCTGCCCTCGGCGAAGGCCCCCGGATGGAGCGTGCGGTACACGAGGTACACCGTGAACAGCCCGCCGAAGAACATGACCTCCTGCACCAGGAAGGCCCACATGCCCAGCGTGGCCGCCTGGTTCTGCTGGGCGTGCGACTCGAAGTGGTGCGCGAGCGAGCCGTCGGCGTGCGCGCCCTGGGCCAGCTGGGGGGCGGCGCTAGACACGGGCCGGCTCCTCGCGCTCGCGCTCGTAGGCCTCGTGGTGGACGCTCGGGACGTGCTCGAAGTTGTGGGCCGGCGGCGGCGAGGCCACCGTCCACTCCAGCCCCACCGCGTCGAACGGGTTGGGCACGGCCTTCTTGCCGTAGCGCAGCGACCAGGTCAGGTACACGGCCGTCAGCGCGAAGCCCAGGCCCAGGATCGAGGCGCCGGCGGTCGAGAGCACGTTCAGCACCTGGAACTCGTCCGGGTACACGTGGTAGCGGCGCGGCATGCCCAGGTACCCGAGCACGAACTGCGGCAGGAAGGTCAGGTTGAAGCCGACGAAGATGATCACGGCCGTGACGCGCGCCAGGAGCTCCGGGTACAGCCGCCCGAGCATCTTCGGCCACCAGAAGTGCAGCCCCGCCAGGTAGGCCATCACCGTCCCGCCCACCATCACGAAGTGGAAGTGCGCGATCACGAAGTAGGTGTCGTGCACGTGCAGGTCGACCGCCAGCGTGGCCAGGAAGATCCCCGTCAGGCCGCCGATCGTGAACAGGCCGATGAAACCGAGCGCGTACATCATCGGCGCGTCGAAGGCGATCGAGCCCCGGTACAGCGTGGCCGTCCAGTTGAAGACCTTCACCGCCGAGGGGATGGCCACCAGCATGGAGAGCAGCGAGAAGACCACCCCGGCGTAGAGCGATTGCCCGCTCACGAACATGTGGTGGCCCCACACCAGGAAGCCGAGCACCGCGATCGCCAGGCTCGAGAAGGCCACGAAGGAGTAGCCGAACACCCGCTTCCGGCTGAAGCACGCGATCACCTCGCTGATCACGCCCATCGCCGGCAGGATCATGATGTAGACCGCCGGGTGCGAGTAGAACCAGAACATGTGCTGGAACAGCACCGGGTCGCCCCCGAAGGCCGGGTCGAAGATCCCGACGTGCAGCAGGCGCTCGACCGCCACCAGCAGGATCGTGATCGCGACCACCGGCGTCCCGAGCACCATGATCAGGCTGGTCGCGTAGTGCGCCCACACGAAGAGCGGCAGGCGGAACCAGGTCAGACCCGGGGCGCGCAGCTTGTGGATCGTGGCGATGAAGTTGACGCCCGTCAGGATCGAGCTGAAGCCCGAGATGAAGATGCCCAGGGCCGTCGCGATGACGTGCGAGTTCGCGTAGGTCGAGGAGTAGGGCGTGTAGAAGGTCCAGCCCGTGTCCACGCCGCCCGCCAGCATGGCGTAGGTCGTGAACAGGCCCCCGACCATGAAGATGTACCAGGACAGGAGGTTGATGCGCGGGAAGGCCAGGTCGCGCGCCCCGATCATCAGCGGCAGCAGGAAGTTCCCCAGCACCGCCGGGATCGCCGGCAGGAGGAAGAAGAAGACCATGAACACGCCGTGCAGCGTGAACAGCTTGTTGTAGGTCTCCGACTGGAACAGGTCGCCGGCCGGCGTGAGCAGCTCGAGGCGCAGCAGCACGGCGAAGATGCCGCCCACCAGGAAGAAGAAGGTCACGCCCAGCAGGTACAAGAGGCCGATGCGCTTGTGGTCCAGCGTCAGGAACCACGAGCGCATCCCGTACTCGCCGCCCAGGTAGCTGGGGGGCTTGGGTGTCGCCTGCGCGCTCACGGCCGGCTCCGCGGGGCCTTGAGCGACTTCAGGTAGGCGATCAGCGCCAGGAGGTCGCCCTCGCCGACCTGGCCCTTGTAGCTCGGCATCAGCGCCGGGAAGCCCGCGCTCAGGCGCTTGGCCGGCTCGAGGATGGATTCGCGCACGTAGCGTTCGTCGAAGCGCACGGTCTGTCCGTCGGAGAGGGTCACGTCGGTGCCGAAGCGGCCCGCCAGGTCCGGCCCGCGCGGCGACCCGGCCGGGCCCGTGGCCGGGCCGGAGAAGTGGCAGGTGTCGCAGCGCAGGTTCTGGAACAGCAGCGCGCCGGCCTGCAGCGGGTCCTTCTCGCTCGGGCGCCCGTCGAGCCAGGCCTGGTACTCGGCCGGGTCGAGCACGACCACCGACCCGACCATCTCGGAGTGCTTCGTGCCGCAGTACTCGGCGCAGAAGAGGTGATAGGTCCCGGTCCGCGTGGGCTCGAACCACAGCGAGGTGTACATGCCGGGCAGCACGTCCTGCTTGACGCGGAAGGCCGGCACGTAGAAGGAGTGGATCACGTCCTCCGAGATCATCGTCAGCACGATCTTCTGCCCGACCGGGAGGTGCAGGGTGTTGATCTCGCTCTGCCCGCTGGGGTGCTGGATCTTCCACATCCATTGCTTGCCCGTGACCGTGAAGTGCATGGCTTCCTCGGGCGGCGTCCGGGCGCGCACGAAGAGCTTCGTGCCCCAGGCGAACACGAACAGCACGATCACGAGCGGCACGCCGGTCCACAGCAGCTCGAGCGGCAGCGAGCCCTCGACCGGCGTGGCCACGTGCCCCGGGCGACGCCGGTAGCGCACCGAGAACAGGCCCAGCGCGGCCACGATCAGCAGGCTGAAGAACACGCTCACGCCGATCAGGAACAGGTACAGCGCGTCGATCGAGCCGCTCAGGCTCGAGGCGCTCTCCGGCCACAGCGAGAAGTTCTCGAACACCTCAGGCGCCTCCCACCGTGGCGGGCACGCGGCGACGCTCTTGGCGCAACCAGCGCAGGACGAAGAAGCCGAGCAGCAGCAGCGTCAGCGTGCCCAGCGTGCGCACCACGACCAGGATCGCCAGCCCGTACTTGCCGCGCGTCGGGTCGTAGTGGAAGCAGCGCAGCAGCACCTGGTCGAGCGGCGTGCCGATCTTCCCCTGCGAGGCCTCGATCAGTGCGAAGCGCAGGTCGCGCGGGGCGAACTCGGCGCCGAAGAGGATGCGCGACACGACGCCCTCGGGGGAGAGCAGCGTGATGCCGGCGCCGTGGGCCCACTCGTCGCGCTCGGGGACGTACTGGTAGACGAAGCCGGCCGCGGCCGTCACGGCGCGGATCGCCGGCTCGGCCCCGACCAGGAAGCGCCAGCCGGCGGCGCGCGCGTCGTCCGGCGCGAGCCCGAGGGTCGCCAGGACCTGCTCGCGCTTGGCCGCCGCCAGGGCCGCCGTCTCGCCGGGGTCGATCGAGAGCACGAGCACGTCGAAGTCCGACCCGGCCGCGAAGTCGACCGCCCGCAGCGCGCTCACCAGGCCCTCCAGCACGAGCCCGCACAGCATCGGGCACTCGTAGTAGACGAGGGCCAGCACCACCGGGCGTCCGGCCAGGCACTGGCCCAGGGCGAGCTCGCGCCCCGTGTGGTCGACGAAGCGCTGCTCCAGCGGCAGGCGCGCCCCGAGGGCCTGCGTCCAGGCCACGTCGGGCGGCCGCGGCCCGCCGACGATCTGCGCCGGGGCGGTGGGGGCCAGGAGGAGCACGGCGACGAGCGCCGCGAGGGCTGCCCTCATCGGCCGGCCTCCCTCGCGCGGACGGGGAAACCCTCCGCGAGGACCTTCTCGAGCGCGCGCTCGATCGGGATGCGCACGACGCGGTTCACCGGATCGACCCAGGCCGTGCCGTGGAGCTGCTCTTCCTCCCAGGCGCGGTGCTGGAGCAGCTCGCGCGCCGGCACGGACTGCAGCACGGGCGCGTCGTGGGCCCTGCGCAGGTCGCGCAGCGGGCTGGGCGGCGTGGCGGCGTGCGCGTCGAGCTCCTCCTCGACCAGGACCTGGCTGATCCAGGCGCTGAGCGCCATGGCCACGCCCAGGACCAGCGCCAGCACGAAGCCGTACAGCACGATCGGCCGCGCCTCGGCGTCGCGCGTCTCGTAGCGGGTCTCGCCGGCGGGCCTCACGCCTTCACCTCCAGCTCGCCCAGGAGGCGCGCGTCCTGCAGCGAGACCAGCGGCCGCCCGTGCAGGTTGCGCACGACCAGCGCCAGCCACAGGCTGCCCAGCGTCAGCGGGGCCACCAGGTCCAGCCAGTGCAGCGCGAAGTCGCCGCCGTGGAAGGCCGGCATGACCAGCCAGTACAGGTCGAGGAAGCGCACCGCCAGGAGCGCCAGCGCCAGGCGCGCCAGGATGCGCGGGTCACGCTTCGAGCGCCGCACCAGCAGGATCACGAAGGGCGCCGCGAAGTGCAGCCCGACCAGCGCCAGCGCCAGGCCCTGCCAGGCGGGCCCCAGGCGCTTCGTGTACCAGGGGATCTCCTC
>DASVAP010000358.1:0-3875 GCA_036376275.1 Planctomycetota bacterium | reverse complement strand
AGCTTGAGGCGCGTGACCTTGACGCGCCGGCTGGCCTCCTCGAGGCGGTAGAGGAAGTTCGCGATCTGCAGGCGCGGGTACTTCTGGCTCTTCTGGTCGGGGGAGATCTTGTAGATCTTGTCCTCGATGTCGCGCGCCGGGTTGCGCGTGCTGGGGTCGATCTTGAGCTGGCCCATGGCCACGTTCTTCTCGGCCCCGATCGACTGGATGTAGGTCAGCGGCTCGGCCTGGGCCTTGAGCTGCTCCGAGTCGGCGCTGCGCTGCAGCTCGTCGAGCCGGTAGGCATCGGCCTGGATCTCGCGCACGAGCTCCGGCACGCGCGCGAGCTCCTGCTGCACCTCCTCCAGGCGCTGCGAGCGCATCCACACCAGGACGCCCAGCACGATCGAGCCCAGCGAGCAGAACAGGATCACCGCGCGCGGGAAGCTCATGCGGGTGAAGAAACTCTTCATGCCTGGTCCTCCTACTCCGGCTCCTCGCCGGAGGCCCGGTCCACGTCGACCTGGATCGTCAGCCCGTCCGCCTGGATGCCCTTGCCGCCGTCGAGCGGCTTGGTCGACTTGCCCTCGAATTCGAGGCACCAGCGCTGCTCCTTCATGCGGCTCTCGAGCTGCTCGCGCACGCGCGTGGCCTCGAGGGTCGATTCGCCGTAGAAGTCGGCGTCGAGCGTGACCACCACGAAGTCGGGCTTGTTGCCCTGCTGGCCCTGGAAGTTCGCCTCCAGGCGCCGGATGCCGATGCGCGCGTCGGGTCCCAGCGACGCGAACTGGTCCATGACCAGCGTGGCCGCCGTGAGGGCCGACTGCGGTTGCTTGATCTCGCTGACGCGCCCGAGCTCCTTGGCCAGCTTGTCGATCTCGATCTTGAGGATCTGGCGGATGCGCATCAGCTCCTCGAACTTGGTGCGTTCCTCGTCCAGCCCGGCCTGGGCCTCGGCCGCGTAGCGCGCCAGGACCTCGGGCGGCTCGGCCAGCCGCACCGGGCGTGGATTGGTCGGATCCGGCAGCATGCGCAGGTTCGAGGCCTCGAGCCAGATCTGCATGTCGCCCTTGATCGGCGGATCGGCGGCCAGCTTGCCCTCGTCGCGCCACTCGAGCTGCTTGTCGAGGATGATGTACTGCACGAAGAGCAGCGTGAAGACGAGCAGCGCGAGCACCGCGAGCGGCAGCTCCAGGCGCTCGAAGCGCCCGCTGAAGCGCAGCTCCTCGCGCCGCAGGCTCGGGTGCAGCGCCCCGCCCTCGAAGCCGCGCAGGGCCGCGCCGTAGGCGACCACGTGCCGTCCCGGCTCCTCGACCCCGACCAGCGTCAGCGGCAGGGCCTGCACGGGCACGTCGAGCAGGCTGCCCTCGGCCAGGCCGGGGAGCTCCTGCCCGCACACGTAGACGTTCTTGATCTCGTTGGTCGTGCGCGCGCCGGAGAGGGTGCGCAGGAGCTCGCGGCGGATGCGCTGCACGCTCTCGACCGCGCGCACGGGCTCGGTCGCGGGGACCAGCTCCTCCTCGGGCGACGCCTCGGCCTCGCCCTCGGGCGCGGCGCTGCGCGGCACGGCGGCGCCGGCGCGGATCGCGCGCAGGCTGGCCAGGCGCTTGCCGTCGGCCACGGCCACCGTGGTCGAGGTGTCGCCGACGTGGATCAGGACCGTGCCCGCGTCCTCGGCCAGGACCCCGCCCTCGAGCGCCGCGTCGAACAGGGCCGTGCCCTCGAGCTCGGCGTCGAGCGGCTCGAGCCCGGCCTTCTCGCACACGCGCAGGGCCGCCCCCAGCCGATCCTTCGGCACGGCCGTGACCAGCAGGTGCGACTCGACCCCGGGCTTGGCGGAGAGCACCAGGAAGTCCACCACGACCTGCTCGATGTCGAACTGCGGCAGGTTGCCCTCGACCTCGAACTTCAGGACCTCCTCGATCTTGGCGTGGTCGTCAAAGGGCAGCGTCAGGTTGCGGAAGGCGGCGACGCCCGAGTCGATCGCCAGGTAGACGCTGTCGGCCTTGAGCTTGTGCTCCCTGGCGACCTCGCGCAGGCGCTCGATCAGGGCCTGGGGCGCATCCTCGCCGGCCGGGATCTCGCCCGCGACCGCGCACAGCACCTTGTGCTTCTTCAGGCCGCCCTCGAGCGCCACGAGGTGGAACGTGCGCTCGCCGAGGTGGATGCCGATGGACTGGGACATGGGGCGAAGAGGCTAGCAGACGGGCTAGTGGACGGGCGCGGTGGCCGGGAGCCCCCCGGCCCACAGGTCGAACTGCTGGAGGTAGTGGGGCGGCACGACCTTCTCGCGCACGAGACTGCGGTGCTCGAGCCCGAGCTTGACCAGCTCGGGGTCGAGGGCCGCCAGGTTGCGCTCCTTCAGGGCCTCGATCTCGTCCTGGTAGTGCTGGAGGATGTAGCGCAGGTTGCGCACGCGCTCCGCGTCCAGGCCGAAGGCCTGCGTCATCTCGGCCTCGTAGGCGGCGAAGGGCCGCGTCTCGGGCGTGCGCCGGAGCTGCACCAGCATCCCGGCCGCGAAGCCGGCGCCGAACAGGGTCAGGCCGAGCACGAGCACCCAGAAGCGCTCCGAGCCGATCGCGCGCCCGAGGCCCATGGCCGTCAGCGATCCGCCTGGGGCACGGCCTGGGGGCGCAGCTCGCCCTCGAGGCGCAGCTCGCTCTCGAGACGCCGTTCGCTCTCGAGCCAGGGCGGCGCCATCTCGCGCGCGTCCAGGGCGCTCTCGCGCGGCAGGCTCTCGCGCTGCAGGGCGATCGCGAGCCCGAGCAAGACGGCCGCGGCGACCGCGCTGGCGACCAGCAGGAACGGCAGCAGCGGGCGCACGCGCGCCACCGGCCGCGGCTCGGGGACGAGCAGCCCCGGATCGCCGGCGAAGGCACGCCGCGCCACGCGCGCGGCGAAGCCGGCCGGCACGGCCGGGGCCGCCTCGGGCACGAACCAGCGCGCCAGCGCCTTGCCCGCCTTGGCGGTCTCGCGGCAGGCCGGGCAGTCGAGCAGGTGCGTGCGCAGCGGCGAGGCCTGGGCCTCGGACAGCTCGCCGTCGAGGTACGACGGCACGAGCGGGCGGGCGGCGTCACAGGTGATCTTCACGGCAGGCTCCATGAGTTCGGGTGGGCGTCAATCGGCAGTGGCGAAATCGGGGTGCAGGCGCAGGAGCGCCTCCTTGAAGCGCGCGCGGGCGCGGAAGAGGCGCGACTCGACGGTCCCGATCGAGATCCCGAGCACGTCGGCCATCTCCTGGTAGGACAGGTCCTCGAACTCGCGCAGGACGAGGACCGTGCGGAAGATCTCGGGTAGCTCCTCCAGCACCTCGGCCGTGATGCGCGCGACCTCCTGGCGCGCCAGGTTCGCGTCCGGGGCCGCCACGGCCATGCCCGAGCCGGCCTGGGCGCGCTGGGGCGCGGCCGTCAGCTCCGGGTCCTCGACCACCTGCACGGGGCTGCGCCCGCTGCGCTTCAGGAAGTCGAGCGCCGTGTTCACCGCGATGCGGTACAGCCAGGTCGAGAACGAGCTCTGGCGCTGGAAGGTGCCGAGGCGCCGGTAGGCCTTCAGGAAGCTGTCCTGGACGATGTCCTCGACCTCGACCGCGCTCTTCGTGTAGTGGCGCGCCAGGCCGAACAGGCGCTCCTGGTAGCGCTCGACGAGGAGCTGGAAGGAGAGCTGGTTGCCCCCCAGGGCCTCGTCGACGAGCTCGGCGTCCTCGCGCGCGGCTTGCTGTTCGTGCATCGTGAGCATTCGATCGGCCCGGGGAGGCTCTGGGACGCCCCCCGGGCCCCGTCTATTCCCGCCCATCGGGCCGGGGAAGGACCCGCCCGGCCGCCAGGTCCTCCTCCCGCAGCCAGTGCCCGAGCTTGGCGCGCTTCGTCTGCAAGTACTTGATGTTGTTGGGGTTGGGA
>DASVAP010000347.1:0-9181 GCA_036376275.1 Planctomycetota bacterium | reverse complement strand
GGCGTGTCCGCCGAGCTCGCGCCCTTGGGCTTCCCGACGCCGCTCGCCGCCTCGGGCGTGAAGCTCGTGTCGCTGACGGTCGCCTGGCGGATGCGCGTCGCCGGGCGCGAGCGCAGGTAGTAGGTCGTCTTCAGGCCCTTCTCCCAGGCGTAGAGGTACATCGAGGAGAGCTTCCCGATCGTGGGCGTCTCGATGAACAGGTTCAGGGACTGGCTCTGGTCGAGGTAGGGGCCGCGGGCGGCGGCCAGGTCGACCAGGGCGCGCATGGGGAGCTCCCACACCGTGCGGTAGAGCAGGCGCACGTCCTCGGGGATCTCCTCGATGTCCTGGATCGAGCCCTCGGCGCGCTTGATCTGCTCGCGGATGCGCTCGTTCCACAGGCCCCGCCTGGCGAGGTCCGTCACGAGGTAGCGGTTGATGACCAGGAAGTCGCCCGAGAGCGTCTCGCGCTTGAAGAGGTTCGAGAGCTGGGGCTCGATGCACTCGTAGCAGCCGGCGATCGAGGAGATCGTGGCCGTCGGGGCGATGGCGAGGAGCAGCGAGTTGCGCAGGCCGTGCTTCGCCACGCGCTCCTTCAGCTCGGTCCAGCGCGCCGGCTGCGAGGGCTGGACGCCCCACAGGTCGAACTGCAGCTCGCCCTTGGCGGCGCGCGTCATGAGGAAGCTCGGGTGCGGTCCCCTGGCCTGCGCCAGGTCGCACGAGGTCGAGAGAGCGTGGTAGTAGATGTCTTCCTGGATGCGAGTCGAGAGCTCTCGGGCCTCGGGCGAGTCGAACGGCAACCCGAGCTGGAAGAAGAGGTCCTGCAGGCCCATCTGGCCCAGACCGACCGGACGCCAGGCGCGGTTCGAGGCCGCGGCCGTCGGCGTCGGGTAGTAGTTGATGTCGATCACGCGGTCGAGGAACTTCACCGCGGTGCGCACGATCTCGCCCAGCCGCTCGAAGTCGAAGGCCAGCGCGCCGTCGGGCCCGGCCTTGACCAGGCGCCCGAGGTTGATCGAGCCGAGGTTGCACACGGCGGTCTCGTCCTTCGAGGTGACCTCGAGGATCTCCGTGCACAGGTTCGAGAGGTGCACCGTGTGGCCCGGCGTGCCGGTCTGGTTGCACTTCTGGTTGCTGGCGTCCTTGAAGGTCATCCAGCCGTTCCCGGTCTGGGCCAGCGTGCGCATCATCTTGGCGTAGAGCTCGCGCGCCGGGACCTGGCGCACGAAGCGCTTCTCGGCCTCGGCCGCCAGGTACGCCTCGTCGAACTCCGGGCCGTAGAGGTCCGTGAAGTGCGGGAACTCCTTGGGGTCGAAGAGCGACCACATCTCGCCCGTCTTCACGCGCCGCATGAACAGGTCCGGGACCCAGTTGGCGAGGTTGATGTTGTGCGTGCGGCGCGCATCGTCGCCGGTGTTGTCGCGCAGCTCGAGGAAGTCCTCGATGTCGCCGTGCCAGGACTCCAGGTACACGCAGCAGGCGCCCTTGCGCCGCCCGCCCTGGTTGACGGCCGCGACCGAGCTGTCGAGCGTCTTCAGCCACGGCACGATCCCGTTCGAGTGCCCGTTCGTGCCGCGGATCAGCGAGCCCTTCGAGCGGATGCGCGTGTAGGCGATGCCGATGCCGCCGGCGTACTTGGAGAGCTTGGCGACGTCGGCGTACTTGTCGTAGATCGCCACCAGGTCGTCCTGGGGCGAGTCCAGCAGGTAGCACGACGAGAGCTGTTGCCGCGGCGCGCCCGAGTTGAACAGCGTCGGCGAGCTCGGCAGGTACTCGAGCGAGGAGATCAGCTTGTAGAGCTCGATCGCCTCCGGCGCGTCCTCCGACAGGCCGCAGGCGACGCGCAGGAAGAAGTACTGCGGCGTCTCGAGCTTCAGGCGCGTGTGCGGGTCGACCAGGAGGTAGCGGTCGTAGACCGTGCGCACGCCCAGGTACTCGAAGCGGTCGCTCTGCTCGGGCAGGACCGATGCGTTGAGCTTGCGGCTGTGGGCCTGCACGAAGGCGTTCAGCTCGTCCGAGACGAGACCGTGCTTGTGGGCCGCGCGCACGGACTGCGAGAAGGAGTGGATGTCCTGGTTCTGGACCTCCTTGTCGATGTAGGTCGTCAGGAGGCGCGCGGCGAGCTTCGAGTACTGCGGCTCCTCGGCGATCAGCGACGAGGCCGTCTGGATCGAGAGCTGGTCGAGCTCGGCCGTCGTCGCGCCGTCGTAGAGGCCCGAGATCGTGCGCGTGGCGACGCGCATCGAGTCGACCTGGTCGAGGCCCGTGCAGCAGCGCTCGACGGCCTTGACGATCTTCATCACGTCGACCGGCTCGAGCCGTCCGTCGCGCTTCTTGACCCGCATCCGGCTGGTGGCCGCCGCGCCCGCCAGGGGCGCCTCCGGGGGGGTCCGGCCCTGGGCGCCCTCGGCCGGGGCCGGGTGGGGGAGGAGCTGGAACTCCCGCGTGTCCGTCAGGTCGGTCGGGAGGGTGGGCGAGGAGGCGGACTCCATGGCACTCTTCAGGGTGGAGGGCAGGGGCGAAGGCCGGGTGGCAGACGGGCGGGGCTGGGCTCCGATCCGGGGGGCACGAGCCGGCCTGGACGGCCCTCCAGCCCCAACGGGCGGCTCAGGATAGAGGCCCGATATGTTGTGGCTCAAGCCTGGGGCGGCACAAATTGTTGTGGGTGGAGACCGGCGACTGCCCGGGGGGGCAAGTGGCGCTCAAAGCGCCACGGAGCTGCCTCCAAGAGGTGTGCTTCGGGCCAGCGAAGGCCCCGCGACGGCGGGCCCTCGGTGCTGGACTTGCGGCGAGGGGCCGCGGCCGGACGCTACCGGCGCAGCTCCACCCCGCTCGCGACCAGCGTGAAGCTCGGCACCGGCGCGACGATCGCCGCCGCCTCCGCGTGCCGCCCGGCGTCCTCGAGGTAGTGGCGCGCCTCCTCGACCGGGACGAGCTCGAGCGCGAAGCGGCCCCGGGCGCGGACCTCGGCCCCGGCCGAGTCGGTCGGCACGAAGAAGCCGTAGTCGAGGAAGGTCACGCGCACCTCGCGCGGACCGTCCGCGAGGGTCATCCAGCAGCCCTTCTTGATGCAGACCTCGTGGATCGTGCCGGTGACCGTCACGGTGCGACCGTCGTGGGCCTCGGGCGCGGCCAGGAGCTCGCCCACCGTGAGCTCGGGGCCGGAGCCCGCCACCAGCGGGGCTCCGTAGCGGGCGGGGGAGGCGGCGCAGGCGCCGAGCAGGAGGAGCAGGGCGGCGAAGGGGGCGCGGGTCATCGGGGGCAGGTCGGGAAGGGTGCGTTTCGATGGGAGGGGCGCGCGCGGTGCGCGCCCCTGGACGATCCTGACCGAGCGCGCCGGCGGCCGAGGGGCCGCGCGGCGCACGCGCTCAGCCGCCACGGGTGTGCATCTCGAGGTGCGGGTCGGCGCGCAGGACGGCCGGCTCGGCCAGACGCTGGCGCTGGGCCACGGCCAGGCGCTCCTCGGCGCCGCGGTCGGTACGGGCACGCCACAGGCCGAGGATGCGCGCCGCCAGCTCCTCGTCGCCGGCGCCGGCGCGCAGGGCGGCGCGCAGCTCGTTCCCGTGCGGCGCGTAGAGGCAGGTGTAGAAGACGCCGTCGGCCGTCAGGCGCGCGCGGTCGCAGGCGGCGCAGAAGGGCTCGGTGGTCGAGGCGATGATGCCGAAGCGCGTGCCGTCGGCGAGGAGGTAGCGCTCGGCGGGGGCGGCGGGATCCTCGGCCGGATCGCGCTCGATCGGGCCGAGCTCGGCCGCGAGGCGCGCCAGCATCTCGGCCCGCGGCACCACGGTCGCGGCGCTCCAGCCGGTGGCGCCGCCGACGTCCATGTACTCGATGAAGCGCACCTCGAGGTCGCGCTCGCGCCCGAAGGCGAGCAGGCGCGCCAGCTCGTCGTCGTTGACCCCGCGCAGGACGACCGCGTTCAGCTTGGTGCCCGTGAAGCCGGCCGCCGCCGCCGCCGCCAGCCCCGCCAGGACGCGCGCGTGCTCGTCGCGTCGCGTCAGGGCCTTGAAGCGCCCGGGATCGAGCGTGTCGAGGCTGACCGTCAGGCGCCGGAGGCCCGCGCGCCGCAGCGCGGGCGCCTGCTCCCCGAGCAGGATCCCGTTGGTCGTCAGGGCCAGGTCGCGGATCCCCGGCACGGCAGCGAGCAGCGCGACGAGCACCTCGAGCTCCTGCCGCAGGAGCGGCTCGCCCCCCGTGAGGCGCAGCTTCTCGACCCCCAGGTGCGCGAAGACCCGCGCCAGGCGCGCCAGCTCCTCGAAGGTCAGCAGGTCCGCGCGCGGCAGCCAGACGTAGTCGATCTCCGGCATGCAGTAGCCGCAGCGCAGGTTGCAGCGGTCCGTGACCGACAGCCGCAGGTTGCGCAGCGGCCGGCCGAGGCGGTCGAGGGGGGCCATCGCACCCGATTATGCCGCCTGGGGGCTCCGCACGTGGACGGATGGTCCTGGCGCCACCGCGGCGCCAGGATGCTCCGGCCCCCCCGTGATCGCCGCTGCACTGCTCGCGACGCTGCCCGGCCTCGCGCTCCAGGCCGAGCCGTCCGGGAACGTGCTGATCCTCGTGGCCGACGACCTCGGCCTGGACCAGCTCGGGCTCTACGGCTGGCCCGACGCGGCGCCGACGCCGAACCTGGCGGCCCTGGCCGCCGGGGGGGTGCTCTTCTGGAACGCCTGGGCGCATCCGACGTGCTCGCCGACGCGCGCCACGCTCCAGACCGGGCGCCACGCCTTCCGCACGGGGATCGGCGCCGTGATCCCCGCGCACGCCGGCGGACCGGGCCTCCCGCTCGACGAGGTGACGCTGCCGGAGCTGCTCGACCTCGGCACCGGGGGCGCCTACGCGCACGCGGCGATCGGCAAGTGGCACCTCGGGACGAGCCAGGTCGGAGGCGACCTGGCCCCGAACCAGGCGGGCTACGCGCACTTCGCGGGCTCGCTGGAGGGGCAGATCGAGCGCTACGACCACTGGCGGCGGGTCGAGGACGGCGTCGCGGCCTACACCTCGCGCTACGCGACGTCGGTCTGCGTGGACGACGCCCTGACCTGGATCCACGCCCAGACCCGTCCGTGGCTGTGCGTGGTCTCGTTCCAGGCCCCGCACGCGCCCTTCCACCGCCCGCCGGCCGGCCTGCACACGCAGGCGCTGCCGGCCGCGGACCCGCGCGAGAACTGTGGCGACGCGGGCGGCGACCCGCGGCCCTTCATGCGCGCCGCGGTGCAGGCCCTCGACACCGAGATCGGGCGCCTGCTGGCGGGCCTGCCATCCGGCCAGCGCGAGGGCACCACGGTCTTCTTCCTCGGCGACAACGGCAGCGAGTCCTGCATCGCCCGCCCGCCGACCACGAACCGCGCCAAGGGCACGCTGTACGAGAGCGGCGTGCGCGTGCCGTTCCTGGCGGCCGGCCGCGGCGTCACGGCGCGCGGCACGAGCACGGCGCTGGTCGGCGTGATCGACCTCTTCGCGACCGTGGCCGAGCTGGCCGGGATCGACCTCGCGGCGACCCTGCCCGGGCACGTGCTCGACTCCGTCAGCCTCGTTCCGTGCCTCGCCGACCGCACCGCGCGCGTGCGCTCCCATCTCTACGCGGAGGCCTTCGCGCCCATCGGCCCGGGCACGCCGCAGCTCCTTCCCCCCTGTCCGCCCGGCGGCCTGTGCCAGCCGAGCCTCGGCCTCGACGGTCCCGGCGCGGCGGTCCTGACGGCCTGCGGGCCTCCGCTCTACGGTCGCGGCGGGATCCACGAGGTCGCCTGGCAGCTCTCCGGCGCTCCACCGGACGCGCCGGCCTGGCTCCTGATCGGGCCCTTCACGCCGGCCTGGGTGCCGCAGCTCGGTGCCGTGCTCGCCTCGTCCGTGCCGGAGCGCGTGCTCGCCTACCGCACCGGCCCCGACGGCACCCTCGCACGCACGCTGTGGACCGCGTCCGGCGCGAGCCAGCGGCACTACCAGATGGTGGTCGCCGATCCGGCGCAGCCGCGCGGCTACGCGGTGACGGACGCGCTGCGGATGCACTTCCTGGCCAGCGACCAGCGCGCCGTGCGCGGCACCCGTTACAAGCTCATCCGCCAGGACCCCTGCCACGAGGAGCTCTACGACCTGGCGCTCGATCCCTACGAGCAGACGAACCTGCTGGCCGCGCCGCTCACGCCCGCGGCGCGCGCGGCCCACGACGGCCTGAGCGCGATCCTGATGGCTCTGCGCTGAGCCACGACCTCCAGGGGTCTTCGCGGGCTGTCTCCGCCCCCGGCAGCCCGGTGACACGGGGAAAGCGCGGCCCCCTCCCAGGGCGCGAACTCGTGGGGTAGGATCGGCCGCGTTCGTTGGCTGGCGCGGTCAGACGCCGCGCCTAGTGTTCTCAGATTGGATCCCACGTGACCCGAGGGCGAAAAATGCGGGCGTTCCCCACCTTGGCCATCGTCATGTCCGGTTTGTTGCTGGGTTCGCTCGCCTTCGCGCAGCGTGCGCGTCCAGCCCCGGAGGCGCTCGGCGAGCCGTTCTCGGCGCCGCGCTTGCTGTTCGACCTGACGCAGGGGGATGCGAACCGCGGCGTCGCGCTCGCTGGGGACCTCGACGACGACGGTGACTGCGACTTGCTCGCCGGGGAGTTCATTTCGACCGGGAGCCTGTATCCGAGGGCCCTGCAGACCTGGTTGAGCGACGGCTCCGGACGCTACGTCCATGCACTCACGACGTCGCTCGGATTCACGCCGAGTTTCGGGGAGAGTGTGCTCTTCCTGCAGCTCGCGGACGTCACCGACGATGGCATCCTCGACCTCGTCTACCTTCGCAGGAGGTCCCCGGACTCCGTCCGGATCCATCCGGGAGTCGGGGATGGTGGCTTCGGCGATCCGCTCGTGATCCCCGGCTACGGCAACTTCATCTTCGCCGTGAGCCCGGGGGATTGCGACGGAGACGGGGATGCCGACCTCCTCGTTCACGACAGCGCCAACGCCCTGGATCAGCGCGAGTCGCTCACTTGGTGGCACCACGAGGCCGGGGCCTTCGTCCCGGAGACTCCGCTGCTCCTGGAGTCGGACGAGCTGGAGCTCCTCGACGGACTGCACGTCGATGGGGACGGCATCCAGGACGCCGTTGGGGTTCTCGGCAGCGTCGTCCAGTTCTACCGCACGGTGGGCAGCGTTCCCGTGCCTGACGCCTCTGTCGTGCTCCCGAGCGTGTTCGACAACGACTTCAGGATCCACACGGGGGATCTGGACGGAGACGGACTCGACGACGTGCTCGTCGTGAAGAGTGACGCCCCGAACGACCTCTTCCACTACCTGCCGATCCTGAACGAGGGCGGGGCCTTCGCCTTGGCGGGGCTCCAGAGCGAGCCGAGCTCTCCCGTGCCGGATCGGGACGGCGCGCTCGTCGACTGGGACGGCGACGGCGACCTCGACTATCTCTCCGCGACCTGGGTCTGGTCGGAGAACACGGGGGGCGCGCGCTTCGAGGCGGCCGGCGTCGTCAGGGGAGTGAGCGGTTTCCAGGCCCCGCATCCGGTGGCCGACCTCGACGGGGACGGGCACCTGGACGCGATCTGCCGCTGGTCGTGGTTCCGGGGCGATGGGACCTTCCCGCGCCGGAACTCCACCACCTGGACGAACGAGGTCAGCAGCGTGGCCACGCTCACGACCGTACGTGGCGTCCTGGAGGACTGGGAGGGAGACGGCGATCTCGACTTCATCGATCCGGAGGTCCTGTACCTGAACGACGGCGACGCCTCCTTCGTCGAGCGCGAGACCGATCTCGCCCGTCCTCCCGCTCCGCACGATCAATACGTGCTCACGAGCTGGGGCGACTTCGACGGAGACGGCTTGCGCGACGTCGTCGCGGCGTCCATCTCCTTCGACAACACTTTCCTCGGGATGAAGTTGCTGCGTGGCACCGAGGCGGGGGCCTACGTCCTCTCGTCGACCGTGCCGTCGCCGAGCTTCATGGTGGTCGTCGGGCCGACCCGGTCCCGCGCGCGCGACCTCGACGCGGACGGCGACATCGACATCCTGACGCGCGACGGCTTCTGGCAGAACGACGGCGACGGGCACTTCGGCGGGCTCCCGGTGGCGGCGTACACGGGCACCCTCGTGGCCGCGGTCGATCTGGAACACGACGGGGACCTGGACCTGCTCGTCGACGGCGGCTCACCCGGCACGACGATGCGACTGCTCCGGAACGCGGGTGGCCTCGTCTTCGAGGAGACGGTGGTCGGCCCCTCCGGGAGCGCGGCGAGCTTCGTCGACCTCGACGCGGACGTCGATCTCGACCTCGTCGTGACCGACACGGCTGCCGAGAGCGTGCGCGTCTACGAGCAGGACGTTCCGGGCAACCTGGTCGCGCGCGGCGAGCTCCCCGTGCTCGGTGCCGAGGGGCCCGCGGCGTCGATCGACGTCGACGGAGACGGCTTGCGCGACCTCGTGGTCGGAGGGAGGTTCGACGGCTTCGGGTTCCTGTCGACCACTCCGATCCGGGTCGTCACTGCGTGGATCCGGGGGCCCGGTCTGACCTACGTGGAGCACCTGGAACTCTCGACGGAAGTCGTCCCCCTGGCCTTCGACGACCTCGATCGGGACGGCGACGTCGAGGTGCTCGGTCACCGCCCAAACCTCGGCGGCTCTTCCCTGCGCCTCCTGGAGAACCTCCGCTTCGACGGGCCGAAGGATGGCTCCGCGGTGCAGTACGGGCTGGACCTGCGCACGCCCGGCACCGGTGGGTTGCACCCGATCCTCGGCTCGCGCAGGCCCGTGCGTCCCGGACGCGACGCCGAGTTCGTGATCCGCGGTGGGCTCGGCGGCGCGAGCGGCTTCCTCCTGAGGGGTCCGGCGCGCGCGTCCGTGCTCGGCGGCGGCTTCCACAACCTGGTGCAGGCCCCCGAGATCGTGTACTCGTTCCATCTCGACGGAGCCACGGGCGTGGCCGGCGCGGGCGCGCACGTGGTGCGCAGGCCGATCACCTACGCGATCCTCGGGCGGACCTTCGCCTACCAGGCCGTGATCGTGGACCCGGGCGCGAGCGCGGGGCTCTCCGCGACGAACGGGCTCGAGGTCCGCTACGGCGACCTGCCGGAAGCGCGCTGAGCTACTACCTCCAAGAGTCTTCGCGTCCCGCAAAGACTTCTCGGGAGGTAGTAGCTCACCGCGTCCGGCGAAGCCGGACGCCACCAGCAACCCTTCTGGAAACCGTCGGCCCTGCAAGGCCTCCGCGGGATCGA
>DASVAP010000338.1:0-7047 GCA_036376275.1 Planctomycetota bacterium | reverse complement strand
GGTCGCTCGAACACCCCAAAGAAAAACCCGGACATCCCCTGGAGCTGTAACGCCCTCTCATGGAAGGCGCGGAGCGAAGACGCGGAGGGCGCGGAGACGGAAGGAAGGAAGGAAGGAAGGAGCAGGGAGGCTGGAGCCGGGGGGCCCTGGACTACATCTGCTCGAGGCGCGCGCGCAGCGGCGCCGGCAGCCCGCGCACCACGCCCTGGGCCGCGCGCGTCGTGTCGGCCAGCAGCTTCTCCGCCTCGGCGCGCAGGTTCGTCTCCACGCCCTGGGGCAGGTCGAGCAGGCCCTTGCCGGCGCCGAGCACGTCGCGCGTCAGGCGCACCAGCGAGGGCGTGCCCTCCACCCGCGGCGCGGCGAGGCGCGTCAGCCACCAGGCGCCGCCCAGCACCAGCAGCGCCGCGGCGGCCGCGACCCAGGCGCCCAGGCGCTCGCGCGGCGCAACCGGGATCGGGGCAGGGAGCGCCGGCTCGGCCCGCAGATCGGCCAGGATCCGCGCACGCAGTCCCGGCGGCGGCTGGGGCCCGAAGTCGCGCGCGCCGGCGCGCAGGGCGGCCTCGAGGCGCGTCGGGCGGGGATCGTGGAAGGGCTTCATCCGAGGCCTCCGAGGTGCTTGGCGGTCAGGGGTGCGCCCGCGCCCGCCGGGCGGCCGTCGAGGGCCTGCGCCAGGCGTCCACGGGCTCGGAACAGGATCACGCGCACGGTCACGGTCGGGCGTCCGAGGATCGTGCCGATCTCCTCCATCGACAGGTCCTCGGCGTAGCGCAGCCACAGGGCCGAGCGCTCCTCCGGACGGAGCACGCGCACGGCGGTCTCCCACAGGGCGCGGCCCTCGTCCCGCTCGGCCGCCGAGGCGAGCGGGTCGGGCTCGGCGCCGGCGGCGTGGAGCTCGGGCTCGTGGCTGGCCACGGCCGGATCCTTGCCGCGCGCGCGCCGCTGGCTGATGCACAGGCGCTCGGCCACGGTGAAGAGCCAGGTCGAGAAGCGCCAGCGCGGGTCGTAGCGCTCGAGGTTCTGCCAGGCGCGCAGGAAGGCCTCCTGCGTCAGGTCCTGGGCCAGGCCCTCGTCGCGCGTGCGCAGGAAGAGGAAGCGGTAGAGCGGCGCCTCGAAGCGCGCCACCAGGGCCTCGAAGGCCGCGGCCGAGCCCGTGCGCGCCGCGAGGGCCAGCGCCTCGGGGCTGGCCGGGTCCGCGCCGCGCGCCGGGCTCGTCTCCAGGGGGGTGGCTCCGCTCATGCCCTCGGCCGAACAGGTTACCGCCGAGCGCGGACCCGTTCCTCCAGGCCCCCGAGCGACTCCAGGATCTCGAACAGGCGCTCCACGTCGTACTCGAAGTCGAGCGTGACCACGTTGGCGCGCGTCCCGATGCGCAGCCCCGAGAGCAGCTCCAGGGCCTCGCCCGCCTCGCGCCCGGCCAGGCGCGCGAGCGAGACCACGCCGTTGATCACGCCCGAGAGGTCGTAGGCGTCCTCGTTGCTCGCCGCGGAGAGGCCCATGTGCCCGCGCAGGTGCCCGCCCGCCTCCCCAAGATCGAGCTGGAGCCCCTGCGCCAGTCCGAAGAACTGGGAGGCGGGCGGGATGTCGTCGAGGTGCGGGATCTCGGCCGCGGCCACGTACAGGAACGAGCCCTGGGCGGGCGCGAGGGTGAGCAGCGTCCCGGCCTTGGCGTGGCTCACGTCCTCGCCGCGCAGGACGCGCGCGGTGCGCAGCGCGCTCGCGCGGGTGGCGGAGAGGGCGACCACGCGCTCGGCCCCCGGGCCCGTGTGCAGGTAGGCGTAGACGGTCTCGTCGTCCTCGCCTTCTTCTTCGTCGTCGTCCCCGTCCCCGTCCCCGTGCTCGCGCCAGGTGTGGAGCTCGATGCCGCCCTCGAGCACGCGCGCGTAGCCCCGCTCCTCCTGGAAGCGCTTCAGGGCGCCGTCGATGCGCTCGCTGGTCGAGAACAGCACCACGGTCGGCTCCTCCTCGGACTTGAGCTTGAACAGCGTCACCGCGCGCAGGTCGGTGAAGGGATCGATGCCGAAGCGCTCCTCGATCTCCTGCAGCTCGTCCAGCTCGTCGCGCAGCTCCACGTGGCCCTCCATGCTGGCCGAGACGCGCCGCCACAGCTCGGTGGCCTTGAAGGTCTCGAGGTCGAAGTGCACCACCAGGTCGACGTCGGCCGGCAGGCGCTCGCGACGCAGGCCGTCCGAGACGGGCACCGTGGCGGGCGTGGAACCGAGGGGGGGCAGCAGGAAGAGGGGCAGCAGCAGCAAGAACTTCATGTGCGGGCGCGTGGGCCGGAGGTGGGCCGGACGGGCAGGGGCTTCGGGGTCCGGCTACGCGCCCGGCGCGGCGCGTGTTTCGGCCAGCCGGAGGATCGAGCCGGCACGGGCCGCGCGAGCGGGATCGGGCGGCGGGAGCGCCGCCGCGCGCGCCCCGGCCAGGTGGTCGGCGGCGCGGATCGGCTCCGGCAGGCGGAAGCCGCGCGCACAGGCCAGGACGAGCGCCAGGGCCGCCTCCAGCTCGATCCGGTGCCCGCTCGAGACGTAGACCGGCCGCACGCCGCTGCGCGTGCGCAGGCAGGCGCCCACGACCTCGCCGCGGTGCACGAGCCGCGTGTGGGCCCCGCGCCGCGGACCGGGGGTGCGGTGCGTGCCGACCAGCAGGCTCTTGCCGCAGCCGATGCTGGGTCGGGCCAGCTCGACCCCGAGGTGGCAGGCGATCCCGCAGCGCCGCGGATGCGCCAGGCCGTGGCCGTCCACCAGCAGGAGGTCCGGCTCCTCCGGCAGGCGCGCGTAGGCCGCCAGCAGCGCCGGGAGCTCGCGGTAGGCGAGCAGCCCCGGGACATAGGGGAAGTCGAGCGCGCGCTCGGCCGTCACGCTCACGCGCGGCTCGAGCGCGGGGAACGAGTACAGGCACAGCGCCGCCACCACGCGCCCGGCGCGCACGCTGGTGTCCATCCCCAGCACGCTGCGCACGCGCGGCCGGCCGCGGCGCACGACGCGCGCCGCCAGGACGCGCTGGTGGGCCACGGCCGCGCGCGGCGTCCATTCAGCCATCGGCGTCGCGCCGGGCCTCGGCCGGGAGCTCGATCTCGGCCGCCCCGCCGACCTCGCGCACGCGGTACGTCCGCGCGGGGTCGCACTCGACCTCGTCGGCCGCGCCCGTGCGCGGGTCGAAGCGGTACAGGTGCAGCGGGCAGACGACGAAGCGCCCGTCCCACAGCGGCCCCTCGGCCAGGCGCCCGCCCTCGTGCGGGCACAGCGAGTCGAGCGCGTAGAGCTTGCCCCCCAGACGCACCAGCACGATCTCCAGCGCCTCCGGGCCGGCCGCGCCGGCCGGGATCACGACCTTGCGCGCGTGGCCCTCGGCCAGGCGCGCGACGCCGGGGACGCGCACGCGGCGCGGGCGGGGGCCGTGGAGCATCGGCAGCGGATGCTAGCATCCCCCGCCGATGAAGCCGGTGCTGGTGCTCGACGTCGTCGGGTTGACGGCGCGCCAGGTCGGAGCCGCCACGCCGGAGCTCGCCGCCCTGGCGCGCCGCGGCGGGATGGCGCCGCTGGGGGCGGTGCTGCCGGCCGTCACGCTCTCCGCCCAGGCCACCTACCTGACGGGCACGCTGCCGGGCGTGCACGGCGCCGTGGGCAACGGCTGGTACGTGCGCGAGGTCGGCGAGGCGCTCCTGTGGCGCCAGCCGAACGAGCTGGTGGCCGGCCGCAAGCTCTACGAGCTGGCGCGCGCGCGCGATCCCGCCTTCACCTGCGCCAAGCTCTTCTGGTGGTGGAACCTCGGCGCGGCGGTCGACTGGTCGCTGACGCCGCGGCCCTTCTATCCGGCCGACGGGCGCAAGCTCCCGGCCGTGTACGGCACGCCGCGCCCCGCCGCGGGCCAGCCGGGCTTCGAGGACGAGCTCGCGCGCGCCCTCGGGGCCTTCCCCTTCTTCGACTTCTGGGGGCCGAAGGCGGGCCTGGCCTCGAGCCGCTGGCTGGCGCAGGCGGCCTGCTGGACGCTGGAGCACAAGCGCCCGACGCTCACGCTGGTCTATCTGCCGCACCTCGACTACGACCACCAGCGCTTCGGGCCCGACGCGCCGCGCGGACGCGCGGCGCTGGCCGAGGTCGACGCGCTGGTCGGCCAGCTCGTGCGCGCGGCCGACGCGGCCGGGGCCGAGACGGTCGTCGTCAGCGAGTACGGGCTCGAGCCCGTCGACCGTCCCGTGCCCCTCAACCGCGCCCTGCGCGAGGCCGGGCTGCTGGCGGTGCGCGCCACGCCGGTGGGCGAGGTGCTCGACCCCTTCGCGAGCCGCGCCTTCGCCCTGGCCGACCACCAGGTGGCGCACGTCTACGTGCGCGACCCGGACGCGCTGGGGCGCACGCGCGCGCTGCTCGAGGGGCTCGCGGGCGTGGCCGAGGTGCTCGACGAGGAGGGCCAGCGCGCCTACGGCGTGGCGCACGCGCGCTCCGGCGAGCTGCTGTGCGTGGCCGAGCGCGGCGCCTGGTTCACCTACCCCTACTGGCTCGACGAGCGCCGCGCGCCGGACTTCGCGCGCACGGTCGACATCCACCGCAAGCCCGGCTACGACCCCTGCGAGCTGTTCCTCGATCCGGCCCTGCGCTTCCCGAAGCTGCGCATCGCCCTGCGCCTGGCCCGCAAGGCGCTCGGGCTGCGCTACCTGATGGACGTGATCCCGCTCGATCCCGCGCTCGTGCGCGGCAGCCACGGACGGCTGCCGGAGGATCCGCGCGACGGGCCGGTGTGGATCGGCAGCCTCCCGCTCGAGCGCTGCGGCGGCGCGCCGGCGGGCGGCGTGCTCGACCCGTGCTCGTTCCCGGCCCGCGTGCTGGCCCTGCTGGAACGCTGAGGCGGCCGCGCGCGCTCACTCGAGGCGCGGATCGAGCCGGCGCGCCTCGTCGCTCCAGCGCCGGGCCGCGGCCGCGTCGCCGCGCCGCTCGGCGTGGCGCGCGAGGACCTGGGCCAGGGCCGCGTCCGGCGCCAGGCGCAGGGCGGCCTCCAGGTCGGCGCGGAAGGCCGGCTCGTCGTCGCGCAGGGCGTGGATCGCGGCGCGGTTGCGGTAGGCGCTGTCCGCCAGCGGGTGGCGCGCGAGCAGCGCGTCGAGCAGCGCCAGCCCCTCCGCCGGCGCACCGAGGCGCGCCAGCAGCGGAGCGAGGTTGATGCGCGCCTCGGCCAGCTGCGGGTCCAGCGCCAGGGCGCGCTCGTAGGCCGCGCGCGCCGCCGGGAGCTCGCCCGCGCGCTCCAGCAGGCTGGCGCGCACGTGGTGCAGCATCGGGAGCCCGGCCGCCACCGTGCCGGGGCCGCGCGCCGCCTGCGCGCGGGCGCGCTCGAGGTGCCCGCCATGGGCCAGGGCCAGGGTCCACGGCCCCGGGTCGTCGGCCGCGAAGGGCGCCGGCTCGTCGGGCCAGGCGAAGAGGCGCCAGTCGCCCTGCGGCGACTCGGGGAAGCGCAGCGGGCCCGGCGTGCTCGGCGGCGGCGGGCGGCGCTGGATCCAGTGGTCGTGGATCGACACCGCGGGCACGTCGAAGACGCCGGTGCGGCGCATGTGGCAGTCGACGCAGTCGCGCTCCGCCGGCCGCTCGGCCCGCGGCAGCGCGCAGCTCGCGGCCTCGGCCGGGGACTCCACCTCGCCATGGCAGTGCGCGCAGGCCGCGCGCACGCGCGCGCGCTCGCGCGGCTCGGAGAGCGTGCGGTGCGGGTCGTGGCAAGTCTCGCAGCGCAGCCCGCCGTCGGCCCTGCGCGTGGACTCGAGGTAGCAGCGCGCGTGCACCAGGCGCTCGACATGGCTGACGAAGCCGATCTCCGGCCCCGGCTCGCGCGCCACGAAGACCGCGCGCGTGGCGAGCAGCGGCGTCCCCGGCGGCGGCGGCCCCAGGCGCCCGGGTACGAGCTCGACCCGCGCGTCGCCCTGCAGGTGGCAGGCGGCGCAGCGCTCCATGTCCATCGTGCGCGTCCAGCGCCGCTCGCGCGCCAGCGGGTCCGGCCCGCCGTCGCGCCCCTCCAGCTCGGCCGCGCGCGCGGCCACGTGGCCGGCCAGGTCCGCATGGCAGGCGGCGCAGGAGATCCCGCGCGGCTCCCACTCCTCCGGCACGCGGTTCAGAGGCCAGTCGCGCGGCGGCGGCGCATCCGTGTGGCAGCCCAGGCACTCGGGCGTCACCGGCTGCGTGAAGCGCGTGCCAGGCGTGATCACGTGGGCCGGCGCGAGGGCCGCATGGCGCTCGGGGCCGTGCCCGAGCACCTCGAGCGGCGCCAGCCACAGGCGTCCGCCGCGCTGCACGACGTAGGAGCGGTCGAGGTGCCCGGCCCCGATCGCGAAGGCCAGCGGGGCCGAGTCGCGCCAGGGTGGCTGGCCGGCGCGCTCGAAGCCCTCGACCACGCGCGCGCCCGCCGCGCCTTCCTCGAAGGCGTAGGTGAAGCCCGTGCTCGGCTCGCGCACGGGCGCGAGCCCGGCGAGCTCGCCGGCCCGCAGCGGCTCCAGCGCGCGCGCCATGCCGCTCTCGGCGTAGGCCGCGCTCTCGCCCGGGTGGCAGTCGGCGCACTGCGCCAGGAGCGCGTCGGCCGCGGGCGACGCCTGCGCCGCGCCGACACCGGCCAGGAGGAGGACGCCCGCGCAGCGCACCGTGCCACCTTGCCCGATCGGCCCCACAGCGTCCAGGACCGGCACGGCCCGTGCCGACGCGCGCTACACTCGGAGCCGATGGGAGGGTGGCTCCTCGCGCTGGCGCTCCCGCTCGGACTCGCTGCCGGCGAGACCCGGCGCGAGACCTGGCCGGACGGCGCGCCGCGCGCCGAGTACGAGGTCGAGCTGAAGGGCGGCCGCGAGGTGCGCAGCGGTCCCTACCGCGCCTGGCACGAGGGAGGATCGCTCGCCAGCGAGGGCAGCTTCGCCGACGACCGCGAGACCGGCCGCTGGCGCTTCTACCACGTCGAGGGCAAGCCCGCGGCCGAGGGCAGCTTCGCGCGCGGCGAGCGCGTCGGGCCGTGGGAGACGTTCCACCCGGACGGCACGCGCGCCTCGCGGGGCCGCTACGACAAGGGCCGGCGCGCGGAGGCCTG
>DASVAP010000335.1:0-3316 GCA_036376275.1 Planctomycetota bacterium | reverse complement strand
AGCTTGTGGTCGAGGATCGCGGTCGAGAGCTCGGGGAACTTGACCGAGAAGGTCCCGCCGAAGCCGCAGCACGAGTCGCTTCCCTTCATCTCGACCCGCTCGAGCCCGCGCACCCTGTCGAGCAGGGCGCGCGGCTCGTCGCGCAGCCCGAGCTCGCGCAGCCCGTGGCAGGCGTCGTGCCAGGCCACGCGGCCCGCGAAGCGCGCCCCGAGGTCGGTCACGCCCAGCTCGCGCACCAGGAACCCGGCCAGCTCGTGCGTGCGCGCGGCGACGCGCTCGGCGCGCTCGCGCCAGGCCGGCTCGTCCGCGAAGAGCTCCGGCAGCCGGTGGACCATCGCCGTGCACGACCCGGAGGGCACGACGATCGCCTCGGCGCCCTCGAAGACCTCGACGAAGTGCCGCGCGACGCCGCGCGCCTCGTCGCGGAACCCCGAGTTGAAGGCCGGCTGCGCGCAGCACGTCTGGCGCGGGTCGAAGCGCACCTCGCACCCGACGCGCTCGAGCACCGCCGCCGTCGCCAGGCCCACCTCCGGCCGGAGCTGGTCCACCAGGCACGTGACGAAGAGCGAGACGCGCCGCTTCATCGCGCTCCATGCCGGGCGGCAGCCCGGCGGTGCGGGGAGCGCTTCATCCGAGCTGCACCACGCCCTTGACGTAGTCCGGCAGGGCCGGATCGCTGCCGAAGGCGCGCGGCACGCCGGCGAGGCCGTGGTAGGTGTGCGTGACCATCGTCCTGACCGACACGCTCCCCGTCTCCAGCAGCTCGAGCGCCGCGCGATACACGCTCGGGCGCCCATCGGCGTCGAAGCCGCCCGAGGCCCCGACCGAGGTCACGAGCGTCGCCTCGCGCCACTGCACCGGGTTCAGGCTCTCGAGCGAGGCCCCGCCGTGCCCGATGCCGTACAGCACGACCGTCGTTTGCTTCCGGATCAGCCCCGCCAATGCCTCGAAGGCCCTTCCCGCCCCGCTGGCCTCGATCACGAGCTCCGCCATGCGTCCGCCCGAGCGCTCGCGCAGCGCCTCGGCGAGGCGTTCCGGCGCGTGCGCCTCGGCTCCGAGGGCCGCCGCCCGCGCGCGCTTCTCCGGGCTCGGCTCGGCGACGAGGAGCGGCCCGTCGAAGCGCAGCACCGCCCGCAGCGCCTGCACGAAGAGGAGCCCGGCTGGACCCGCCCCCAGCACGACGGCCGTGCGCACGCGCGCGCCCGGATCGGCGGCGCCGAGCGCGTACCGGGCGTGGGCCCGGCGCGTGAAGTCGAGCGCGTGCAGCACGCAGGCGAGCGGCTCCGTCAGAACCGCCTCGGCGAACGGGAGGCCCGACTCGAGCCGCACCGCGTTCACGGCCGGCAGCACGACCTCCTCCGCGAATCCGCCCGGGAGCCCGGTGATGCCGTGCTCCACGTAGAAGGCGCACTGGTGCGAGTGCCCGCTGGCGCAGTACTCGCAGGCCGGCTCGCGCCGCTGCGAGCGGCAGTTGAGCCCCTGGTCGAGCACGACGCGCTCGCCCGGCCGCAGGTCGCGCACCGCCGGGCCGACCTCCAGCAGCGTGCCCGTGATCTCGTGCCCGAGCACCTGCGGGCTCTGCTCGAGCGGGATCGGCGCCCCGCGCTCGTCCAGGTGGAAGTTCGACTCCCCGCTCCAGATGTGAAAATCCGTCCCGCACACCCCGACCGCCGCCGGCCGCACGCGCACGTCGTGGGGCCCGAGCGGCGCCCTGGGAAGGTCGACCAGCTCGATCCGTCGCGGAGCGACGAGAGCGGCGGCGCGCATCGAGGGCATGGGGCGTAGTGTGGGGCGCCGGGCTGCTCCGAGGCAACCGCGGAGCGCCGAAGGGCGCATGGAGCCTTGGACCGTCGGTGGCGGCTCGGCTCGAGGTCCGGTGGAAGCCGGCAGACCATCTTCGGTCCTGACGCATCCGATGGACTCCGCCAGGCCCTGCCGGCATCTTGACCGGTGCGTGGAGAGGCTGGAGCAGATGGAGAATCGACCGTCGGTCTGGGAGGGCGTGGTGGTTCCGTACGGCGAGAGCGCGACCGAGCTCGCCCGCCGGATCGACGGCCCCACGCCTGGACGGTGGGCGGCTCTCGTGGCGCTGGCGCACACCCCGGGAGATGCCGCGCTCTCTGTGCTGGAGGAGCGAACCTCGTCCCCGGACGCCCATGTGCGTCGGGGCGTCGTGGAAGCGATCGGCGTTCACCCCGAAGGCCGCCGCTTGCAGGCCGTCGTCTGCGCGCTCCTGTCCGATCGAGACGCGCTGGTCGTGCGGGCCGCGTGCGAGGCCGCCGGCCGGCAGCGTCTGCTCGAGGCTCATGACCACGTCGCCCGTCTCCTCGGTTCAGGAGATGCCTCGACGCGCACCGTCGCAGTGCGCGTTCTTCCGGAGCTGTGGCGGTCGGGTGATCTGGACCGCGTGCTCGAGTTCCACTCGTCGGACCCGTCGGAGGGAGCTCGAAGGGAAGCCGCCTGGACCTTGCGGAGGGTGGCGGACGGAGCGACCTGGCGAGCGCTGTTCGACCGCTGGCGAGTGGATTCCTTGCCGCGACATCGGCAGTGGGCGTGCGAGCTGGCCTGCGAGTTCGGGGGTGGAGACATTCTCCCAGCGCTCGCGTTGCTGGCTTCGGATCGCGACGGTCATGTCCGGGACCATGCTGCCCGAGCCATGCGCGCGATCGAGGCGCGCGCTACAACGGGCGACCGCGCATGACCGGTGCCGGCAGCCGACGAGGCTGCGAACCGGCCGACGACCACCGGGAGAGAATCACACGATGAACAGGCTGCTGTGGATCCTGCAGGTCCTCGCCGCGCTCCTCTACGGGGCGTCGGGCGTCATGAAGGTCTTCCTGTTCGAGAAGGTGAGCGAGGGCGTCCCGTCCTTCGGCGCGCTGCCGCGGGAGGCCTGGACGGCCCTCGGGATCCTCGAGCTCCTGTGCACGCTCGGGCTGATCGTTCCCGGAGCCCTGCACTGGAAGCCGGCTCTCACCGGGGTGGCGGCCGCGGTCCTGGCGCTCGAGAGCCTCCTGTTCGTGTGGGTGCACGTGCAGTACCGCGAGATCCCGCCGATCGTCTTCTGCGTCGTGCTGGGCCTCCTGATGGCGTTCCTCGCCTACGGGCGGCTGGTCCTGAAACCGCTCGCGTGAGCGGCGGGCCCAGCGGTCCCTACAGTGACACCGACTGCTCGGCCCAGAACTGGAACTCGCGGTGCTTGTGCTCCTCGGCGCGGGCCGGGACCTCGCCGCTGGCCGTGCGCAGGACGTGCTCGAAGACGCGGCGGCCGACGGACTCGATCGACTCGGTGCCGTCGATGATCGTGCCGGCGTTG
>DASVAP010000333.1:0-14876 GCA_036376275.1 Planctomycetota bacterium | reverse complement strand
CTCGTCCTCGGCCGTCGCGAGCGCGAGCTTCGGCGTCGGCACGGCCGCGGTGAAGTGCGAGTAGAGGCCGCTCTCGTCGCCGTCGTCGAAGAACGAGGAGAGCGCATAGAACTCGCGCGTGGAGATGGGGTCGTACTTGTGATCGTGGCAGCGCGCGCACTCGAGCGTCAGGCCGAGCATGGCCGTGCCGAAGGTGACCACTCGATCGGCCACGTATTCGCAGCGGAACTCCTCGTCGACGCTCCCGCCCTCGTTGGTCTGGCGGTGCAGGCGATTGAAAGCCGTGGCGAGGACATCGTCCTGCGCTGCATCCGGCAAGAGGTCGCCGGCGAGCTGCGCCGTCAGGAATCGGTCGTAGGGCATGTTCGCGGCGAAGGCGCGGATCACCCAGTCGCGCCACGGCCACACGCGCCGCTCGACGTCGGCCTGGTAGCCATGGGTGTCGGCATAGCGGGCCAGGTCGAGCCACTGCGTCGTCAGGTGCTCGGCGTGGTGGGGGCTCGCGAGCAGGCGCTCGACGGCCGCGTCCCAGGCGTGTGCGGGCTCACGCGACCACTGGGCCAGGAACGCGTCGAGCTCGGCTGGAGTCGGCGGCAAGCCGGTGAGGCCGAAGCTGAGGCGTCGCAGGAGCACGTCGGGCTCGGCTTCCGGAGCGGGCGCGAGCCCTGCGGCCTCGAGGCGCGCGAGCACGAAGGCGTCGAGCGGGTCCCGACACCACGAAGAGGCGCGCACCTCCGGCAGCGGCGCACGCTCCGGCGCACGGAAGGCCCAGTGCTGGGCGTACTCCCCGCCGGACGCGATCCAGCGCCGCACCCGCGCGCGCTCCTCCACGGTGAGCGGCAACTGGTGCGCGTCCGCGGGAGGCATGCGTTCGTCGGGATCTTCGGACGAGATGCGCAGGTAGAGCTCGCTCTCCTCCGGTCGGCCCGGAACGAGCGCGGGGCGTCCCGTGCGCTCGGCGCGCGCGCCCTCGGCCGTATCGAGGCGCAGACGCCCCTTGCGTGCGCCCTTGTCGGGACCGTGGCAGGCAAAACAGCGCTCCGCCAGGAGCGGTCGGATCTCGCGCGCGAAGTCGACCGGCGGCGGTGTCTGGAGCCCGAGGAGGAGCCCGGCTGCGATAGGGAAGGCCACTCCTCCGCGAGGATACTCCACGGATGCTCGGCGGTGGGCTCGACGTGACCGGCTGACGAGGCCGAGCTTCTCGTAGCCGTGCATCGTCGGGAGCCCGGCGAAGGGCGCGCCAGGGTGCCGCGACCCGGGAGCGCGGGTCACCGGGAAGAAGGCAGCCGCCCGCGTCGGTGTCGAGCAACGGCCGGCGGGAGCGCCGGCTCGGTACAATGAGGACGCGCGACCTCGCGGCCGCAGTGTGATGCGAACGACGAGTCACCGCTGGCTTGCGCTCGGGCTCCTGGTCGTCGTGGCGGGCCTGCTCGGGCTCCTCGGGGGGCTGCGCCGCGTCGCGCGCGAGGAGCGCGAGACGGTGGGCGCGGTGAGCGGGCCGCCGGCGCTCGGGGGCCACTCCGTGGGTCCCCTGGACGCCCGCCCGGACGCGCTCGACACCTCGCCGGAGGTCTCGCCGTCCGCGGTCGAGCCGAGCCGTGTCGCGCCGACTGAGCCGACCTCGGCCGGACGGATCCCCCTGGAGGTGCGCGTGTACGACGAGCGCCTGGTGCCGATCACCGGTGCGCGGGTGCACGCCTCCGACGAGGAGGCCACGCTCGCTCGCACCACCGATGCGGACGGTCGCTGCATCCTCCTCGTGCGTGCTTCGGACGATCGCGTTCGCCTGCACGCGGAGGCGGCTGGACGGCTCCACTCGAGCTACGAGTACGAGCGCGACCAGCCGTGCGAGTTCCAGCTGGTGCCCGCCGCACGGGTGCACGGTCGCGTGCGGGCCCAGGGCGAGCCTGCCGGCGTGACGGGGGCCCGCATCAGGCTCGCGCACGCCACCTGCGATGGGTGCGGACCGGACGAGGTCGTGAGCGGCCCGGAGGGCGTCTTCGAGCTCCCCGAGGTGCCTTGCCTGGTGCCGGCCGTCATCGCCGTGGAGGCCGAGGGCTTCGTCCCGATCGAGCGCCAGGAGTTCCTCCTGCCGCACGCCGAGCCCGTGGTCGAGCAGGACCTTTTCCTGGTGCGCGGGCTCGAGCTGCGCGGTCGCGTCCTCGACTGGGACACGCTCGAAGGACTCCATGGGGCGCGCGTGGCCGGGCTCGTCACCGACGCGGAGGGATCGTTCCACGGACGCATCTGCGTCAGTCCAGGGACGATGACGGCGCGCGCGAGCGCCTCGTCCGAGGGTCGCGCCACGCTGAGCCTCCCGGTCGACCTGGGACAGGGCGAGCTCGAGCTCCGGCTGCCGCGGCTCGTGACGCTCGAGGGCCAGATCGTCGACGAGGGCGGCGCGCCCCTCGAGGGTGCGAACCTGAGCGTGAAGGGCCACGGGCCCGAGCAGCGCGAGGACGGCACGGTCGTCGAGAGCTCCCCGCTCTACGAGCTCCCGCCGGGCCACTCCTTCTCGGGGGCCGACGGCCACGCCCGGACCGACGCGCGCGGACGCTTCCGGCTCTCGGCCTTGCCCTGGAGCCTGAACGTGGAGCTGGAGGCGGAGTGTCGCGGCTACCAGTCGCGCCCACGGCTCGTTCCGCGCCTCGGGGAGCCAGGCTCGACCCTGAGCACGTCCTTCACCCTCGCGCGCGAGCCCTCGGACGGCACCTGGCTCGAGGGTCACGTGCTCTTGAACGGCCTGCCCACCGACGCGGCCGGCGTCCTGAGCTGGCAGGGGCCGACCCGCGGCGGCGAATGGCGTTTCGAGCACGGACGCTTCGAGCTGCGCGTCGAGCCGGGCCAGCTGAGCCTGCGCCTTCGGCTCGACGAGGTGCCCGAGGTCCTCGCCGGGGCCGAGCTCTCGACGCTCGCTCGAGCGGACGAGCACAACTACTGCGCGGTCCTGCTGCGCGTCGCCGCGGCGACGATCTCCGGCCGGGCCCGCTTCGAGGACGGTGCGCCCCTCTCGCACGCCCACGTCTACGCCTCTTGCGGAGAAGACCTCTTCGTCGCCGAACGACCGACCGACGAGCGCGGGGAGTTCACGCTGGACGTGGCCGACCTCGGCCGGCCCTACGCCGTGCATGGTTCCTTCCTGGGCCAGTCGCAAGCGCTCGAGGGCATCGCGGTGGGCAGTCGCGACGTGGAGCTCGTCTTCGCGCAAAGGTACAGGGCGCTGGTGCGCCTGGTGGACGCCACGGGCACGCGCCTGAGCCCGCGGGCACACGTGCGGCTGTTCGCGCGCTCGGACCGGCAGCTCTTCGCCCCGGTCGAGTCGGACGAGGAGACGCCCGACCTGGCCGGATGGCACGAGGTCTGGGTCGCCCAGCCGCGCGTCGACTTCCTGGCGCGGCCGGTGCATCGCGATCTCCAGGGCTACGGCTCGGCCCTGGTGCGCGGCGTCGAGCTCGTCAGGCCCGACGGCCGACCCCCGCGCGTCGAGCTGGTGCTCCGGCGCATGCCGCCGCTCGTGGTCGAGCTGGACCGGAACGCCGAACCCTGGCCCGAGGACCACGAGCTGTTGCTGGTCGAGGAGGATCTGCTCGCCGAGATCAGGAGCAAGCCCGGCGGCCTGACGTCGTTCCTGCCTCTCCTCGCTTCCGACCGCCGCATCCACTTCCAGGCCCGGCGGGCCGAGCTGGCGGGGCTCGCCCCGGGTCGCTATCGATTCGTCGTCTGGCCCGCGGACCTCGTGCTCGATCCGCCGGAGGTGCTGGTCGAGGCGGAGCCCGGCCTGCCCGTACCGCTGCGCTGGCGGCCGGCGCGCTGAAGGTCGCCGGCCTCGGTCTCCGGGTGTGGGACCGGGAGCTCGCCAGGCGGTCAGGCGAGGATCCGGCCCTCCGGTGGACCCGTTCTACGCTCCGGTGTCCACCTGAGCTTCTCCCCGACTTCGGACAGCGGTCCGGCTCCCGCGCCGGGCCGGACGTCCGAGATCGGGGAGAGGCTCACCCTGGCAGGGGCGTCGACCGGGTCTTCGGACATCACGCGGGGCAGTCGAGCCCTACCCTCGCGACCGTCAGGAACTCGCCGGACCCCCTCACGTGGAGCATCGATGAGGTCCGCAGTGCCCAGTCGCCCACAGTCCGCGCAACATGCGCCAGCTCCTACCTGCCGTTGCCCACGAGCACGATCTTGCCGTTGACGCCCCCTTTGCCGAGGAGCTCGTGCGCTTGCCTCGCCTGGGCGAGCGGAAACCGATGCGCGACGACCGGCAAGATCCTGCGCTGTCGAAGGAGGTCGAACAGGGCGGTCAGGTCGTCCCGGAAGAGCGCCGGCCTGAGCCGTGCGAGCCATTGGATGCTGTACGGCACCACGCGCTTCCGCCCCGGGAGCAGCCAGCTGCGGGCGATGTACAGCGCAAAGACGGGAATCCCGTGCAGACGATTGCGACGACCGGAGCGACCAGTCGCCAACCGACCTCCGCGCAGCGAGGCGGTCAGGCCGTAGGCGACGACCCTTCCACCACGACGGAGCGCCCTGCGCGAGCGCCAGATGTGGGTTCCGCCGATGCCGTCGAACACGGCATCGACGCCCGTGCCCGTCAGACGCCGGATTTCCTCCACGAAGTCCTGCCGCCTGTAGTCGATCGGCATGCCGCCGAGCGTCGTGACGAGCGCTGTGCCGCCTGAGGAGCACGTGCCGTACGCCTCCAGACCGATGAGGCATGCGAGCTGCAGAAGCGCGGAACCGACGCCGCCCGACGCACCGTGGACGAGCACGCGCTGGCCTTGCTGCGCCCTCGCCGAGCGGTGCAGCATTTGGTACGCGGTTACGTAGTTCAGCACGAGGCTGACGGCTTCTGCTGCTTCGAGTCCAGGAGGGACCGGAACCAGAGCGCGCTGCCGCAGGCAGACGTATTCGGCGTAGGCACCGTGGATCGGAAGCGCGGCGACCGTCTGGCCCAGTTCGAACCTGGAGACGCCCTCGCCTAGCCGGTCGACCACGCCGACGAGATCCCAACCGGGAGTGAAGGGCAAGGGCGGGGTTTCCGGGTGTACCCCTTCGCGCATCAACAGGTCGGGCAGGCACACTCCCGCGGCGAGCACCTTCACCCGCACATGGCCGCTCTTCGGCTCGGGGACCTCCTCTTCGCGCACTTCGAGAACCTCGGGGCCGCCATAGCGTTCGACGAGAATGCGCATGTGCTTCACCGGCGGCCTCCGTGCTTGGCGGTCGCTCTGCGACCCCGCATGTCCCGGACAGGTCACGATGATCCGGTAGCGGCGGTGAGCGAATCGACCGAACTACTTCGTAGAAGACCGGTCCCGCACGGACAGGCCGACCGGCACGGGCACCACGGGCACGCGCGCAGAGGCATCCACACGAGCGTGCCTCGACCAAGCAGGGCCTGCACGCGACTGGAAGGCTGCGAACCCGTGATGTCCCAGGACCTGGCCGCCGCGCGAGAGACCACGCGGGTGCTCGGCTACATTCTGCCTCGCGGCAAGTGGGCGTCGGAGCGAGCGGTCGACGCGGAGCTGGAGAGATGGCGGGCGCCGACGGCAAGGTTGCCAGCGGACACCAAGACGGCCAGCCGAGCTCGCGCTTCCCGCCGCACGTGGGGCGGGTGAGGAAGTCGATCAAGGGACTCGCGCCCGAGGAGCTCGGCCCAGGTGAGCTCTTGCCCCCCGTGATCGGGCTGCAGGGCGCGCTTGGCGCGGGCCTGGATCGAGGAGCGGGCCTGCGCCAGGGCGGTGGGGGTCGTGCGCGCTATCTTCCCGCCGCCGTGGTCCTCCCGCCACTCGACGCTCCGCCGCCCTATCCGCGCGCGTGCCGGCCACCCTGGTGGGCGCGCGGCGGACACGCGCAGACGGTCCTCGGGCATGTGCTGCCGTCGCCGGGGCCGGCCCTCTCCACGGACCCGCGTGCGCGGCACTCGGAGGTCGCCCTGGCAGATGGGGATCGACTCGTCGTGCACGCGCTCCCGGGCGCGAGCGGCGTGCGCGTGCACCTCTTCCACGGGCTCTCCGGGGACGCGGACGCGGACTACGTCCGCCGCACGGCGGCGGTCCTGCGGGAGCGCGGGCACGAGGTGTGGGCAGCGAACCACCGCGGGTGCGGGGCGGGGCGCGGCCTGGCGCGCGGGCCGTACCATTCCGGGAGCAGTGCCGACCTGGCGGCCGTGCTCGCCAGCAGCCACGCGGAGGCGCCCGATCGAGTCCACGTGGCCATCGGGTTCTCGCTGAGCGGCAACGCGCTCCTGCTCGCGGCGGCGGAGCAGCGCGCACCCTGGCTCGCGGGCCTGATCGCGGTCAGCCCCCCGCTCGACCTGGCGGCGGCGGCGCGCGACGTGCACCGCGGTCTTGCGCGCCTCTACGAGCTGCGCTTCCTCCTGCGCCTGCGGCGGGCCCTGCGGGAGCGCGTGGAGGACGGCCTGCTCGCGCGCTGCCCACGTGTTCCCTGGCACCTGTCCCTGCGCGCCTTCGACGACCTCTACACCGCGCCCGCGGGCGGCTTCCGCGACTCGGGCGACTACTACGCGCGCTGTTCGGCTGGGCCGCGCCTGGCCGAGGTGCGCACGCCGGGCGTGATCATCGCCGCGCGCGACGATCCCTTTGTCCGCCCCGGTCCGCTGCGTGCCTGCGCGCGGCCCCCCTGGCTCGCGCTGCACCTCGAGGACCACGGCGGTCACACGGCCTTTCTCGAGCGCGACGGGCTCGGATGGCGCCACTGGCTCGACGGGGCCCTCACGCACTACGTCGAAACCCTGGCGCGGCCGGGCTGAGACTCGCGCTGCTCCCGCGCGGCCCCCGCCCGAGCCTGCCCGCGGGGTTCCTGGACGACCGACTGCGAGCAGTGCCGTCCGACAGGCCGCTGAGCCTACAGCGGCGGCTGACGCGAGTCGCTGGACGCGCGCGCGTCGAGCGCCTCTTCCCATTCCTGACGACTGCTCCCTGCGGAGAGGCCGGTCAGCGTGCGCAGCGCACGCAGTGCGCTCGCGCGTACGCTCGGATCGTCGTCCTCGAGCGCGGCCAGGAGCTGCGGCACGGCGGCCTCCGAGCCCAGTTGCGACAGGGCGAGACAGACCTGGGCGCGCAGGACGGGCGAGGCGTGCTCGGCGAGGAGCGCGGCCAGCGGCGTGGCGAAGCGCTCACGATGGAGCGGGTGCCGCGCGAGCTCGTGCACCGCGGCCACGACCTCGGCCACGTCCTCCGCGGCGAGCCGGGCGAGCGCTCCCTCCGCGAACTCGCTGAACCATTGCTTCTCGCGCCGGGCCCAGTCTGCCCAGGCCGCGGCGTCGGCAGGCAGGTTGACGCGCGAGATCGCGCGCAACGCGGACAGCGTCATCTCGCGCTCGCTCTCGGTCGGGGCACGCTCCAGGTGGAGCACGAGGCGTGGCAGGGAAGCGGGTTGCTGGAGCGCGCTCAGCACGCGCAGCGCGCTCCGCCGCCGGGTCTGGGAGGGCGCAAGGAGCACCGGAAGGACCGCGGCTGCCGTCTCGGCGGCGCGCTCACCGCGGGCCGCTCCGGCCAGCCGGCCGATCTCCCGCAGCGCCGCCGCGCCGAACCGCGGGTCGTTCAGGAAGCCCGTGAGCCAGTCCAGGCCCTCCGGCCTGCCGGCGCGGCCGACGGCGGGGATCATCGCCTCGACCAGCATGGGCGCCTCGACCGCGAGCCAGCGCAGATCCTGCACGCGCACGCCATCGCGTCGCAGCACGGCGGTGAGCGCTTCCGTGAAGGGCTCCACGAGCCCTGGACGCGGCGGCGCCTCGCGACCGTCGCAGACGAGCTGGGAGAGCAGCGAGAACTGCGACGAGCCTCCGTGCAGCCCGAGCAGCGCGAGCGCGGTGCGGCGCCAGGGCTCGCCGGGCGCGGCTGCCATCCCGTTGCGCACGTGGTCGATCACGCCGGCCGGGGCGAACAGCTCTGCCACGCGGCGCAGGAGACGCAGCTGGTCCTCACCGAGCGGGAGCGCCTCGCCGTCGTCGCCAGGCACGCAGCCGGCGGAGGCGAGCTCGAAGTAGGCCTGGAGCGCGCCGCGCATGTGGGCCAGCTCGTACGCGCGCCGCTCGAGCTCGGGCTCGCTCGCCACCGAGGTCGACTCCGCGACGCGCCTGGCGAACGCATCGGATCCCGCGCCCGGCGCGCTGGCGGGAGCGACGACACCGGCGGTCGCGACGAGCATCAGCGAGACGCCGAAGAGCCTCGCGCGCCCTACGCGGCAGAACGACATGGGGTCGCGCTCACTCCTCGGGAAGCGGCGGCAGCGCGTGCCAGAGGCGCACGTCGTACTCCGGCTCTCCCTCGCCGTCGTAGAGCAGGGCTTCGTCGAAGTGGATCTCGCCGTTGCTGGCGAGCGACAGCCGGCCGCAGATGATGCTGCCGTAGACATCGAAGTTGCTGTTCAGGGCGTAGGAGATCCTCGGCGCGTAGATGGCGCCGACGAAGTCGGCGTTCGAGCTGAGCTGGACGCGGTCCCGGCGCCCCGGCGTCATGTTGTCGCCGGAGAGGAAGACGGTGACGTCGAGGGCGGAGTCCGAGAGCGTGCGCATCACGGTGTTGCTCTCGAGGACGAAGTCCTTCGTCCCGTAGAGCTCGATCTCACCGCCCGTGGCGTCGAAGATCATCGTGGCGCCGCTGCGCATGAGGTAGTCGTCGAGCACGATCCTGGCTGGCCCGACCAGGGTCAGCGTCGTGCCCCCCTGCATGTGGAGCGACGAGAGGTGCACGTCGCCTGGGCCCAGCACGAGGTTGGTGCTGCGCGTCATCGAGCCCGACGAGGGGATGACGGGGACCTCGATGGGCGGCATCGGGAACTCCTCCTGGGAGGGCTCGGTCGAGCCAGAGACGTAGACGCGCGGAGCGGAGTCGTCCAGGACGCCCAGCGGCCCCGGCCGGCAGTCACCGTGGATCTCGGTGTTCGAGAGGAGCGTGATGTCACGGTTCGAGCCCACGTTCCCGTTCTCGCCGGCGAAGTCGTTGCCGCCCTGCACCTGCGACTGGTAGCTGCCGAGGCTCGAGTCGTAGCTGTCGATGAAGGCGTTGCTGTTGAGCTGCACGCCCTCCGCGCCGAAGCACGCGAACTGGAAGAACCCGTTGGGGCGCTGCGCCAGCACCATCTCGAGCCGCTCCTGCGCGCCATCCTTGATCCCCGTGGAGCGTATGGCGACGGCGCGCGAGCCGGCGGCCTCGATCTCGACCCAGTAGGACATCGGACCGAGCCGCATCGGAGCGTCGGGGCTCCCGATGCTCGTCGGGAGCGCACGCATGTCGATCAGGCCCGAGGTCACGCGCACGTAGGCGTCGCTGAGGCCGGCTTCGGCCGCGTAGAACGAGCGTTGATAGCTCTCGTCCTGCGCGCGCACGCGCTGCGTGGAGAGGTTCATGGCGAGCAGTGCCCAGACCAGACCCCCGAGGATGGCGGCCGCCGCCAGCGCGAACACCAGCGCGATGCCGCGCCGGGATCCGTGCGTTCTCTGCTGCAAGACTCGCGACTGTTTCATGGTGCCCCTCCCAAGACGTTCCTGGGGCGCACGGTAGAAACGGCCGTGCGCCTCAGGAGCGCGCCCTCGTTCGTCCGTCGTTCGAGCGTGAACCGCACGGTCACGGCCCGCCCGCTCCCCTCCAGCGAGAAGCCCGGCTCGTCGACCAGACCGTTCCCGTTGTCGTCCAGGCCGTTCGCGCTCTCGCCCTCGAGCAGCTCGGACACCCAGCGCGTGAGCACGCGCCGCACCTCGTCCGGGCTGCCGGGAGCCTCGATCAGCACGAGCCGCATCTCGTCGACCAGCTCGTTGCCGTTGTTGTCCAGGCCGTCGTCGATCTCGCCCGGCTCGTACTGGAGCTCGAGCCGGCGCAGCGATGTCCACTGGACCACGCCGCCCTCGATCCCGATCGCCTGCACGTACTGCACGGCGCTCGCGGCGACACCCGTCGCGGGAGCCGGAAACAGCGTGTCGACCCCCGCCTGGCGGAGCTCCTCGCACAAGTGCAGCATCGTCCGCCCGGCCTGGGCCTCGAGGTGGGAGTGCACGCTCTCCGTGCGGTACACCCGCTCGCTCGAGCCGGCGACGAGCGCCACCGAACCGAGGACCATGGCCAGGAGCGCTGCGGCGATCGTCAGCTCGACCAGAGTGAACCCCGCGTCACGGCGCAGGAAGGGCCCGTGGCTGTGCGTTCTCATCGGTTCGCGAGCAGGGTCTGGAGCTGGATGCTCCGTACGCCTGTCTTCCCTTTCCAGCGCAGGGTCAGCTCGACCGGCAGGAGGCGGTAGGTGTCCTTCTTGTCGAGCGCGTCGGGAGGAAGGCCGTCGCCGTCGAGGTCGCGCGGCATTCCGAGCGCGTCGTCGACGACGTCCTCGCGCAGCTGCGGGCCCGCGGGCCCCGGCACGGTGGGGAAGCGGATCTCGCCCACGAGCCCGTCGGGATCGTCGTCGGTCGGTTCCAGCCCCGCCACCGCGAAGCCGGCCCCGGGCGCGGTCCCCGGACCATTGGGATCGTCGTCCGGGTAGTCGTTGTAGAGCCGGAAGACGCGCGCGAAGTCCTCGGTGCCCTGCATGCGCTCGACGATCTCGCGCGCACCCTCCGTGGCCAGACCGGTCTCACGGTTGACCCCGGACAGGGCCGCCGTCGACCCCATCGACTGCGAGAAGAACAGCAGCGTCAGGAGCAGCACGCTCGCGACGATCATGAGCTCGATCATCGTGAAGCCCGAGGCCGGCGACCCGGCCGCGCACGTGTTCTTGGTGCACCGCATCCCTGTTCCCCCGCCCCCACGTTCGAACGCTGGCACGGTCCTTCTTGAGCGCCCCGTCCAGAAGGGCGGAGGTGGGAGGAACTTCGCGTCCCGGCCGCGCGGGAGAGGCGCCCGGAAACCCGTGCAGGTCGCCTGGGCGCAGGCTGCCGGAACAGCCCAAGGACTCGATCCGTCCTGGGCACCGCTCCCTGGGCTCGTGTCCGAGCCCCTAGGGGCGATCCCCGTGGTCACCACGTGTCCCTCGCCGGCGCACGGGTCCCGGGAGTGCCTGGCGGTCGTGCGGGCCGATTCCGGTCGCCGGCTACCCCGCCAGGTCGCCGAGCGAGCGCCAAACCGTCCCGCTAGACCTGGCAGGCACCGTGGGCGCGGACCAGGCCGGCTGAGAAGGTTGTTCGACGCGCGCGTCGCGCAGCGCAGGGCTCGCTCCTTCCACGATGGCGGGGATCGGTTGCTGTCTGCGGCACCCGCCTCGCTCGTCCCCGCGTGCCGACTCGTTGCGTTCCTTGGGAGACGCTCGAGAGCCGATGACCGGTGTCCGGGGATCTGAGGTCCGGCGACTGCAGCTGTGCCCTTCGCGCGGGGGATCAGGACCCCGGATGCGGGTCCCAGCGCAGCTCGTCGACAGCACCCGAGCTGCCCAGCTCGACCTCGATCCGCACCACCGCGGCAGCGTCGAAGCCGGGGTCCTCCGCGGCCGTGGCCACGGCCGCGAAGCCCGGCTGCGGCGCCAGGGTCTCGAGGTCGAGCGTGCGCCAGGCGGGCGCGCCGTGGAGCAGGAGGTCCTCGGTCCAGCCACCGGGGACGTGGTAGACGCGCGTGTGTCCGGCCGCGTCGACGAGCCCCACCTGCACGCGCTGCTGGGTGCCCAGGTCGACGTCCACGAGGTCGAGCGCCAGGGCGCGCGCCGGGGCGGGGAAGCGGAACACGAGGCGCCCGCCGTCCTGGTCGTCGTTCGGCCGGTCGAAGGTCCCGGGTGAGCTCTGAGCCGGTGCCCCGGAGTTCTGAAGGATCAGGACATGCCCCTTGGCGACCAGGAGGTCGCGGTCCTGGCTCGGGTCGTTCGGCCCGGCTGGGCTCGAGTCGAACAGGGCCGGCCCGAGGTTCGCGCCCGTGCCCTCCAGGGTGAAGGCGCGCGTGAAGCCCGGCCGGGCGGCGAGGGAGCGCCCGTTCTCGAGCGGCGTGCGCTCCGGGTCGTCGCCGCGCTCGAAGCCGGCGCGCGCGATCCCGTCGAGGTCCAGCAGCCAGACCGCGCCGTGGTTCCCGCCGTCCCAGTCGCCCAGCGAGCCGACCGCCAGGTCGTCGAGACCGTCGCCGTCGCGGTCGCCCAGGGTCGCCAGGGCGCTCGCGAAGTCGACGCCGCGCTGGAGGTCGATGCCCAGGCCACCCTCGTCGCGGCTGATCTTCTGATGACGCCGCACGTGGCCGTCCCGCTCCAGGAAGAGCATCCAGACCGCCCCGCGGGTCAGCTGGCCCGAGGGCACGAAGCCGTCGAGCGGAGCCCCCACGGCCAGCTCGGTGACGCCGTCTCCGTCCAGGTCACCCGCCGCCGCCAGTGAGCGTGCGAAGAGGTCGTCGTCCGTCAGCGTCCCCGTGAAGCCGCCCGCATCGCGTCCGATCTCCTGATGGGCGCGCACGCTCCCGTCGGGATTCAGGAACAGGACGCGCACCTTGCCGGAGCCGACGTCGAAGAACTCGTCCACCACCGCGCCGACCGCGAGATCCCCGGTCCCGTCCCCGTCCAGGTCGCCCAGGCTGCAGAGCGAGGCCCCGAAGCGGGGGCCGATGGCGACACCCGGGAACGCGCTCTGTCCGAGCTCGAGCTGGGCGACGACGCGCCCGTCGAGGCCGAGCGAGAGGATCCACACGGCTCCGACGTCGACCGCACCGTCCCCGCTCGCGCCCACCGCGAGCTCGCGCGTGCCGTCGCCGTCGAGGTCGCCGAGGCAGGCCAGCGCGGCCCCGAACTGGTCGCCCGCGAAGAGCGGTCCGGTGAAATCGCCCTGCAGCGAGCTGATCTTCTGGTGCGCCCGGACGCTGCCGTCGGGCCGCAGGAAGAGCACCCATACCGCGCCCCGGTTCCCTCCGCCGTCGTCGTCGTTGCGCGCGCCGACGGCCAGGTCCGGCGTGCCGTCGCCGTCGAGGTCGCCCAGCGCCGCCAGGCTGCTGCCGAGCTCGTCCTGCAGGTCGAGCGCGCCGTCGAAGGAGCCGCGGCCCTCCGCGATCTTCGTCACGCGCTCGACGCTGCCGTCCGCGCGCAGGAGCAGGATCCACACGGCGCCCTGCTGCTCACCGCCGTCGTCGTCGCCGTCGGCCGCGACCGCCAGGTCCGGCACGCCGTTCCCGTCGAGGTCGCCGAGGAGCGCGAGGGAGCGTCCGAACTGGTCCCGGGGGTCCAGCGTGCCCTCCAGCAGGCTCCCCGGCCGGTCGCTCAGCTTCTCCTGGCCCACGACCGACGCGCTCGTCCCGAGGCGCAGCACCCACGCGGCGCCGGCGCCGTTGTCGTCGTCCTCGGGGGCGCCGGCGGCGACGTCGGGTGTCCCGTCGCCGTCGAGGTCGCCCAGCGCCGCAAGGGCGCTGCCGAAGCGATCGCCGTTGCGCAGCGTCCCGCCGAAGCCGCCCTGCGTCTGGCTGATCTTCTGCATCCCCGCCAGGCCCCCGTCCGCCTCCAGGAGGAGCACCCAGAGCGCCCCGCGGTCCGGACCTCCGTCGTCGTCGACGGCCGAGCCGGCCACGAGGTCCGGCACGCCGTTCCCGTCGAGGTCGCCCGGTCCGGCCAGGGACCAGCGCAGGTCGACGCCGAGGTCGGGGATCGTGGTGTGCGAGAGCACCGTGCCGTTCGGGGCCAGCGACAGGAGCCAGATCACACCCGTGTCCGCGGCCACGGCCAGCTCCGGCACCCCGTCGCCCTCGAGGTCGCCCAGGCCGGCCACGGCCAGCCCGAACTGGCCCCGGTTCGGCAGCGTGCCGGTGAAGCCGCCGTTCGCCTCGTCGATCTTCTGCCGAGCACGCAGGCCGCCGTCGGCCGCCAGGAAGAAGACTTCCACGGCGCCGCGCGAGGAGGGCAGGTCCTCGGGCTGACCCACGACCAGCTCCTGCAGGCCGTCTCCATCGAGGTCGCCCACGCTCGCCAGCGCCGTGCCGAACACCGATCCGTGCCTGCGGAAGGACTTCACGGAGCCGTCGGCGGCCAGGAAGAGGATCCACAGAGCCGCATCCGAGGAGCCGTCGCTGCCGCCCAGGCTCGCGAGGTCGGGCACGCCATCGCCGTCGAGGTCGCCCAGGCCGGCCAGCGCTCGCCCCAGGAACTCCCCGTCGCCGAGCTGACCCGCGAGCCCGCCGCCCCCGTTCCACAGCTTCGTGTACCCGAGGCCCGCTCCCTGCGCGTCGAGGAAGAGCACGTACACGGCCCCGGAGATCGTCAGGCCGTCGAACAGCCCGCCGTTGGCCGCGAAGTCGTCGGAGCCCAGCGCGAGATCGGTGAAGCCGTCGCCGTTCACGTCCCCGAGCGCCGTCAGCGCTTTCCCGAAGTGGTCCCCCGCGTCGAGCGTGTCGTCCGGGAACCCGCCCGCGACGCTGCTGATCTTGCGGCGGTCGACGACCGTGCCCGGCCCCAGGGCCTGGGCCACACCGGGGGGCGCGTGCAGCGTCGGGCTCACAGGATTTCGGCCGGCGCGCTGCGCCGACAGGGGCGAGTCGGCGAGACCGATGGTCGAGAAGACGACCCAGATGGGCCAGCGGACGAGCATGTTGGCTTCCAAGGTAACCGGGCCGTCCCGGGCACGGGGGCTTCCGCCACCCGTCTCGTCGGGGCCAGGCGCCGTTGCCCTAGGCGACCGCAGGGGCAGGCCCGCGGTGATGGCGGCGGGATCGGCCTGCCGCCCGCGCCGAGCGGGGCGATCAGGCGGAAGTCTCCGACGACCTGGCCCGGAGCGAGCGTGGCGCCCGCGGGAGGGCGAGCACGCCGGGCCTCGAGCTCCTGCAGGGCACGGATCTCGTGGCCGGGGAGGAGCCCCTCCGCCCGCACGCGCTCCCAGTCGATGCGCTCGCCGTCGGCGATCGCCAGGGCCAGCCGCTCACGCTCCTGGTCGGGATTCGACATCAGACGATCCACCGCGTTCCGTGCTCCCCGGTCGAGGGGCC
>DASVAP010000332.1:0-5921 GCA_036376275.1 Planctomycetota bacterium | reverse complement strand
GACTCGGCCGCCAGGGCCAGGAGGTGCGGCGTCGTGTCGCGGGCGTAGCCGTGCAGCGAGGTGCTGCCGGCCCCCAGCGTGTCGATGCTCAGGAAGACGATCGAGGGGCGGGCCGCCCCGGCACGGCCGGGGGTGGGGTCGGCCTCGCCGCAGGCGCACAGGATGCCGAGGGCCAGGGCCAGCGCGAAGACCTGCGTCACCGCGGGAAGTGTAGCCGATCGTCGCGGGCGGCTCGCCGGGTCGGTGCGTCCCGAGCTAGGGACGCGCGCCGCGCGCCGCCAGCACGCGCCGCACGAGCTCGCGCGGCGGAGCGGCCTGGAACGGCACCCCGATGGTGAAGAAATGGCTGCGGCTGGCGCCGCAGATCCGGTCCTCGAGCACGGCGGCCAGGTTGGCCGGCAGGTTGGCGTCGAAGAAGCCCGCGAACGAGAAGCCGGGGAACACGAAGCGCGTGGTGTCCACGTTCACACCCGCGAAGCCGGGCGTGAACATGGGCTTGCTCGGGAACACCGGCGGGAGGGTCACGGCCAGCGTCTGCGGGCTGACGAGGATGTTCCAGAGCGAAAGGAGATCGCCCGACTGCGACTCGTGGAAGAAGGAGATGCCGTTGAAGCCGGGTCCGACTCCGGCGGCGGTGCCGAGGTCGAGGTCGACCACCTTCCCCGCGCCGTAGCTCGGGAAGCTCGCCCCGTCGGCCGGTTCGTTGATCGTGGGCGGGCCGATGAAGGGCACGCTCAGGGACAGCGGGGTCGAGCCCAGCAGCGGCTGGTCGCAGGAGCTCTCGGCGAAGGCCGGCCCGAGGTCCTCGCTGCCGAAGGCCAGTACCGCCGGGAAGTCGGCGAACTTCGCGCGCGCGAGGTTCGGCATGCACAGCGGGTCCGGGAAGTCCACGCCGGGCTGCAGCGCGTAGGCGAGGCCGCCCAGGGCCAGCTCCACGGACTTGCTCGGGTGCATCTGCACGTTCGAGTAGGTCATGTCGATCGGACGATCGAACGGGTGCGCGTTCGCGAAGTCGAAGTCGAGCATCAGCGTCTGCCCGGGCGTCGCCAGCACGTTCGCGACGAAGATCCCGCTCACGATCTTCTGGGTCGTCGTGTCGATCGCCACCACGCCCACGTCGAGCGCGAGGCCCGAGGGGATCGAGGCGCTGAAGCCGGTGTCGGCCGGGCCGGAGTCGAAGAAGCCCAGCACCCGGTCGGCGATCTGGTACTCGAGCACCGTGCTGGCCGGCACGTTCTGGACCGTGCCGTCGAGCATGGCGTCGGTCGTGATCGCCGGCGGGCTGGCGCCCGTGTCGAGGAACGGCAGCACGATCGTCGGCGGGTTGCCGAGCGCGTTCACGCCGACCACGGTCGTGGCGACGCGGAAGCTGCCCGCGGGCAGGAGCGGGCTCTCGATCTGGGCCGTGACGGTGTAGGGGCCGGCCGGCGCGTCCTCGAACTCGGCGATGCCGGCGCCGTTGGCCGTGCGGAAGAGCGGCGCTCCGCTCGCGCCCACCAGCGTGACGCTGGCCTGCGGCACCTTGGAGGCGACGCCCGCCTGGGTCAGGTCCACGACGTGCACGACGATCGTGTCGTCGCCTGGCGGCGCGCCGGGCTCGACCACGCGCACGACGGCCTGCTGGTTGGCGGTCACGGTGATGTCCGCCGTGCCGGTGAGCTTGCTGGCGAACTCGAAGCTCGCCGTGTAGGCCCCGGGGGTCAGGTTCGAGGCGAAGAAGGCGGCGCCGCTCGTCTGGACCGTTCGATTCTGCGGCCCCGCGAGGGTGACCGTGCCGTCGGCCGGGTTCCCGGAGGCGTCCTCGACCGAGCCCACCAGCGAGCCCGTCACGCTGACCGTCAGGTCGAAGGGCGGGACGTTCGTCACGCCGCCGAGCACGAGGATGCCGGTCGGAACCATGGTGGACGTCCGGTTCGCGCCGTGGGACACGGGACCGAGCGCCGTCAGGAACACATTGTCGAACAGCTCGCACTGCGGCAGGACGGCGGCGTTGTAGGCCGGCACCGAGGGGATGGAGAAGCGCCCGGCCGCGTCGGTCACGCCGAACTGACCGGTCTGCAGGCTGATCAGCACGTTCGGCACCGGTACCGCGTTGCTGCCCTCGGCGAACACCTGCCCGGCGAGGGTCGTCGCGCACAGGGGCTCGACGTCGATCACGGCGCTGTGCCAGCCGCCCTCGGTGATGACGTTGCTGGCCACGACGAGCTCGGTTCCGCCGACGTCCATCACGACCCCGCGGTTGCCGGTCTGCTCCGAGCGGTTGACCCAGCCTCCGATGCCGTGGTCGAAGGACCAGATGTCCACCTGCGTGCCAAGCGCCAGGTTCTCGGTGTTCGGCAGCGTGAGCGAGAGTGGCGGGTTGAAGGCCGCGCCCGGCGGCTGGATCGTCACGAAGGCAGTGCCCTGCAGGCCCGCCGGCAGGGGCATGGGGACCTCGCGCGCCGGGACGCTCGTCACGTTGACCGTCACGAGCCCGCTCGCGGGGATGATCCCGTCCACCGTGATCGTCGTCCCGGTCGGGATCTCGAGCGAGTAGAAGGTGGTCTGCGGGTCGCCCAAGGTCGAGTCGCCGACGGTCATGCCGTTGCCGTCGACGACCACGAGCTCGGTCGAGCCCGCGCTGAGGTCCGGGAGCACGACCGGCTGCGGCAGGATCGAGGCGCCCGCGCCGAGCACCAGGGCGAGCTCGATGGATGCGAAGGTCCCGCCGGCGACGCCGCTGCCGTCGACGTGAACGTGGACGGACCCGGTGGGGTTGTCGAGGAGGATGAAGTTGCCGAAGTCGTCGGTCACGGCCGAGCGCGTGGTCGTGCCCGAGCCGCCGAGGAGCAGCGTCGTCGAGCTGACCTCGACCACAGCCCCCGGCAGCGGCAGCCCTTGCGACCCGAGGATCGTCCCCGAGAGAGTCGCCGTCGCGGCGCCGCCTCCTCCGCCACCGCTGTCGCTGCACGCCACGGCGCAGGCCAGCAGCGCGCTGCCCCCGATCCATCTCAGCCGCAACTTCGAGTCCATGTCGCTCCTCCGTCGGAGAGTCTTCAGGAACGCGGTGGACCGGACTGCGGCCCAGCTTCCGTGGCAGGGTACTCGTGGCTCCGCGAAACCGTCAAACCGAGCCCAACCGCAGCGGCAGGATCCGTGTCCCGAGTGCGCCCCAGCCGACCAGCGCGAGCGCGCTCGCGCCCGCCACCGTCAGGCGCACGCCAGGCGGCGCGTGCGGGCTGACGAAGCCCTCGATCAGTCCGGCCACGACCAGCATCGGCACGACCGGCAGGAACAGCTCGAGCGCGCGCCGGCTCTCGCGCAGCATGGCCTGACCGCGCGTGTGGACCCCTGGCCGGATCCAGGCGCGCACCAGCACCAGGCCCGCCGCGCCCGCCAGGACGAGCGCCTGCAGCTCGAGCATCCCGTGCGTCCACAGGATCGAGGAGATCGCGCCCGCCTGCCCGAAGTGCCCGGCGACGGCGGTGTAGGTCCCGACCATCAGCCCGTTGGTCGCCAGCAGCAGCGCGAAGATCGGCGGCAGCAGCCCGGAGGCGAAGAACAGCACGCCGATGCCGATGTTGTGCAGCAGGATCCGGCCGGCGGTGGTGGGCGATTCCCCGAGCCCGAAGGTGAAGTTGCCGCGGAAGGGCTCGCCCTCGGCCACGGCGGCGAGCTGCTCCAGCTCCTGCTCGACCATCGCGGGCGCCAGCAGCGAGTAGGCGAGGTCGAGGTCGCGGCTCACGCCGAGCCAGCTCGCCAGCACCAGGCCGTAGAAGAAGGCGAAGGCCAGCGCCAGCAGCCTCTTCTCGGCGCGCACGGCGCGCGGGCCATCGACCAGCAGGAAGGCCAGCGCGCGCGCGCTCCACGGAAGGCTCGTGCGCTCCTCGCGCGCGAAGAGCCGCGCGTGGGCTGCTGCCACCAGGGCACGCAGCTCGGCCGTGCGCTCGGGCGCCTCGCCCTCCTGCTCGAGCCGCGCGAGGTGCGTGCAGGCGCGGCGGTAGAGCGGGGTGAGCGCCAGGAGCTCCTCGCCACTCCAGCGCGCGAGCGGGCGCCCGCCGGCCAGCAGCCGCCGCAGGCGCGCCAGGTCGTCGCCCCCGGCCCGGCTGGTGCGCGCCTCGTCCATCCGCGGCCCGAGTCTAGGGCCTGTCCGGCGCAGGAGCACGCCCCGCGCCTTGGCGGCCGGCTCGCCCTACACTGCGCCCGTGGCCGATCTCGTCCTGGAAACGCCCGAGGGCGTACCGCTGCGGCTCGAGCTCGCCGGCCCGGGCACGCGCCTCCTCGCGGCGGCCGTGGACGGGCTCCTGTTCCTGGCGGTGCTGGCCGCGCTGGTGCTGATCCTCGCGCTGACCGGCCTCGCGGCGGGCGCGGCGGTCCTGCTGAGCGGCACGATCGTGCTGGTCGTGGCCTACTGGTTCGGCTGCGCGCTCCTGCTCGAGGGCCGCACGCCCGGCAAGGTCGCGACCGGGCTGCGCGTGGCCGACGCGCAGGGCTTCGCGCCGCGCGCGTCGCAGCTCCTGCTGCGCGCGCTCTTCGTGCCGCTCGAGGCCGTGCTGGTCCTGCCGGTGCCGCTGGTGTGGATCCTGATCGCGGCCACGCCGCTGCGCCAGCGCCTCGGCGACCTGGTGGCCGGCACGGTCGTGCTGCGCGACGGGCGCCGCCGCCCGGTGCGCGAGCCGGTGCCGGACCTCGCCTGGTCGCAGATCGCGGTGCACCAGTTCGCGCTCGACCCGGCCGCCGTGCGCCGGCTCGACGGACGCGACCTGGGCCTCCTGCGCACGCTGCTCACGCGGCGCGAGCTCGATCCCGCGGCCCGCGCGCGCCTCCAGCGCCGCACGGCCGAGCACTACCACGCGCGCCTCTTCGGCACGCCGCGCGCGCTCGACCCGGACGAGGCGCGCATCTTCCTGCGCGAGCTCTTCCTGTGCCTGCGCGAGCTGCGCGGCGGGGGCCCTGTGGCTAGACCGGCGGATCGCTCCGGTTCCGCAGCGGTCCCCGGTGCGCCTCCAGGCGCCGGATCTCCTCCTCGCTGAAGCCGCCGCTCGAGGAGAGGCGCTGCAGCCAGGTGCGCGGCCGGCGCGCCGTGCCGGGCTCGGGCGGCTCCTCCGGCTGCGGCCCGGGGCCCGCGACGCCGACGTCGCGCGGCGCCCCCGTGGCGGCCGCGCGCGCGCCCGCTCCGAAGGGCAGGATCCCGTGGCGGATGCGCACGCTCCACAGCTCGCGCGTGCCCTCGAACCACACGAACAGCGCCACCAGCGGCAGCATGCAGAAGCTCTGGCCCTGCACCATGGCGAACAGGGAGCCGACCAGGAACAGCCCCGCGATCACGCGGCCCACGCGCACCGCCAGCTCGGTCGCCGCCAGCCAGTCGCGCTTGCGCCCGAGGAACGCGCGCAGGAGCCGCCCGCCGTCCATCGGGAAGGCCGGCACCAGGTTGAAGCCGCCCTGGATCACGTTGGCCACCAGGAAGAACCACAGGAAGCGCTCGGGCCCCGAGTCCGGCTCGAGCCCGAGGGCCGTGCCCGCGCTGAGGGCCACCACCGCCAGCCCGGCCAGGGCGAAGTTCACCGCCGGCCCCGCGATCGCGATCAGCGCCTCGATGCGCGAGTTCTCGGGGATCTCGCTCATGCGCGCCATCCCGCCCAGCGGCCACAGCGTGATGTCGGCCACGCGCAGCCCGAAGCCGCGCGCCACCAGGCTGTGCCCGAGCTCGTGCAGCAGCACGCAGCCGAACACGACCGCCATCAGCCCGAGGATGCGCAGCGGGTCGGTGGTGAAGAGCACCAGCGCCCAGGCGAGCAGCAGGAACGTCAGGTGGATCCGCACCGGGATCCCGAAGGCGCTGCCGATCTTGATGGAGCCCATCGCGGGGGAGCCGCGGGCCCGGGTACGGCGTGGGGTGCGCGCGCCGGAGGTCGCGGGGCAGAGACGCTAGGCCGACC
>DASVAP010000325.1:0-10224 GCA_036376275.1 Planctomycetota bacterium | reverse complement strand
CCTCCTCGTCGTCGATCGGCAGCACGAAGCGCCCTTCGTCGTCGCATGCTCCGAACGGGTTGCTCGACCAGGACTCGGCCACGAGCTCCGCCTGCCAGGTCGTGCCCGGCACCGGCACGCCGTCCAGGACGGCGCGGCAGCGCAGGTCGGCGCTGCGTCCTCGCCGCACGAGCTCGAGCTCGAGTCCGTCGTCGGGGCCCACCAGCGCGAGGCGCTGCGTGCCGTCTGCGAAGCGCAGTCTCGTCTCTTCCTGGAGCCGCAGCGACCCGCTCCACCGAGGTGGCAGCCACTCGAAGCGGAAGCTTCCGTCCGCTGCGCTGCACGTGCGTCGTGCGCGGCGCGGCTCGCTCAGGCCCAGGTTCTCGAGGGCCTCGCGCACGCGGCGGCCCGCCCAGCCCTCCTCCGGGCCGGTGACGAGCTCGAGCCACACGTTCCCGCGTGGTACGCCGTCCAGCCGCACGATCCCGGCCACGACCGCGCCGTCGGGCACGAGGACCTCGTGCCGCCCAGAGGCCCTGGGGATCCTCGCGCGCGCGATCTCGTCCTCGACGAAGCGCACGCGCAGCTCGGCCGGGCCGGTGAAGGAGAGGAGCTCCGCGCGCCCGTCCTCGTCGGCCTTGCCTGCGCTGCGCAGGGCCTCGCCGCGGTAGGCCAGCACCTCGGCGAAGGCCAGCGGCCGTCCGTCGGCGCGGCGGACGAGCACCTCGAGCTGCTGCGCGCTCTCCAGGACCGGTCGGCGGGTCGCCGGCGTGCGGCTGCTCGACCCGGCTTCCTCCGTTGCCGCGGTGAGCGTGCTCCCGTCCTCCGCCGGCACCTCCACGAACCCCTCGATCCCAACCGTCACGCGCACGCCTGCCCGGCCGTGGTCGAGCGCGATCGTCAGGCCGAGGAGGAGCGCAGTGGCCCCCAGCAGGAAAGCACCGATCCACCACTTGCTCATGGCGACGTGGCGATCCTAGCGCGCGCCGCGGCGCCCGCGCTCCGCGCAAGGCTTGTGTCCACCCGGCGAGGTCGTTTCCGTCCGAGCTTGCGAGGAAGGGCCCCGGGACGGTCTCCTGTGGTCGTCCCTGATCCACGGATCCCCGCGACATGCCCACCCTTCCCCTGCCCTGGGTGCTCGGCGCCCTCGTGTGCGTGGCCCCGCAGGAGGCGCCCGTGGAGGCGCCGCCGGCGGCGCTCGAGCTCCTCGATCACGCGCGACTCGCGAGCGAGCTGAAGGCCCTCGCCGCGGCGCATCCGGAGCTCGTGCAGCTCGTGAAGCTCGGCGAGTCGCGCGGCGGGCGCGCGATCGAGGCCCTGCGCCTGGCCGGGAAGGGCGTGCAGGACGATCCGGCGCGGCCGGCGATCCTGCTGGTGGCCAACGTCGACGGGGCGCGCGTCCACGCCAGCGCCGTGGCGCTGCACCACGCGCGCGCGCTGGCCGAGGGCTACGCGGGCGACGCGGGGGTCCAGGCGCTGCTCGATTCGACCACGGTCTTCGTCGTGCCGCGCGCGAACCCGGATGCGGCCGAGGCGCGCTTCGCGACGCCGCGCGTCGAGCGGCGCGCGAGCGGCACGGGCGTCGACGACGACCGCGACGGGCGCCAGGGCGAGGATCCGCCGGCGGACCTGGACGGCGACGGGCTCGTCACGTGGATCCGCGTGCCGGATCCGGACGGCGAGTGGCGCGCCGACGCGACCGATGCGCGCGCGCTGGTCAAGGCCGAGCGCGTCAAGGGCGAGGCCGGGGTCTACCGCCTGTGGCCCGAGGGGCGTGACCTGGACAAGGACGAGCGCGTGGCCGAGGACGCGCCGCTCGATGCGCGCGTCGACCGCAACTTCCCGGCCGGCTGGGAGGCGCACGCCAAGGAGGCGGGCCTCTTCCCGACCGACGAGCCCGAGACGCGCGCGCTGTGCGACTTCGTGCTGGCGCACCCGGAGCTCGCGCTGGTCGTCCTGTACGACGCCGAGGACTCGCTCGTGGCCGAGATCAAGGGCGTGAGCGAGGAGCCGTCCGCGCGGCCGGGTGGGGGGCGGCGCAGCACGACCGCCTCCGAGGGCGTGCTCGAGTCCGACGCGAAGCTGCTGGGCGAGCTCGGCAAGCGCTACCGCAAGGCGACCGGGGTCACGGTCAAGTCCGAGGCCAGCGACAAGGGCAGCTTCGGGCGCTGGTGCTACGAGCATCGCGGGCTGCTCGTGCTCGCCACGGCCCTTTGGGACGTCCCGCTGGAGGAGAAGAAGGACGACAAGAAGGCCGAGAAGAAGGAGGGTGCGGAGAAGCCGGCCGAGGGTGCCGAATCGAAGCCCGAGGAGCCCGAGGCGAAGGCCGGCGAGGAGCGCAAGGGCAGGGAGGGCAAGGAGAGCAGGGACGCCAAGAAGGACGACGAGCCCAAGCCCTCGGACGACGCGAAGCGCCTGAAATGGATCGACGCGGCCGGACCCGAGGAGGCCTGGCGCTTCCGGCCGTGGACGCCCTTCGAGCATCCCGAGCTCGGCCCGGTCGAGATCGGAGGCCTCGCGCCCTTCGCGCGGCTCGAGCCCCCGGCGGGGGAGAGCGGCGCGCTGGCGGCGAAGCACCTGGAGTGGTTCCGGTCGCTGGGCGCGCTGCTGCCGCGCGTGCGCCTCGCCGAGTGCACGCGCGAGCGCCTGGGCGAGAACCTCTGGCGCGTCACGGCCGTGCTGCAGAACGACGCGTACCTGCCGCTGCAGACGCGCGCGGCGCGGCGCGCCGAGGCGCTGCGCCCGGCCAAGGTCACGCTGCGCCTGCCGCAAGCGGGCCAGCGCCTGGGCGGGCCGGCGCACGAGTTCGTGGAGGACCTGCCCGGCAGCGGCGGGCGCGCGGAGCTGACCTGGCTCGTGCAGGGCCCCGACGCGATGGAGATCGCGGTCGTGGTCGAGACCCCGAACGCCGGAACGGCCACGCGCGTGGCCGAGGAGAAGCGCTGATGCTCGCTCTCGTGCTCTGTCTCGTCCCGCAGGAGGCCCCGCAGCCGCAGGGCTTCCCCGGCCTCGCCGCCGGACGCGCGCCCGAGGTCGAGATCGCCTGGAACCGGCTGTACGACACCGATGCGCTCTACGCGCACTTCGATCGCCTCGCCGCGCGCTGGCCCGGGCTCCTCACCAGGGAGGTCATCGGGCACTCGGTCGAGAGCCGCGAGCTGCGCGTCTACACGCTGCACGACCCCGCCACCGGACCCGCGGACGACAAGCCGGCCATGTGGGTCGACGGCAACGTGCACGGCAACGAGGTGCAGGGCGGCGAGGCGGTGCTGTACCTGGCCTGGTACCTGCTCGAGAACCGCGACACGAACGCGCGCGCGCGGGAGCTGCTCGACGGCTGCGTCTTCTACCTGATGCCCTCGGTCAACCCGGACGGCCGCGCGAGCTGGTTCGCGCGCGCCCACAACGCCCACAGCTCGCGCTCGGGCGTGCAGCCGACGGACGACGATCGCGACGGGCTCTTCGACGAGGACCCGCCCAACGACCTCGACGGCGACGGCAACATCGTCTCGATGCGCAAGTACGTGCCCGGCGAGGGCGACTATCGCCTGAACGCCGACGATCCGCGCGTGATGGAGCGCGTGCCGGCCAACGACCGCGGGATCCGCGGCGACTGGATCCTGCTGGGCCAGGAGGGGCTCGACGACGACGGCGACGGGCGCGTGAACGAGGACCCGGTCGGCGGCTACGACATGAACCGCGCCTGGCCGGCAATGTGGTCGCCCGAGCACGTGCAGGGCGGGGCCGGGCCCTACCCGCTCTACTGGCCCGAGACGCGCGCGATCGCGCGCTTCCTGCTGGCGCACCCGAACGTGGCCGCGGTGCAGTCCTTCCACAACAGCGGCGGCATGATCCTGCGCGGCCCGGGGACGGAGAGCTACGGCGAGTACCCCAGGGCGGACCTCGCGGTGTACGACGAGCTCGGCAAGGACGGCGAGAAGATGCTGCCGTTCTACCGCTACATGATCATCTGGAAGGACCTCTACTCGGTCTTCGGCGGCTTCGTGAACTGGACCTACGAGGGCCTCGGCATCGTCAGCTTCACGAACGAGCTGTGGAACGACGAGTCCCAGGACCCCCAGAAGCGCATCGACGAGCGCGACCGGCACTTCTTCGACGACAAGCTGCTGCTCGGGGCCGGGCACGTCGCCTGGCACGCCTTCACGCACCCGCTCTACGGCGAGGTCGAGATCGGCGGCTTCGCCAAGGACGTCGGGCGCGTGCCGCCCTCGTTCCTGCAGGAGGAGATGATCCACCGCAACGCGCTCTTCTGCGTCCGTCATGCGGAGGCCATGCCGCGCGTGGCGATCCGCGAGCCGGTGGTGAGCGACCTCGGCGGCGGCCTGACGGCGATCGACGTCGTCGTGGCCAACGAGCGCGTGATCCCGACGCGCACGGCCCTGGCGCGCGACAAGACCGTCGGCCAGCCCGACGTGCTCACCCTGTCCGGCGCCGGGATCGAGGTGCTGGCGGGCGGCTTCCGCACCGACCGCTTCCGCCCGGAGCAGATCCGCCTCCAGGAGCACGAGCCGGCGCGCCTGGTGCGCGAGGCCGGCCTGGGCGCGCGCGAGGAGCTGCGCGTGCGCTGGATCGTGCGCGGCCGCGGCCGGGCCGAGCTCCGCTACCAGAGCGAGAAGGCCCGCGACGCCCTGCGCACGGTCGAGCTGCGCTGACCCGGCCCGTGGGGGCGCCGGCCCCGTGCGGCCCACACCCGCGGCCACGAGCGCGGGCGACCCGGTCGGTCGGCCCGGAGGCGTGAAGGAAGTTCCCGGCTCGGCTCAAGGGATCCGCGGGGTATGCCGAAGGACGCAGCGTTCCAGCCCGCATGTCTGCCTTCGCCCTGCTCCGGATCGCCGACCGCCTGCGCGCCACGCGGCTCTCGGACTCGCACGAGCTGGGCGAGATCTTCGAGTGCCTGCGCGAGCTGCGCTCCGGCCAGGAGGGCGACCTCGACGCCGAGATGGTGCGCCGCCTGGAGGCCTCCGGCATGCTCGTCGGATACCTCGCGCGCATGGGCGAGCTGGGCGGAGAGGACGTGCGCGTGATCGCGCTGCGGCTCCTGCGGGACGCGGCCGACGGCATGGGGGGGCCGCGCGGTGCGGCCGGGAGCGGGAAGCGGCCGGCGAGCGAGTCCGCCACCGACCTCCTGGGCGACATGATGCTCGGGCAGATCCTGCTGCGCGCCGGGGACATCCTGGAGGAGCACATCCACCAGGCCCTGAAGGTGCAGCGCTCGACCGGGCAGGCGCTGGGCGAGATCCTGGTCAAGATCGGCGCCTGCTCCCGGGCCCAGGTCCAGGCCGCCCTGACCCAGCAGTCGCGCCTGCGGCGCGCACGCAGGCAGAGCTACCAGGACCCGCGCCGGCTCCTCGAGAACGTCGAGGCGCGCGGCACCGGGCTCAAGATCGTGGGCGAGGTCATGCTGGGCGAGCTCCTGATCCAGCGCGGCGTGATCACCCGCCGCCAGCTCGAGCGCGCGCTCGAGGTGCAGAAGAAGGACGGCGCGCGCATCGGCGAGGCCCTGGTGAAGATCGGGGCGACGACGATGGAGCAGATCGAGCAGGCCCTGCGCATCCAGGGCCGCGACCGGCGCTTCGGGATCAAGCAGACGGGCGAGGGAGAGGGCTAGCCGATCCCCAGATCGGCTACGGACTTCGCCGTCAGCGTGACCGCACCGGTTCTCCGGGCGGGCGCGCGCCCGCCCGGTGATCCGGTGCGCGGATTCCCGGACAGGCTCCCAGAAGTGCCGCCTCCGGGGGCGCGCGGGGCACTCCTCGAAGCCGATGAGGCCGTGTCGCGATCCCCCCCTGATCGACGCCTCGCCCCCTCACCCTCCCCCGCGCCGCCGCTAGACTGCCGCGCCCCTGCATGGCGCGCTCCACGATCCTCGCCCTCCTCCTGGCGGCCTGCGCCGGCTCCACCCGCGAGGGCGAGCCCGCCGCCGCCCCCGGAGACGCCGCGCGCGGCTTCGCCCTCGCGCGCGAGCTCGGCTGCGCGAGCTGCCACGCCGCGCCGGGCCTCGAGGCCGAGCCCGCACCCCGCATCGAGCTCATCGGTTCACGCCTCACCCCTGGTGCGCTGGCGGCCTCGCTCGGCGCCGGCGCGCGCATGCCCGACTGCCTGGCCGGCCTCCCCGCGCGCGAGCAGGACGCGACGCGCGCCGAGCTGGTCCACTTCCTCGCCTCCCTCGGCGGGCCGCTCGTGCCGGCGGCGGAGACGCTGGACGCCCTGACGATCGAGCGCGGGCGCCAGCTCTACCACTCGGTCGGCTGCGTCGCCTGCCACGAGCCCTTCGAGCGCGCCGAGACGCTCGCGCAGCCGCTGTGGGAGTTCCCCGACGCCTTCGAGCCGCGATCGGAGCCGCGCACGCCGCGCACCGGCCCCCGCGACCCGCGCGACCTGCGCGGCCTCGGCGCGCGCACGACGCGCGCGGCCCTGGCGCGCTACCTGGTCGACCCGCTGGCGGTCCATCCCTCCGGCCGCATGCCCTCGCTCGCGCTCGGCGCCGGCGAGGCGGCCGATCTGGCCGCCTACCTCCTCTACGAGGACGCGGTCGACGCGGGCGCGGTGCTCGCCCCCGGGCCCGGCCTCCTGCTCGACTACTACGAGGCGAGCTTCGACGGCGAGACGGCCGACTTCGACGCGCTCGTGCCGGTGCGCAGCGCGATCGCCACGAGCTTCTTCGAGGGGATCGAGCGCCGCGAGGAGGACTTCGGCTTCCGCTTCCGCGGGCTGCTCGAGATCGCCACCGCGGGCTCGTACCGCTTCTACACGACCTCGGACGACGGCTCGATGCTGTACCTCGACGGCGAGCTGGTGGTCGACAACCGCGGCCAGCACGCGCCGGACGAGCGCTCGGGCGAGCGCCACCTCGCGGCCGGCCGGCATGCCTTCGAGCTGACCTACTTCGAGCACCTCGGGGGCAACGAGCTGGCGGTGCACTGGTCGGGACCGGGCTTCGAGAAGCGCGCCCTGGGCTTCGAGGTGCTCTCGCACCTCCAGGTACGCCTGGAACCGCGCGTCGCGCCGTTCACGCTCGACCCGGCGCTCGTCGAGCGCGGGCGCGAGGGCTTCGAGCGTCACGGCTGCGCGAACTGCCACACGCGCTGCGGCGAGGAGGCCAAGGCCCTCGGCGAGTGCGATCCCCGGCGCGGGTGCCTGGCGAGCGCGCCGCGAGGTGCCGCGCCTCGCTACCGGCTCACGCCCGACCAGCGCGCCGACCTGGTCGCCGCCGTGCGCGCCGGCGCGCCCCCGCCGCGCTCCGCGGCCGCGCGCCTGGCCCACGAGCTCGCGCGCCTCGAGTGCGGGGCCTGCCACGCGCGCGGCGAGCTCCCCGGGCCCTCCGACGAGCGCCGCAGCTACTTCCAGGTCGCGCGCGACCTCGACCTCGGCGACGAGGGCCGCCTGCCGCCGAGCCTCGAGCGCGTCGGGGCCAAGCTCAAGCCCGCCTGGTTCGCCGAGGTGCTCGAGCGCGGCGGCCGCGCGCGGCCCTACATGAAGACGCGCATGCCGCAGTTCGGCGCGGCCAACGTGCACGGCCTGGTGGAGCTCTTCACGCTGGTCGACGCCCCGCTGCGCGACGAGCGCGAGCCGGAGTTCAGCGCCGAGGCGGTCGAGGCGGGCAAGCTCCTGGCCGGCACCAAGGGCCTGGGCTGCATCCAGTGCCACGAGCTCGCCGGGCACCCCTCGATCGGGATCCCGGCCGTGGACCTCGCCACGGTCCACGAGCGCATCTACCCGGGCTGGTTCCGCGAGCTCCTGATGGACCCGGTCGCGCTCAAGATGAACACGCGCATGCCGGCCTTCTGGGTGGACGGGAAGAGCCCGGTGAAGACGCTCTACGAGGGCGATCCCGCGCGCCAGGTGGACGCCCTGTGGACGTACCTGTCGCTCGGGAGCTCGATGCCGCTCCCGCACGGCCTCGTGCCGCTGCCTGGCGAGTACGAGGTCGAGGTCTACGACGAGCCGGTGTGCGTCGGCGTGTTCATGGCGGGCGTGAGCCCGCGCACGGTCTGCGTCGGGCTGCCGGAGCGCGTGCACTACGCCTTCGACGTCGAGCACTCGCGCCTCGCCCTCGCCTGGCGCGGGCGCTTCCTCGACGCCACCGGCACGTGGCATGCTCGCGCCGGACAGCTCGAGAAGCCGGCGGGGGAGGACGTGCTGGAGTTCCCGTCCGGACCGCTCGTGGCGCGGCTCGCGCGGCCGGAGGGCGCCTGGCCATCCGACGAGGATGCCCTGCGGTCCTGTCGCGTGCTCGGGCGCACCCAGGACGCCGAGGGCCGGCCCGTGTTCCGCTACCGCGTCGGGGACGTCGTCGTGTCCGAGTCGATCGTGCCCGAGGTCTCTCCCGGCGGCCCCGTGCTGCGGCGGGTCGTGGACCTCCAGGACTCTTCCTGGACGCCGGGGAGCCCGCCCTGGACGGTAGACCTCCGGCTGGCGGTCGGGAAGGCGATCGAGGGGAGCGACGCTTCGCCGAGCGTGGTCGACACCGAGGGCGGCCACCTGCGCATCGATGCCGGGCGGACCTGGTTCCTGCGCGTGGCGCCCGAGGGCGCGCGCCTCGGATTCCGCGTGGTCGAGGGTGCGGGCGGGAGCCGTGAGCTGCGGACACACCTGGAGATCGTCACGGCCGAGCCCGTGCGCGTGGAGCTGGAGTACTCATGGTGATCCCTGCCCTGGCCGCGCTCCTGCTCCAGTCGCCCGCGGAGGATTCCTTCTACCCGGTGACGACGATCGAGACACCGGCCGAGGTCGTGCTCGAGGTCGGCGGGTTCGCGCTGTTGCCCGGCGACCAGCTCCTCATCTGCACCCGCCGCGGACAGATCTGGCGCGTCGAGGACGCCTACACGCCCGACGGCAAGGGCGCGCGCTTTCACCTCTGGTTCGACGGGCTCCAGGAGCCGCTCGGGTTGCTCGCGAAGGACGGCTGGATCTACTGCACGCAGCGCGGCGAGCTCTCGCGCCTGCGCGACTCCGACGGCGACGGCCGCGCCGACCAGCTCGAGACGATCGCCGACCCCTGGGAGATCAGCGGCAACTACCACGAGTACTGCTTCGGGCCGACGCTGGGCGGCGACGGGCGCCTGTGGATCACGCTCAATCGCCCCTTCGGCGAGGAGCCCTTCGGGCGCGCGAAGTGGCGCGGCTTCGCCATGGCGATCGATGCCGATTCGGGTGCCTGGGAGGTGATCGCCTCCGGCCTGCGCTCGCCCGCCGGCGTCGAGACGGCCCCGTGGGGCGACGTCTTCTACACCGACAACCAGGGCGAGTGGAACGGCGCCTCGAAGCTCTCGCAGCTCGAGCCCGGCGACTTCCACGGGCATCCGTGGGGCATTGCGGACACGAAGCTCCCCGAGTGGACGCACGGCGAGGTCCCGCACCCGCCGGACAAGACGCTGATGCCGCTCGTGAAGGCGACGCTCCCGAGCTTCAAGCTCCCGGCGGTGTGGTTTCCCTACGACGAGATGGGCCGCTCGCCGGCCGGCATGGTGTGGGACACCGAGGGCCGCTTCGGCCCCTTCTTCCAGAACCACGTCTTCGTCGGCGACCAGTACGACGCCTCGCTGATCCGCGTCACGCTCGAGCAGGTCAACGGCCACTGGCAGGGCGCCTGCTACCCCTTCCGCATGGGCCTCGCGAGCGGGGTCACGCGCGTCGCCTGGGGCGCCGATCGCTCGCTCTTCGTCGGCATGACGAACCGCGGCTGGGGCTCGCGCGGCCAGGGGACCTTCGGCCTGCAGCGCGTGACCTGGAGCGGGACGATGCCCTTCGAGCTGCGCGAGATGCGCGCGGCCCCGGGCGGCTTCGAGCTCGAGTTCACGCGCCCGATCGACGCGACGCTCGCCGCCGATCCGGCCACGTACCGGATGTCGAGCTACACCTACGAGCTGCACGAGGAGTACGGCAGCGCCAAGATGGACACGCAGGAGCTGAGCGCGACCCCGACCGTGCTCGACGCGACCCGTGTGCGCCTCGCCCTCGACGGCCTGCGCCCCGGCTACGTCCACGAGCTCCACTACGACCCCCTGCGCGCCGCCGACGGCTCGCCCCCGCTCCACACCCGCGCCTACTACACCCTGATCGAGCTCCGCTGACCCGCCGCCGGGTCCGCCAGGCTCCCGCCTGGCCTCTTCCCTCTTTCTGCGCGTCTTCGCTCCGCTCCCTCCGCGCTCTCTCCTCTTCGGGGGCTTCGGGCTTTCGTGTGGGCTGGTGCTTTTCTTGGTGCGTGGGCTCGCCCCCTGGGGC
>DASVAP010000315.1:0-16948 GCA_036376275.1 Planctomycetota bacterium | reverse complement strand
TCGATCACCTCGCCCACGCGCAGGGCCAGGTCGCGGTACATCTGCTCGCCCACCAGGATCCCGGCCCGCGGGCGGCCCAGGGCGCCGCGGCGCGGCGGCGGCAGGAAGGGGAAGAGCGGGTGGACCGGGGCGAAGGTCCATTCCCCGTCGCGCTCCTCCGCCGGCCCGATCAGGCTCTCGAGGAAGGCGCTGGATTCGAGCTCGTCCTGGTGCTGCGGGAGCGGGAACCAGCCACCCAGGGAGCGGGCGGCCAGGAAGGGTCCGACCCAGCCGGTGCGCTCGACCCCGGCCACGTCGATGCCCACCAGCTGGATCGCCAGCAGGCTCGAGTGCGTCATCGAGGCCAGGATGCGCTCGTAGTTGCGCCCGCGCTCGCCGCTGTGGGTCAGGATCCCGCCCCACAGGAGCTGGGGGGCCGCGGCCTGGATGCGCGCGTCGGCGTGCAGGGCATCGAGCAGCTCGCCCGGGTCGCTGGAGACCACCCCGCGCGCCCCGGCCTCGCCCTGCAGCGGCGAGAGGATCAGGTCCGAGAGCGTCCCGCGCACCGTGCGCCGGCTCTCCTCCAGGAAGCCGGTCATGATCGAGAGGATCAGGATCAGGGCCCCGACGCCCACCAGGATGCCCACGATCCCGATCAGGTTGGTCGGGCGCGAGACGAGGTAGCGCCAGCTCAGGAAGGAGCGGTACACGCGCGGCTAGTGTGCGGAAACCGGTGGGGCGGGGACAGGCCCGACCGGGCCCGGCGTCAGCCGCGCTCGGGGCGCGCGGGCTTGGGCACCAGGACGGCGGACTCGGCGACCTGGACGGTCTCCTCGGCCGAACGGTGCAGGGGCCTGAGGGTCGGGAACAGCAGGACGTCACGGATCGAGTCCTGATTGGCGAGAACCATCGCCAGCCGGTCGATCCCGATCCCCAGGCCCCCGGTGGGGGGCATGCCGTACTCCAGGGCCTGGACGTAGTCGACGTCGACCTCGCCCGGGGCCTCCGGGTCCTTCGACGCGACCTGCTCCTCGAAGCGGCGCTGCTGCTCCTCGGGGTCGTTCAGCTCGCTGAAGGCGTTGGCGAGCTCCATCCCGCCCAGGAAGAGCTCGAAGCGCTCGGCGAAGCGCGGGTCGGTCGGGTCGCACTTCGCCAGTGGGCACAGCGGGGTCGGGAAGTGCGTGACGAAGACCGGGCCGGCCAGGGCGTCCTCGACGGTGGCCTCGAAGACCTCGCCGACCGCCTTCCAGTGTCCGGCGCCGGGCGGCAGCTTGAGTCCGAGCTCGCGTGCGCGCCGCGCCACGGCGCCCTCGTCGTGCAGCGAGCAGCCGTTCTGTTCCTGGAAGAGCTCGTCGTAGCGCGCGCGCCGGAAGGGGGCCGCCAGGTCGTACGTCTGGCCGCGGAACTCGACCGTGGTGCGCCCGTGCAGCTCGCGCGCCAGGTGCTCGATCAGGCTCTCGGTGAGCTCCATCATGTGGCGGAAGTCCGCCTGCGCCTGGTAGAGCTCCATCATCGTGAACTCGGGGTTGTGGCGCGTCGAGATGCCCTCGTTGCGGAAGTTGCGCGAGATCTCGAACACGCGCTCCAGGCCCCCGACGATCAGGCGCTTCAGGTACAGCTCGGGCGCGATGCGCAGGTAGAAGTCGGCCCCCAGCGCGTTGTGGTGCGTGACGAAGGGCCGCGCCGTGGCGCCGCCCGCGATCGGGTGCAGGGTCGGCGTCTCGACCTCGAGGAAGCCGCGCGCCTCCAGGAAGCGCCGCAGGAGCGAGAGCAGGCGGCTGCGCAGCACGAAGACCTCGCGCACGCCCTCGGAGGCCCACAGGTCCACGTAGCGGCGCCGGTAGCGCTGCTCGACGTCGACCAGGCCGTGCCACTTCTCGGGCGGGGAGGCCACGCTCTTCGCCAGCAGCAGCACCTCGTCGGCCCACAGCGTCAGCTCGCCCTTCTGGGTGAAGCCGAGCTCGCCCGACACCGCGACCTGGTCGCCGCCGTCGAGCCACTTGCGCTGCTCCCACCAGGCCTCGAGACGGGCCTTCTGCAGGCCGACCTGCAGGCGTCCCGTGCGGTCCTGGAGCGGCGCGAAGATCAGCTTGCCGAAGTCGCGCAGCGACAGGAGGCGCCCGGCGATCGTCGCGCGCGTCCCGCTGCGGGGCCCGGGCGCCGCCTGCGTCCCGGCGGCGGCGGCGAGCGCCGCGATCGGCTCCGCCTCGACCCCGCGCGCGGGGAAGGGGTCCTGTCCGGCCGCGCGCAGCTCGGCCAGCTTCTTCAGGCGGTCGGGGTGGGCGAGCTCGGTCATGGTTCGAGCTCGCGGTGGCCTCTCCCGGTGGCGTCCGCGCGCGCGGCGCGGAGCGTGGTGGAGGATAGGGGAGTCGAACCCCTGACCTCTACAATGCCATTGTAGCGCTCTACCAGCTGAGCTAATCCCCCGGGGAGGGCCTCGCCGCGGCCGCGAGCGGCCACGCGAAGGGCGAGAAGGATGCCGACCGGGGGGCGCGAGGTCAAGCGGCGTGCGGAGCCCCGCTTCCACGAGGAGTCTGTGAGGGAAGTCGCGCTCCGGATCAGCGGGCAGGCTTGCGCCCGCCCGGAGAACCGGTGCGGTCACGCCGACGGTGCAATCAGTGGCCGATCTTTGATCGGCTAGACTGGCGCGCTCGTTTTCGTCCCCTGCCGAGCCGTTGAAGAACACCTACGAGCCCGCCGAGATCGAGCCCCGCTGGCAGCGCGTCTGGGAGGAGCGCGGCCTGCACCGCGCGCGCAACCCGGGCGAGCCGGGCTTCGACCCGGCCCGGCCGAAGTTCTACGTGCTCGACATGTTCCCCTACCCCTCGGGCTCGGGGCTGCACGTCGGGCACGCCGTCGGCTACATCGGCACCGACGTCGTCACGCGCCGCAAGTGGATGGAGGGCGCCAACGTCCTGCACCCGATGGGCTGGGACGCCTTCGGCCTGCCGGCCGAGCAGTACGCGATCCAGACCGGGCGCCACCCGCGCGAGACGACCGCGCTCAACACCGCCAACTTCCGCGCGCAGCTCAGGAAGATCGGCCTGGCCTACGACTGGTCGCGCGAGCTGAACACCTCGGATCCGGCCTACTACCGCTGGACCCAGTTCCTGTTCCAGAAGCTCCACGAGCAGGGCCTCGCCTACCAGGCCGAGGTCCCGGTGTGGTGGTGCGAGGAGCTGAAGACCGTCCTCGCCAACGAGGAGGTCATCAACGGACGCTCCGAGCGCGGCAACCACCCCTGCGTGAAGCGCCCGCTGAGGCAGTGGATGCTGCGCATCACGGCCTACGCCGAGCGCCTGCTGGCGGACCTGGAGCTCCTCGACTGGCCCGAGTCGATCAAGATCCAGCAGCGCGAGTGGATCGGCCGCTCCGAGGGGGCCGAGATCGAGTTCGCGCTGGAGGGGCTCAAGGAGTCGCTGACGGTCTTCACCACGCGGCCCGACACGCTGTGGGGTGCCACCTTCGTGGTCGTGGCGCCCGAGCACCCGCTGGTGGGCAAGCTGCCGAGCGCCGCCGACCGCGCGGCGGTGCGCGCCTACGTCAAGCAGGCGGCGGCCAAGAGCGACCTCGAGCGCACCGACCTCGCCAAGGAGAAGACCGGCGTCTTCACCGGGCGCTACGCGCTCAACCCGCTGATGGACCCGGACAGCGAGGAGGCGCGCCTGCCGGTCTTCGTGGCCGACTACGTGCTCGCCAGCTACGGCCATGGCGCGATCATGGCCGTGCCGGGGCACGACGAGCGCGACTTCGAGTTCGCGCGCGCCCACAACCTGGCGATCCGCGAGGTCGTGCGCCCGCCGCGCGGCACGCCGGGCCTGGCCGAGGGCGCCTGCTACACGGGCGACGGCACGGCCGTGCACTCGGGGCCGATCGACGGCCTCGAGACGCCGGACGCGAAGCGGCGCACGATCGAGCTCCTCACCGAGCGCGGCGTCGGACGCGGCCGGGTGCAGTACAAGCTGCGCGACTGGCTCTTCTCGCGCCAGCGCTACTGGGGCGAGCCGTTCCCGCTGCTGCACGAGGCCGACGGCTCGGTCACGCGCGTGCCGGTCGAGGACCTGCCGGTGACGCTGCCCGAGCTGGAGGACTTCCGCCCCGCGGCGGACGGCTCGGCGCCGCTGGCGCGCGCGAAGGACTGGTTGACGGTCACCAGCCCGCGCACCGGCCAGCCGGCGCGGCGCGACACGGACACGATGCCCGGCTGGGCCGGCTCCTGCTGGTACTGGCTGCGCTTCATGGATCCGCACAACGCCGGCGCGGCCTTCGCCCCGGAGGCGGAGCGCTACTGGGGCCCGGTCGACCTCTACGTCGGCGGCGCGGCCCACGCGGTGATGCACCTCCTGTACGCGCGCTTCTGGCACAAGGTCTTCTTCGACGTGGGCCTGGTGAGCACGCCCGAGCCCTTCCAGCGCCTCTTCAACCAGGGCCTGATCACGGCCTTCGCGTTCAAGGACAGGACCGGGCGCCTGGTGCCGAACGCCGAGGTCGAGGAAAAGGGTGGCAAGGCCACGCGTCTCGGCACGGGCGAGGAGCTCGAGACCTTCGTCACGAAGATGGCGAAGTCGCTCGGCAACGTGGTCAACCCCGATCACCCGATCGCCGAGCACGGCGCCGACACCCTGCGCATCTACATGATGTTCATGGGCCCGCTGGGCGAGTCGAAGCCCTGGAACCCGCGCGACATCGCCGGCTCGCGGCGCTTCCTGGATCGCGTGTGGCGCCTGTTCGTCGAGGAGACGGGTGCGCCCGTGCGGCCCGAGCTGCTGGCGCCCGCCGCCGGCCGCCCGGAGGGCGCGGCCCTGGCCCTCGAGCGCGTGCTGAATCGCATGCTCGAGCGCGTCAACGACTCCTTCGAGTCCTTCAACTTCAACACGGCCATCGCCGTGATGATGGAGTTCGTCAACGAGGCGACGAAGCAGCGAGTCGCCCTGCGCCGCGACCAGGCCGAGCGCTTCCTGCGCGTGCTCGCGCCCTTCGCCCCGCACCTGGCGGAGGAGCTGTGGGCCGCCCTCGGGCACGCGCAGCCGATCCAGCTCGCCGGCTGGCCGGCGGTCGAGGCCGCCTACCTGGTCGACGACGAGATCGAGCTGGTCGTGCAGGTCAACGGCAAGCTGCGCGCGAAGATCCGCGCCCCGAAGGACGCCCACAAGGAGCGCCTGGAGGAGCTCGGGCGCGCGGCGGTGAACGAGCACCTGGCCGGGAAGACCGTCAAGAAGGTCGTGGTCGTGCCGGGCCGGCTCGTCAACTTCGTCGGGGAGTGACGGTCAGCCGGACCCCAGAGGCACGCAGGCCACCAGGCCTCGCAGGGGCCGATCCGACGATGGATCGATCCCCGTGAGGCTCTGCGCTCTCCGCGCCGCTGTTCTTCAGAACCCCTGGACGCTCTTGCCCTTGCCGTAGAGCCACCAGGTGGCGCCGAAGCTCACCACCAGCACGCCCGGCAGGAAGCCGAGCAACGGGATGTCGGCCACCTTGCCGATCTGGTCCGGCAGCAGCATCAGGAGCAGCAGCGGCACGGACATGTAGGTGTTGTGCTTCGAGCGCAGCCCCGCCAGGGCCGGGTCGGCGGCGTCGGGCGCGCGGCCCTCCTTGGTGGCCGTGATGATGCGCTTCTGCGCCGGCCAGATGCGCATCCACACGTTGGCGGCCATGGCCGTGCCGAACAGCGCGCCGACGTGGATGTAGGCCGCGCGCTGCGAGTAGCCGAGCAGGTCGGAGAGCGCCCAGCCGAAGCCCACCGCGCACACGCCCCACAGCACGACGGCCACGTTGTGCTGCTTCGCGAGGGCCTTGAAGAGCAGGTCGTAGACCAGGAAGCCCACGAAGAGCCCGAAGAAGGCCGGCAGCCAGGTCATGGCCGTGACCGGCTCGGTGCGCGTGGCCATCTCGACCAGGTTGCCGCCGTCGTAGCCGTGGTAGTAGACGAGGAACAGCAGGAACAGGCCCGTCACCCAGGTCCAGGCCGCGCCCCAGCGGAACCAGAAGAGCGCGCGCGGCATGAGCTGCGGCACGACCTTCTTCTTCGTCTCGCCATCCATGGTCGGCGCGAAGTTCGCGTTGACCCAGTTGAAGAAGTAGAGGTGGCCGATCCAGATCACGCCGGCCACGATGTGGGCCCAGCGCACGAGGAGTTCCGCGTATTGCATGGCGTCAGGGGCGGGGACGGAGGGGCGCTCGCGGGAAGGGAGCGGACTCCGGACGATGGCACAAGGGCCCCGGCCAAGTCAAACGGCGCCCCGGCGGGGCGCGGCCTCACATCGAGAGCGTCAGCGTGAAGCCGGTCGACTGCCCGGCCGCGACCGTCACCTGCGCCGAGACCTTGCCGAGCTTCTCGTGCACGGCCTCGACCACGTACTCGCCGGGCGGCACGTCGCGGATCCGGAAGGCGCCGGAGGCGTCGCTGACGTCGTACCAGGGGTGCTCCTCGACGAACACGGCCGCGCCCATCCAGGGGTGGATGTCGCACTTGAACGGCACCGGGCGCTCGGGGCGCTCGAAGCGGAACTCGAGCGGCGCCTGGCCGCGGCCCATGTTGCGGTTGACCTCGTCGTTGCGCTTCGGCACCGCGTGGACGTTGTGGGCCGTCGGATCGAGGTTCGTCACGCGCAGCGTCTGGCCCACGCGCAGGCCGAGCACGCGCGGCACGTACATGCAGCCCTTCTGGTCGAGCGTGAGGGGCGCGTCGACCAGCGCCGGCACCGCGGCCTCGTCGTAGCCCGAGGCCAGGCGCACGAAGGCGCCGGCGAGCTTGCCGTCGTTCACGACGACCAGGTTCTGGCGCTGGTCCACGTCGGCGTGGTGCTTGCAGTCCGCGTTCTTGTCCGCGCCCTGCGGGAAGCGCTCGGGCGCGGTGCCCGTGAAGAGCACCGTGCCGTGCAGCGCGCCGAGCGTGTCCGAGGCGTAGGGCTCGCTGCCGGTGAGCGTCGCGGCCGCCACGCGCGACCGGCCCCCGGGCGCGGACGAGGGCGCGGCCGGCGCGTCGGCCGCCCCGTCGGCCGGCGGAGCCGCGGGCTCGTCGGCGGGGGCCTGCTTCGAGCAGGAGGACGCGCAGGCGACGAGCAGGACCGGGAGGAAGAGCGAGGCGAGGGCGCGCGCGCACATGCCCCGCTTCTACGGTCTCGCGCGGGGCATTTCCATCGCGACCCCGCGCGCGTCCGCGCTCACTCCCGGGCCGCGCCCTTGGCGCGCTTCTTCGGCCCCTGGCGCGGTGTGCCGGGCTCGGCCTGGCCCGCGTCGGCCGCGCCCTTGGCCCGGGCCGGCCGGCTGCCCGCGCCGCGGGCCGAGGCCGGCGGCAGGGGGGCGACCTGGTGGGCCGGGCCGGCCTCCAGCATCAGGCGCGCGAGCGCCTGCCCGACCTCGCGCTCCAGGCCCGAGCGCGCGTGCGCCGCGGCCTCCTCGAGCAGCTTCGCGGCCGCCTGGCGCGCGTTGCGGGACCAGAGCCCGAAGGCCAGCAGGCGTCCGAACACGGGGGCCGCCAGTCCGTTCGAGGCGCGCGCCTTCCACAGCTCGTGCGCGTCGTTCAGCGAGGTCTCGCTGCCGTCGACGCCCGACACGTAGGCCAGGAACTGGAGCACCGCGTCGTGCTCGGCCTCCGGCTCGATCCGCCGCAGCACCGCCAGGCGCCTGCGGAAGGTCTGGACGTCGCGGTCGAGCCCGAAGCGCAGGCGCACGAGCAGGCGCGTGGGCTCCATGGCCGGGGCCACCTGGCTGATGGCCTCGAGCCGCTCGGCCGCCGCGCGCGCGCGGCCGGCCGCGAGCAGGGCCTCGGCCGAGGCGAACCACAGCTCCGGATCGACCGGATCGCGGCGCAGCTCCTCGTCGGCGAAGCGCACCGCGCCCTCGGGCGTGAAGCGCGCCAGGAGCCGCGTCCAGCGCAGCGCCTCGCCGGTCCGCAGGCTCTCGACCGGACGCTCGAGGGTGCGCGCGCGGAAGCGCTCGAGGCGCGACAGCGCGTGCGCGCGGCCGTTCTCGCCCTGACCGCCCGGCTGCTCGAACGAGCGCGCCGCCAGCTCGCGCGCGGGGGCCGGATCGGTGGGGCGCTCGGCCTCCAGGGCCTCGACCTCGGCCCACCAGCGCAGCTCGCTGATCTCGCCCTCCTCGCGCGCCGCGCGCAGGGTCGCGAGCAGGGCCGGGACGCGCGGGTCGTCGCTCGTGGCGGGCGCGCTGGCCAGGATCTCGCCGTAGAGCTCGACCGCGCGCACGCGCCGGCCCGGGACGTCCTCGAGGCGCGCCAGGTCCTCGGCCAGCGCGCTGCCGCCGCCGCCGTCGGCGCGTGCCTGCTCGAGGATGCGCACGGCCTCGTCGCGGTCGCCGCGCCGGGCGGCGTGGGCGGCGCGCAGGGACGCGAGCTCGGGCGCCTCGTCCTCGGCTCGGCCCGAGAGCTCGAGCCAGCGGAGCTCCTCGCTGCGCACGCTCTCCTCGGCGGCGCCGGCCGCGCGCCGCACGCGCGCGCGCAGCCAGGCCAGGCGCGCGTCGGGGCTCTCCGCGAAGGGCGCGAGGTCGGCCTCGGCCTCCTGCGGCTGCGCGAGCGCGAGCGCCGCCAGGGCGCGCGCGGCCGCGACGTGCGCGTCGGACAGCTCGGCGCTGGATGCGCGCACCCAGGCGCTCCAGGGCGGCAGCTCGGCCGCCAGCACCAGCAAGAGGTAACGCTCCGGGGCGAGCTCCGCGCCGAGCGCCTCGGGCGGGGGCACGGGGGTCGCACCCTCGGCCGCCAGGGCCTCGGGCGCCAGCACGGTCGCCGCCGCCGCGGCCAGCTCGAAGGTCGTCGCGCGCCCGTCGAGGCGCGTCTCGGCGATGCGTCGCGCGGCGCGCGCGCCCTCGCCCGCCAGGAGCAGCAGGGCGAGCTCGCGGCCCGGCTCGGCCGCCAGCGGCGAGGCCAGGGCGGCGCGCGCCTCGGCCGCCAGTCCGCTGCCGGCGACGGCCGCCAGCACCAGTCGCCCGAGCTCGACGCGCCCGTCGTCGCACAGCGCCGCGGCACGCTCCAGGCTCTCGCTGGGCAGCGTGCCCACCAGCGCATCGAGCGTCGCGCGCGCCAGGAGCGCCTCGGAGAGGAACGGCGTGCGCTCGTCGGCCAGCCAGCCGGCGAGCCGGGCCGCGGGCTCGAGCCGCCCGGCGGCGAGCAGGGCCTGCAGCGCCCCGACCAGCTCCGGATCCTCGGGCGGGCCCGAGTCGAGGACGCGCGCCAGCACGGCCTCGAACTCGCTCTCTGGCGCCGGCGCCGCGAGCGCGGCGCGCAGGGCGAGCCCGGCCGTGCGCCGCAGCTCGGGACCGTCGGGCGGGAGCTCGACCAGCGCGGCCAGGGCCGAGGGCGCGTCGCCGGCGGCGTACAGCGTGCGCGCCAGGAGCGGCAGGACCTCGGGTGGTTGCCCGGCCGGCTTGACGTTGCGCGCGGCGCGCGCGGCCGCGGTCCCGTCGCCGCGCACGAGCAGTCGCTCCACGATGGCCGCCAGGGAGCCGCGCGGATCGAGCGTGACCCAGCGCACGCGGTCCTGGGGCAGGAGGTACTGGCGCGGGGCGGCGCGCAGGCGCGCCGAGGCCTGCCCCGGCGGCCAGCCGCGCTCCAGGAGCTCGAGCGAGGTCGAGATCATGCGCGGATGGTCGTGCAGGGCCAGCGCGGCCTGGGCGGCGAGCTCCAGCGCCGGGCCCAGGCCCGGCTGCGACTGGAGCAGCTGGCGCGCGTCGTCGGCCGCCGCCTCGGGACGCCCGCCCTGCAGGGCCCACTGGCCGCGCAGGAAGAGGCCGTAGCTGTTGGGCAGGCCGGCGGCCAGGGCCGCGGCCTGCAGCCCGATCTCGCGCCAGCGCGGCTCGAGCGTGGCCGCGCGCTCCGCCGAGCAGCGCAGGGCGTGGGACAGGCTGTCGCTGGCCGACAAGATCTCGCCGTCCTCGATCTGCAGCTCCGCCAGGCGCTCGTGGGCCCGTCCCAGCTCGGCGCGCAGGGGCTCGGCCGGATCGAGCGGCGCCATGCGGGTCAGGGTCAGGAGCGCGAAGCGCTCCTCGGTGCGGCGGCGCTGGGCGCGCGCCAGCTCCGCGCGCCGCAGCCATAGCGTCACGAGGAGCTGCGCGTCGACGGCGGGTCCGGAGCTGACCTGGTCGAGCAGCCGTCGGGCCCCGTCGTAGTTGCGCAGCTCGATCTCCGCGTGCGCCGAGAACAGCCGGGCTCGGTCGGCCAGCTCGACGTCGGTCGCCGCGCGCTCGAGCAGGCGCCAGCCGGACTGGTCGAGCTCGCTCCAGGCCTCGAGCCGCTCGAGCAGCGCGCACCAGGAGGCGAGCTCGTCGCTGGGCAGGTCCTCGGGCCTCAGGCGGCCCTTCAGTCGACGCTGCAGCGTGCGCACGAGCGCGAGCGCGGTGCTCTCGCGCCCCAGCTCCACGAGCGTCTGCGCGGTGCGCGCCAGGAGCCGCATCGGCTCGGCCAGCTCGGGTTGCGACAGGGCCAGCAGCCCGAGCTCGACCGCCTCCTCCTCCAGGCCGGCGCGCAGGCACAGCTCCTGCAATCCGCCGACGCCCAGGCTGGTCGCGCCGTGCCCGAGCCCGCTCAGGAAGCTCCTGCGCGCCGCGCCCAGCTCGCCCTCGGCCTCGCGCAGCCACTCGCCGACGCGCCGGCGCTCGTCCACGCGCGTGAAGAGCTCGAGCAGCTCCTCGCGCGCCGGCAGGGCCAGCGCGTCCTCGCCCGCCAGCGCGGCCGCGCGCCGCGCCAGGGTGCGCGCCAGCTGCGCCTGGGGCGGCGCGAGCGAGCCCTGGGCCTGGCGCTCGATCGCCGCCAGCGGGGCCTCGGCCCGGTCCAGGTGCGCGCTGCCGAGGTAGGCGTGCCCGCGGGCCGGGTCGAGCACGACCAGCTCGCCCCCCAGGGGCAGGACCTCCCCCGGCTCACCCTGGCGCAGGAGCAGGGCGCAGGTGCGGGCCAGGGTGTCCGCGTCGCGCGCGCCCAGCTCCAGGCGCGCGCGGCAGTCCTCGAGGGCCAGCGCATAGCGGCCTTCCTCCTCGCTGAGCTCGGCGCGCAGGCTCAGGAGCTCGGCGCGCACCGCGGCGTCCTCGGCCGAGGTCGCGCGCCGCAGGCCGAGGTCGAGCTCGCGCCGGGCCTCGGCGCGCGCCTTCTCGAGCTCGAGCAGCGCTTCGGGCATGTTCGCCAGGCGCCGGCGGGCCGTGTCCAGCAGCGCCGCGGGATCCACGCGCGGGCCGCGGAACGTGATCCACAGCGCGCCGCCCAGGAACAGGGCGGCCAGCGGCGGCAGGCACCAGCTCGTTTTCATCGGGGGTCCGCGGGCCGGCCGGAGGGGCGCGGCGCGAGGCGGATCGGGAAGGACAGGAGATCGTAGCGCCGCATCTTGTTGAAGAGCGTCGTGCGGTCGATTCCGAGCGCGCGGGCCGCGGCCGTGCGGTTGCCGCCGTGGCGCTCGAGGGCGCGCTCGAGCAGCCAGCGCTCGGGACCCTCGAGGGCCCGCTTCAGCTCGTCCGGCGGGCCGGCCTCCCAACCGGCGAAGGCCGGCGCGGTTCCTCCCGGACCGGCCGGAGCCTGGCGCTCGGTCGGCCACAGGTCCTCCGGCTCGAGCATCCGGCGGGCGGCCACCAGCACCGCGCGCTCGAGCGTGTTCTCGAGCTCGCGCACGTTGCCGGGCCAGGCGTGGGTGCACAGGCGCTGCAGCGCGGCGGGGGTGAGCCCCTCGACCGCGCGGCCGTGCTGGCGCGCGAAGCGCCGGCAGAAGCGCTCGGCCAGGAGCGGGACGTCGGCCACGCGCTCACGCAGCGGCGGCACGTGCACGGGGACGACGTGGATGCGGTAGTAGAGGTCGGCCCGGAAGCGCCCGGCCGCGACCTCGGCCGTCAGGTCCACGTTCGTGGCCGCGATCACGCGCGCGTCGACGGTGCGCGTGCGCGCCTCGCCCACGCGCTCGTAGCGGCCCTCCTCCAGGACGCGCAGGAGCTTGACCTGCAGCTCCGGCGAGGCCGTGCCGATCTCGTCCAGCAGGATCGTGCCGCCGGCCGCCTGCTCGAACTTGCCGGCGCGGTCCTTCACGGCTCCCGTGAAGGCGCCGCGCACGTGGCCGAAGAGCTCGCTCTCCAGCAGGGCCCCGGGCAGCGCGCCGCAGTTCACCTCGACGAAGGGGCCGCGCCGGCGCGCGCTCAGGGCGTGCACGGCGTGGGCGAGCTGGGTCTTGCCGGTGCCGCTCTCGCCCGCGAGGAGCAGGGTCGCGCGCGAGTCCGCCACCGTGCGCAGCAGCTCGAACAGCTGCCGCATGCGCGGGTCGGCCGAGACCAGCTCGCCGAAGTCGCCACGCTCGCCCAGGCGCTCCTTCAGGCGCTCGTTCTCCAGGCGCAGGGCCTGGGCCTCGAGCGCGCGGCGCACCGAGCGCAGCACGTCCTCCTCGGCCACGGGCCGGGCCAGGGCATCGAAGACCCCGGCGCGGCGCGCCTGCTCGGGCCCGCCGAGGGCGTCGAAGTCGTCGAACACGATCACCGGCGGGGCGCCGGCCAGGCCGCGCACCTCCTCCAGGACGGCCTCGGCCGCCAGCCCGACCTCGCCCAGGAGCAGCTCGCAGTCGCCGGCCCGCAGCGCGTCGCGCGCCTCGGCGGGCTCGGCCGTGTGGGACACGGCGTAGCCTTCCTCGGTCAGGGTCGCGCACAGCGAGCGTTGCGAGGCCGAGGGCAGGTCGAGCACGAGGATGCGGGCGGTCGCCATGGTGTCGGGTTTTCTCGACACCCGCCGCTGCGGCGCTCAAACGGAAAGGCGCGCGGCGTCGACCCGGCGCGGCAGCGCCGCTCAGGCGAAGGGATCCTCGGGCTTGCCGGCGCGCGGCCGGGCCTGGGCCGGCCGGGTACGGCCCAGGCGCACCTCGCAGCGCACGCGCCCGGGCTCGCCGTCCTGGAGCTCGACGCGCGCCCCCAGGGCCCGCAGGCGCTCGGCGCCGGCCCGCGCGGCCTCGGCCGGCCCCTCGCCGACCTTCGCGTCCGGCTCGAGCAGGCCCGGAAGATCCTTCCCGGGCAGCGCGGCGCGCGGGAAGTCCAGGCCGATGCGCACGCCGCCCTCGGCGGGATCGAGCGCCGCGCGCACCAGGCCCTCGTCCCCGGCGCAGGCGCGCGCCAGGACCAGCAGTCCCTCCAGGCCCGCGCGCAGGGCCAGGCGGTCCTCGTGCACGGGGCAGGCCGCGCCGCTGCGCAGGTGGAAGCGCGGACCACCGAGCACCACCGCGCCGGCCAGGAGCTCCTCGAGCAGCGCGCGCAGGTCGTGGGCGCCGTTGGGGACGCTGGCCTCGGGACCGCGCGCGCGCGCGGCGCGCGTGGCCTCGGCCGGGCGCGGGGCGGCGACCGCGGGCGCGGGCGGCCACAGCGCGCGCAAGGCCTCGAGCTCGGGCGGCCAGGCCAGCCAGCTCGTGCGCGGGAGCGCGAGCAGCGCGCGGGCCTCCTCGCGCTCGGCGCCGAGCACCACGGCGGCGCGGCCGGGATGGCGCTCCAGGAAACGGCGCACGAAGCCGATGTCTTCGAGCGGCACCCGTGCCGCCTCCAGGATGAGCAAGCCCGTGAGCGTGCGGACGGCGAGCAGCTCCTCCAGGTCCGCCAGGCGCAGGGCGGCCGGCGCGGCACGGCGCGGCTCGCCGGCCTCGTCGAGGCCGGCCAGCGCGAGCAGGCAGGCGGCCGCCTCGCGCGCCTGCCGACCGGGTCCGATCCACAGCTCGCTCGGCGCGGCTCGCCGCTCGGGATCGCGCTCGGCCATGGGTGGATCGCGGTTGTCGTCGACGCGGGTGCGCGGCCATCGTAGCCCGCTGGGCGGGGCCCACAAGGGCACGCGCTTCCGGTGCGTCCCCCCGGAGGGGCAGAATCTACCGTAGCGGGTCCGCCCCCCTCGCCCATGTCCTCGCCGCTCGCCCTCTCGATCGTCGTGCCCGTCTTCAACGAGGAGGAGAACCTGCCCATCCTCCACGCCGAGATCGCGCAGGCCCTGGAGCGCCTGGGGCCCCAGGGCCGGAGCGCCGAGATCATCTTCGTCGACGACCGCTCGACCGACGGCAGCCTGGCGCGCCTGCTCGAGCTGCACGAGCGCGATCCGCGCGTGTGCGTCGTGCGCTTCCGGCGCAACTACGGGCAGACCGCGGCCCTGGCGGCCGGCTTCGACGTGGCGCGCGGGCGCGTGATCGTGACCCTCGACGGCGACCTGCAGAACGACCCGGCCGACATCCCGGCGATGCTGGCCGAGCTGGCGCGCGGCTACGACATCGTCGCCGGCTGGCGCAAGAAGCGCTTCGACGGCTTCATCCTGCGGCGCCTGCCCTCGCTGGTCGCCAACCGCGTCATCGCCTGGGTCACGGGGGTCGGCATCCACGACACCGGCTGCACCCTCAAGGCCTTCAAGAGCGAGCTGGTCAAGAGCATGGTGATCTACGCCGAGCAGCACCGCTTCCTGCCGGTGCTCTCGGCCGGCAGCGGGGCGCGCATCAGCGAGCTGGTCGTCAACCACCGCCCGCGCCGCTTCGGGCACAGCAAGTACGGCATCGGGCGCGCGCTGCGCGTCGTGCTCGACCTGACGGCGATCAAGTTCGTGACGCAGTTCTCGCAGCGCCCGATCCAGTACTTCGGGATGATGGCGCTCCTGACCCTGGTGGCAGGGCTCGTCTTCGCGACCTTCGCGCTGATCTCGCTGCACCCGGGGAGCGGTGCCACGGACGGCTGGCTGGCCAGCTTCGGCGAGTGGGAGATGGCCGTGGTCACGATCCTCTGCATCCTCTGCAGCGCCGTGGTGTACTTCGCGCTCCTGGGGCTCCTGGGCGAGCTGGCCGTCAAGGTCAGCGGCATGCACCGGCGCAGCACGCTCGACCGCATCCTCTCCGAGCTGCACGGATGAGCACCCTGCGCGAGGACCCGCTGGGCACGAGCGCGCCCGTGCCGCCGGCCCTGGAGGAGACCGGGCTGTGGCCCGAGCTCGAGCTGGACGTGACCGTGGTCGTGCCCGTCACCAGCGCGGCGGCCGAGGTGCGCGAGGTGGTCGAGGCCCTGGGGGCCGAGCTGCTGCACGAGCGCCGCACCTGGGAGGTGATCTTCGTCTTCGACGGCGTCACCGGGCGCGCCTGGGAGGAGGCCCAGCGCCTGCGGCGCGACTACCCGAACCGCGTGCGCTCGATCAGCTTCAAGAACCCGTTCGGCGAGTCGGTGTGCCTGTCGGCCGCGGTCGAGCGCGCGCGCGGGCGCTATCTCGTGACCTCGCCGCAGTACGTGCAGGTCGACCCGGTCGAGCTGCGGGCGATGCTGGCGGCCCTCGACGAGGGCGCCGACTTCGTGACCCCCTGGCGCAGCCCGCGCGTCGACCCGTGGCTGAACCGGCTGCAGTCGTGGGCCTTCAACCTCGTGCTGCGCCACATCGTGCGCATGGAGTTCCACGACCTGAACTGCTACTTCCGCGCGATCCGGCGCGAGGTGCTGGAGGACGTGGCCGTCTACGGCGACATGTACCGCTACCTGCCGGTGATCGCCTACCGCCAGGGCTACCGCGTGGTCGAGGTCAAGGTGCGCCACCTCAAGGAGTGGGGCGGCACCGGCGTGTTCGGGCTGGGCGTCTACACGCGCCGCTTCCTGGACATCCTGGCGGTCACGTTCCTGACCAAGTTCACGCTCAAGCCGCTGCGCTTCTTCGGCACGATCGGTGGGCTCTTCAGCCTGATCGGCGTGGGCATCTGCGCCTACATGACGGTGCAGAAGATCTGGTTCGAGCAGGGCATCTCGGGGCGACCGCTCCTGCTCCTGGGCGTGCTCCTGATCGTGCTCGGCGTGCAGGTCCTGGGCTTCGGCCTGGTGGGGGAGATCATCATCTACAGCCAGGCCCGCAACCTGAAGGAGTACCGCATCGAGCGCATCCACGAGTCGGCCGGGGCGGCCGACGAGCCGGACGCCGAGGCGTGAGCGCGGCCGGCCTCGGAACGCCGCCCGCGCCGCTCGTGCGCGCGGGCCTGGCCGGCGACGACCCGCAGCGCGACGCCTACGTGCGCGCCCACCCGCGCGGGACCTTCTTCCACCTCTCGGGCTGGCGGCGCATGGTCGAGCGCGTCCACGGCCACGAGCCGCTCGAGCTCCTGGCCTTCGAGGGCGAGCGCCTCGTGGGCGTGCTGCCGCTCATGCTGTGCCGCGCGCCCTTCCTGCGCGCGCGCCTGGTCTCGATGCCCTACGCGACCTACGGCGGCCCGCTGGGAGACGACGCGGCCGTCGAGGCGCGCCTGGTCGGGCGCGCGCGCGAGCTGGCCGAGGAGCTGCGCGTGGCCTACCTCGAGCTGCGCTGCATCGAGGACGCCGGGCTCGGGCTCGTGCCGAACACGCTCTACAGCACCTTCGTGCGCGATCTGCCCGCCGACCCGGCCGACGTGCTGGCGCGCATGCCCAAGAAGGCCCGCGCCGAGGCGCGCAAGGCGCGCGAGAAGCACGGGCTCGAGCTGGCCTCGGGTCACTGGTACCTCGACGACCTGCGGCGCATGTTCCTGCTGAACAAGCACGAGCTCGGCTCGCCCGGGCTGCCGCGCGCGCACTTCCAGGCGCTGCTCGAGCTGTTCGAGCGCTCGACCTGGGTGCACCTGGTGCGCCAGGGAACGCGGCCCCGGGCGGCGGTGATGTCGTTCGCCTTCGGGAAGACGCTGATCGCCTACTATGCCGGCACCGAGCCGGGCGCCGACCGCGCGGTCTCGGCCAGCAACTTCATGTACATGGCCCTGCAGGAGTGGGCCGTCGAGCGCGGCTTCGAGCGCTTCGACTTCTGCCGCAGCCGGGCCGACTCGGGGGCCTTCGAGTTCAAGCGCCACCAGGGCTTCGAGCCCACGCCGCTGCACTACGGGTACCACTTCGTGCGGCGCAAGAAGCTGCCGAGCTTCACGCCCTCGAACCCGAGGACGGGCGTGCTGCGCGCGGCCTGGTCGCGGCTACCGCTGTGGATGGCGCGGGCGCTGACGGAGAGGTTGCCGCGGTATCTGCCCTGAGGAAGAGGGGAAGTTGGGGGGGG
>DASVAP010000308.1:0-3423 GCA_036376275.1 Planctomycetota bacterium | reverse complement strand
CTCGGCCGAGCTCACGGCCCAGCGCGAGGGACTGGTGGCCGACCTGGAGTCGGCGCGCGCACCGCTGGTGGAACTGCTGGGCGAGACGCGCGGGACGGCCGAGTCCGGGCGCGCGATGGCCGACTCGCTGACCGGGACGCTGACAGCCCTGGACGCCTTCGTCGGACGCTTCGACGACCCCGTGGAGGAGGCCGGACAGCCGCCCGCTACTGCCGCGGCTCCGGCCACCGCCGAGGAGCCGGCTGGCAAGCCCTTCGACATCGCCGAGTATGGCCTGGCGGCGGAGCGCATCGGCGTCGCCGCGGGCGAGCTCGAGCAGACGATCGCGACCCTCGACCGCAGCCTGCCCGAGGTGCAGCGCGTGCTCGACGAGGCGGCCGGGCGCGCCGAGCGCGCCGTGGATCACGCCTGGACCCGTGCGCTGCAGCTCGTCGGGCTCGCCCTGGGTGGGATCTTCGTCGTGGTGCTCGTCCTGCGTCGCATGCCGGCCCGCCGCTGAGCGGGACAGCTGCTCTTCCTCCTCACTTCTTCCTCCGCGTCCTCCGCGTCTTCCCTCCGCGTCTCCGCGCTCCTCCGATTCCGACCCGAAGAAGGAGGGGAGCGCGGAGACGCGGAGTAGCGGAAGAACGAACGAGAGCAGTGGATGGCCGCGCGAGCCGTCAGATCCCGCGCGACACGGTCAGCACCGCCTGCAGCCCCTCGATGTCCAGGTCGCCGAGGTTCCCACCCAGGTCGATGGTCGAGTCCGACCAGCGCACGCCGAAGCCGAGCCAGGTGCGCGAGGGCAGGGCGAGCTCGACGCCCGTGCGCGCGTACCAGCCCACGCCGAAACCCGAGCCGTCGTCCCCCAGCCCGTTGCCGGACTGCGAGTAGTCGGCCCACTGCATCACCGGACCGGCTGCGCCGTAGAGGCGCGCCTTCTCGCCCAGGAAGACGCTGGCGAAGGGGCCGCCGAAGAGCTCGAACAGCAGCACGTCCACGTCCACCGCGACGGCCGCGCCGCCCCCGCCGACCACGAAGGCCTCGGCGTCGCCTCGCCAGGAGAAGCTCATCAGGCCCTCGAGCCCGTAGTCGAGGCGTTCGCCGCCGAGCTTCCACTGGGCGCCCCCGCCGATCACGGGCAGGGTGTCCAGCTCGCCGCGGTCGCCGTCGACCTCGCCCGGGCCGTCCGTGTCGACCTCGACGCGCTCGAACTCCGAGGCGCCGAAGAAGCCCTGCATCAGCGGCTGGCCCACGTTCCAGCGCGGCGCGGTGCGCGACGGGATCGAGTACTCCTCCAGGCTTCTCGGCGGCGTGGGCGTGGCCTGCGAGGCCGCGGGGGCGGCGCTGGCGGTGATCAGGAGGGCGGTGAGGGGCACGAGCAGGTGCTGCATGGTCGGGGGATGGGGTCAGCGCCGGGCCGACCGGGCCGGGCGCAGGATGCCTTTGGAGTCCAGGTCGTCGCCGACCGCCTCGGCGATGTCGTCCACCAGGTGGGCGGCCGAGCTCGGGTTGTAGGTCTCGCTGCGGGCCGCGTAGAGCAGCTTGTCCTCGGTCAGCGAGTACAGGTTCGTCTCGACGTGCACGATCTCGTCGGTGCGCATCGTGCCGGAGTCGTAGGCCCAGTAGCTGCCGAAGGTGCGGTAGTGCACGGGATAGGTGCTGCCGGTCCAGGAGACCTCCTCCTCGACGCGTGCCACGCGCATGACGACGGCCAGCTCGTAGCCCATCTCGCGCAGCTTGCCCTTGATCTTCTGCGGGTCGTGCTCGCGCGAGTCGGGGAAGAGCTGGTAGCAGCGCCCGACCTCGGCCGCCGGCACGTGGGCCGCCATGGCGTCCTCGGCCACGCGCTGCACCGAGGGATCCTCGCCCAGGTAGGCGACGAAGACCTTCTGGGCCTGCGGCATCTCCTTCAGGTCGGGGTCGAGCCAGGCCTCGGCGAGCTGGGTGGACGAGCAGCTCGCCAGGGCGAGCAGGGCGAGGGCGGGGAGGCGACGGAGCAGCTTCGAAGGCGGCATGGGGCCGGGATTATGCCACCGGCCAGGGTGCGCGAGAACGCGGAGCGCTCCGTAGGATGCGCCCGGGCCCGCCCGCCCCACCCTGCGCCCATGAACGTACTGGTCCTGAACTGCGGCTCCTCGAGCGTGCGCTTCCAGGTCATCGACACCGACCTCGCGGCGATCGAGCGCGACGGCGACCGGCGCCTGGCCTCCGGACGGATCGAGCGCGTCGGCGGGCACGCGCTGATCACGCTCCAGGCCGGGGACGGGCCGAAGCAGATCGAGGACGCGCCGCTGCGCGACCACCGCGCGGCGGTGGACTGGATCCTGCACTGGGTGGTCTCGGCCGAGTCCGGCATCGATTCCGTGCGCTCCGTCTCGGACGTCCACGCCGTCGGCCACCGCGTCGTGCACGGCGGCGAGCACTTCTCGGCCTCGGTGCGCATCGACGCGGCGGTCCTGGCGGCGATCGAGGAGTGCATCGAGCTCGCCCCGCTGCACAACCCCGCCAACCTGAAGGGCATCCGCGCCGCGCGCGCGCTGCTGGGCGAGGGCGTGCCGGACGTGGCCGTGTTCGACACCGCCTTCCACGCGAGCCTGCCGGAGGTGGCCTACCTCTACGGCATCCCCTACTCCTACTACCGGCGCTTCAAGCTGCGCCGCTACGGCTTCCACGGCACCTCGCACCGCTACGTGACCTACCGCTACGCGCGCCTCTGCGGGATCCCCGAGGAGCGCGCGAACCTCGTCACGCTGCACCTCGGCAACGGCTGCTCGGCCTGCGCCGTGCGCGGCGGGCGCTCGCTCGACACCTCGATGGGCTTCACGCCGCTGGAGGGCCTCCTGATGGGCACGCGCTCGGGCGACGTCGACCCCTCGGTGCTCGAGTTCCTGTGCGCCAAGGAGGGGCTCTCGCCGCACGAGGTGCTGGCGGTCCTGAACCGCCAGTCCGGGCTGCTGGGGGTCTCGGGGCTGACGGCCGACATGCGCGACCTCCTGGCCGAGGAGGCCGAGCACCAGGACCGGCGCGCGCACCTCGCGATCGAGCTCTTCTGCCAGCGCGTGAAGAAGTACGTCGGCGCCTATCTGGCCGAGCTGGGCGGGGCCGAGGCGGTGGTCTTCGCCGGCGGCATCGGCGAGAACGCGCCGAGCGTGCGCGCGCGCATCTGCGCCGGCCTCGAGTGGCTGGGGCTCGAGCTCGACGAGGCGCGCAACGCCGCCCTGGTCGGCGGGCGCGCGGGACCCATCACGCGCGACGGCTCGCGCCTCGCCGCCTGGGTCGTGCCGACCGACGAGGAACTCCTGATCGCGCGCGACACGGTGCGCGTCGTGCGCGCCGGGCAGGGGGGCTGAGGAAGAGGGACGCGGAGACGCGGAGGGAGGACGCGGAGGGCGCGGAGGACGGAGGAGGAGGAAGAGACACGGAGGAAGGTGAAGAGGGGGG
>DASVAP010000297.1:0-10985 GCA_036376275.1 Planctomycetota bacterium | reverse complement strand
CGGTGCAGCTCGACCCGGCGCGCGGCTACTGGATCGACCTCGACCTGTCGGACAACCAGTGGTACGACGCGACGGACGCGCTCGCGCCCTGGCGCTGGGTCGAGCGCGTGCTGGCGCAGTACCAGCACACGCTGCACTTCTTGCAGGGGCTGGGAGGCTGAGTCGAGCGGCATGAACCCCCTGCTCGACGACGACCTGACCGGCCCGCGCCCGCCGGTCGCCTGGAGCGCGCTGCGCATCGCGCTGGCGCGCGTGCCGGTGTGGCTGGTGTGCTGGCTGGTGCCGCTGGTGCTGGCCGCTGCGCTGGCCGTGCCGTGGCACGGCTTCGCGGCCGAGACGCTGGCGCACCGCTACGAGCCCGGCAGCCTGCGCCGGGCGCTCGACGAGACCTTCCGCGTCGACCAGCGCGCGGCGCTGGAGCTCCTGCGCGGCGGCACGGCGGCGGTCGCGGCGGCGCTGACGCTGGTCGTGGCGCTGTTCGGCGTGTTCGCGGGCGGCGGCTGGTTGCAGGTCTTCTTCGAGCGCACCCAGGGACACTCGCTGCGGCGCTTCCTGTGGGGCGGCGCGCGCTACTTCTGGCGTTTCACGCGCGTGGCCCTGTGCGGGCTGGTGCTGCTGGCGCTCCTGACGTGGCTGTTCCACGGCTGGCCGTGGAAGACGGCGCTGCGGCTGTTCCTCGGCGCGAAGGACGGCGACCTCGAGGTGCTGGTGTCGGGCCAGAGCGCGCTCTACGTGACCTGGCTCCAGCACGGCGGCTACGCGGCCGGCGTGGCGCTGCTGTTCGCCTGGGGCGACCTCGCGCGCGCGCGCATCGCGCTGCTCGACGCGCGCTCGGCGGTGTGGGCCGGCCTGTGCACGCTCGGGCTGGTGCTCCTGCACCCCGTGCGCACGCTGCGGCCGATGCTGCTGCTCTTCGCGGTGGAGCTGGCGGCCGTGCTCGTGCTCGGACGGGTCTCGCGCGCGCTCTCCGACGGCTTCGGGCCGGACTCGGGGGCCTGGACGCTGGTCGTGGTCTTCCTGCTCGGCCAGGTGGCCCTGCTGGCGCGCGGGATCGTGCGCGGCGCGCGCTACCACGCCGCGGCGCAGGTCTCGAAGCAGCTCGTGCCGCTGCCGGTCGAGCCGGACCCCTGGGCCGGGCGCGTGGGCGGGCCCGGCGGGCCGCAGTACCCGATCGACCTCGCCGACGACTACGAGGTCTCCGTGTAGATGGCGCGGGCGCTCGAGAGCGTCGATCCGACGAGCGGCGAGCGGGTGCGGCGCTGGGAGGAGCTCGCGCCCGACGCGCTCGAGGCGCGCCTCGCGACGGCGGCGGCCGCGCAGCGCCGCTGGGAGGCCGTGCCCGTGACGGAGCGTGCCCAGGTCCTCTCGCGTGCGGCAGCGCTCCTGCGCGCGCGGGCCGGATCCCTGGCGCTGCTCATGGCCGAGGAGATGGGCAAGCCCGTGGCCCAGGGCCGGGCCGAGGCCGAGAAGTGCGCCAGCGCCTGCGAGTTCTACGCGCGCGAGGGCAGCGCGATGCTGGCCGACGAGGTGCCGCTCCCCGGCCCGACGCCCGCGCACGAGCGCGTCGCGTTCCGTCCGCTCGGCCTCGTGCTGGCGATCATGCCCTGGAACTTCCCGCTGTGGCAGGTCGTGCGCTGCGCTGCGCCGATCCTGGTGGCGGGCAACGGGCTCTTGCTGAAGCACGCCGAGAACGTGCAGGGCTGCGCCGTGGCCCTCGAGGAGCTGTTCGCGGCCGCCGGCGCGCCGCGCGGCGTCTTCACGAACCTGGCCGTGGGCGTCGCGCGCGTCGCGCCCCTGATCCGCGACCGGCGCGTGGCGGCGGTCACGCTCACGGGCTCGACGCGCGCCGGGCGCGCCGTGGCCGAGGTCGCCGGCTCGGCGCTCAAGAAGTGCGTGCTGGAGCTGGGCGGCAGCGATCCCTACCTCGTGCTGGCGGACGCCGACCTCGAGCTGGCGGCCCGCACCTGCGTCGCCTCGCGTCTCCTGAACGGCGGCCAGTCGTGCATCGCGGCCAAGCGCTTCGTCGTGGTCGAGCCGGTGCGCGCCGAGTTCACCGAGCGCGTGCTGGCCGAGATGCGCGCGAAGACGATGGGCGACCCGCGCGGGGCGGTCGACCTCGGCCCGCAGGCGCGCGCGGACCTGCGCGCGGAGCTGCACGCCCAGGTCGAGCGCAGCGTGGCCGGCGGGGCGCGCTGCCTCCTCGGCGGCGAGCTCCCGCGCGGCGCGGGCTTCTTCTACCCGCCGACGGTGCTGACCGACGTCGCCCCGGGACAGCCGGCCCACGCCGAGGAGCTGTTCGGGCCCGCGGCGGCGATCCTGGCGGCGCGCGACGAGGCCCACGCGCTGGAGCTCGCCAGCGACTCGCCCTTCGCCCTCGGAGCGGCCGTGTTCACGCGCGACGTCGCGCGCGGCCTGCGGCTCGCGCGCGAGGCGCTCCCGGCCGGCAGCGTGTTCGTCAACGACTTCGTGCGCTCCGATCCGCGCCTGCCCTTCGGGGGCCTGCGGGACTCCGGCTACGGGCGCGAGCTCGGGAGCTTCGGGCTGCGCGAGTTCGTCAACGTCAAGACGCTGGTCGCGCCGGGAGGCGCGGCGTGAGCGACACCGCGCGGCGCACGCCGCTCGCGCTCGAGCTCCTGGTGCTGGCGCTCGTGCCGGCAGCGCTCGCCTGGATCGTCTTCGCGCCGGGGTACAGCCCCGATCCCGATGCAGGCTTCCACATTGGCTGTGCGCGGCTCTACGCGACCGAAGGCTGGATCGGCAGCTTCCCGTGGCTGCCCTTCACGGCCCTGGCGGAGGGCTTCCCGAACGTCTACCTCGGCCAGCACCTCCTGCTGGCGCCGCTGGCGGCCCTGCTGGAGCCCGGCACGGCGGTCCTGGCCGGGACCTTCCTGCTCGGGACGGCCCTCGCGCTCTCGCTGTGGCTGGTGCTGCGCAGGTGGGGCGTGCGCTGGGCCGCGGCCTGGACCGTGCTCGGCCTGTGCGCCTCGAGCTACTCGGTCGCCTACCTGACGAGCCTCAAGGGCGGCAGCACCTTCTACGTGCTGCTGCCGTGGTTTGCGGACGCGCTGTGGTCGCGCTCGGTGCGGCGCACGTTCCTGCTGGCCTGGCTGAGCGTGTACGTGTACGTCGGCGCGACGATCCTCGTGCCGATGGCGCTCGTGCTGGTCGTCGCGCTCGGGCTGTGGGAGCGACGCTGGCCGCTCGGCCTGGTCGGCGCGACGCTGGGCGGGATCCTGTGCGGGATGGTGCTCAACCCCTTCTGGCCCGGGCACTGGGAGCACACCGCGCGCGAGCTCGGTTCGGTCTTCCTGCGCACGGTCCCGGAGATCGAGGCGATCCGCGGGGGCGAGTGGATGCAGCTCGAGGGCAAGCGCATCGCCTCGATCGCGGGCGCGCCGCTGGCCGCGTGGCTGGCGTTCCTCGTGCTGCACCTCGCGCGCGGCGAGCGCGCGCCGGTCGGGGCCGCGGCCGGGGCGACGGTGGCGCTGGGACTCTTCGCCGGCGGCCTCTTCGGCGGCGCCAAGATGCTGTTCCTGTTCCTGCTGCTCTCGGCCCTGTTCCTGCCGCTGCTCGGGCGCGAGCTGGTCGTGCCGCGCTGGCTCGTCGCGCTGGCGCTCGCGCTCGGCTGCGCCAGCGCGGCCTGGAGCGTGCGCGAGCGCCACGCGCAGAGCAGCGGCTTCCCGGTGCCGGCCGAGTACCGCGCGATGGGCGAGTTCCTGACGCGCTCCAGCGAGCCGGGCGAGCTCGTGCTCTCGGCCTGGGACGACTTCTGCGGCCTGTTCCTGTTCGACCGCCACAACCGCTACGTGGCCGGCTTCAACGTCGAGTTCCTGCACCGCACCGACCCGCAGCGCTTCCGCGCCTACTACCTGCTCTACGAGGGCGAGGTGAAGGAGCCGGCCAAGGCCCTGGCGAAGCACTTCCCCGGCGCGCGCTTCGTCCTGGTGCGGCGCGTGCCGCGCCGGCCGGGCGAGGAGACCCTGGCGCGGACGCTGGCCACCGACCTCGCCTTCGACGAGCTCGACTCGCCGGCCGAGACCTGGCGCCTGTTCCGCCTGCGCAACCCGGCGCGCGAGCGATGAGCGCGCCCGGCTGGCTGCGCCGGCACCCGCGCGTCGCGGCCCTGGGGCTCGCGCTGCTCCTCGCGCTGGCCGTCGACCTCGCGCTGGGAGCGCTCCTGATCCGCCCGAGCGCCGGCACCTTCCGCGCGCTGCACCCGTTCTACCACCACGGCTTCCTGCCGGACGTCAGCACGACCACGCGCTGGGGCGAGCGCGAGTACGCGATGTACACGAACTCGCTCGGCTTCCGCGACGCCGCGCCGCGCGAGGTCGCGCTCGAGCCGGCCGGGCGACGCGTGCTGCTGATCGGCGACTCCTTCGTCGAGGGCATCGGCGTGCCGTGGGAGGAGACCTTCGTGGCGCGCCTGGCCGAGATCCTCGGGCCCGGGATCGAGCTCCTCAACGCGGGCGCGGTCAGCTACAGCCCGCTGCTCTACCGCCTGAAGGTCCAGTACCTGCTGGAGGAGGTCGGCCTCTCCTTCGGGGAGCTCGTCGTGTTCGTCGACATCTCCGACATCCAGGACGAGGTCCTGTACCAGTCCTTCGTCCCACGCCGCCCGACGCGCCTCGACCGCTCACGTACCGCCGCGCGCGCCTTCCTGCTGCGGCGCTCCTTCGGCTTCCACGCCGTGAGCTCGATCCTGCGCCAGCGCGAGGGCGGGATCTCGAACGCGCTCGACGTCGACAGCCTGGCCGACAACTCGATCTACTTCCGCGACCTGGCCGCCTACCAGGTCGAGGGCGGGCAGAAGGAGGCGGAGCTGGGCCGCTGGGAGTGGACCATCGCGCCGCCGCTGATGGAGGCCTGGGGCAACCGCGGCCTCGAGCTCGCGCGCGCCGACATGCGCGCGCTCATCGAGCTGTGCCGCGCGCGCTCCATCGACGTCACCGTCGTCGTCTACCCCTCGCCCGTGCAGATCCTGATGGAGGACGTCGACAGCTTGCAGGCGCGCGTCTGGCGCGAGTTCTGCGCGGCCGAGGGCGTGGGCTTCCTCGACCTCTTCCCGGTCTTCCAGGGCGCGGCCGAGAAGCCGCGCGGCGTCTACAAGCGTTTCTTCATCCCCGGCGACGTCCACTGGAACGCCGAGGGGCACGCGCTCGTGGCGCGCGAGCTCGCCCGGCGGCTGTGAGGTGAGGCGGCTCAGGCCGGAGCTGGCTCGATTCGCGACCGCACGAGCGCGCTGACGAGGTACAGCCCCAGCGCGATCAGGCACAGGGCGCGGATGCCGACGATCATCGAGCTGAACTCGAGCAGGCCACCGAGCACGGCCCCGAGCAGGTTCCAGCCCAGGGCCACGTCCGTGCGTACGCGCGCCTTGAAGCGCGCCGCGAAGAGCGTCGAGGCGAAGAAGATCGGCGCGCCGATCACCAGCACCGAGAGCGCGAGCTTCACCGGCCAGGCGCGCCCGAGCAGCGCGTGCAGCGGCGCGACGTAGGAGACGAGCAGCGTCACGGCCAGCAGCACCAGGCTCACGCGCGGCGGCACGCTCCAGCGGTCCGCCACGCGCGTCGCCAGGAGCAGCATCGAGAGGATCGAGCCGAACACGACCGCGCTGGTCAGCCAGGTGGCGCCCCAGGCCAGGTTCATCTCGGTCACCGACTTCGTCTCGAGCAAGAGGAAGGCCGCGCCCAGCGCCAGCATCTCGAGGTCGATGCGCCCACGACGGGCGTCGGCGCGCAGCTCGCGCGAGCTCGCCAGCACCGCCACCAGCGCGATCGTCGCGATGGCCGCGATCATCTGCAGGTAGAAGGGCGTGAAGCGCCGGCCCTCGAGGTACAGGAAGGGCCAGTCGTCGGTACAGGGCTCGGTCGCCGCCAGCCACGGCTCGACCACGGCCGGATCCTCGGTGCGGCGCAGGTGCTCGAAGGCCGGCCCGCTCAGGAGGATCAGGTTGAACATCGAGTAGTACTCGGGGATGCTCGCCGGGATGCGCCCGAAGACGTCGTGGTGCAGGCGGCTCAGGCGGTCGGCGATGTAGCGCGGGCCGACGCTGAAGTACATGGCCACGCCGCCGCGCTCGCTCAGCACGCTGCGCGCCGCCTCCAGGCACTCGCGCGTGTAGACGAAGTTGTCCAGGCGCACGCTGGAGAGCGCCGACAGGCGCGTCATCGAGTCGAGCGTCCCGAACACGACCAGGTCGTAGCGCGTGGGCGTCTTCTCGAGGTACGAGCGCGCGTCGTCGACGAACACGCGCACGCGCGGATCGTCGTAGGGGCGGTTCGGGTGGATCTCGCGCCCCAGCGCGACGATGGCCGGGTCGATCTCGACCGCGTCGACGCTCTCGGCCCCGTTCGCCAGCGCGGTGGCCACGTCGTTGCCCGTGCCGGCGCCCAGCACCAGCACGCGTCCCGGCGGCCTGCGGAGCTGCTTGTAGGGCAGCGGATAGCCCTTCTGCATCAGCCGGTCGGCCTGCGTCAGGCCCGGTGCGTCCTTCGGCCCCGCGACCGGCGCCGGGTACTGGTGCAGCGAGCCGTTGGTCAGCACGAAGGGTGCCGAACCACGCTCGGAACGCATCGTCGAGATCTCGTAGTACGGGCTGAAGGTCGCGTCGCGGCTCGTGGCCAGCACCACCGCCGTCAGGCCCAGACCCACCGCGCCCAGCGCCGCCAGCCGCCTCACCGAGCCGCGCCCGAGCAGCCACGCCCCGGCCCCCAGGAACACCGCGAACCACGCCACCGGCGGCGTCCACAGGTAGGAGAACACCGCGAAGCCCACCACGCCCGCCAGCGACCCGGCCAGGTCGAGCGAGTACCCCGTGAGCGTCTTCCCGACCGCCGTCAGGGCCGCGATGCGCTGCGCCAGGAACTGCCCGAGCGGCACGAAGGCCAGCAGGCAGAGCACGAACACCGCCAGGATCGGCAGGCGCGTGTCGTTGACCACCGGCGGATCGTCGAGGTCGAGGTACAGGAGCCACAGGTGCTCGCTGGCCGACTCCTGCGTGAAGGCCACGCGCGACAGCGCCAGCGCCGCGCCGACCAGCAGCACCATCGCCCCCGGCCACAGCCAGGGCGCGAGCGGCCGCCGCGCGCGCAGGCACCCGACCCCCAGGCCCAGGAACGCGCTCATCAGCACCACGTTCGGGAAGTAGGCCAGCACCCGCACCTGACTCGGCAGCCAGCGGATCAGCGCCAGCTCCTGGAACAGCACCACGAACGAGACGAGGAAGACCTCGACCGCAGCGCGGCGGACGGCGCGGGCCTCGCTCACGCGGGTTGGAGCGGCGGGGGCCGGCGGTCGAGCGGGAGCGCGCTCTCGTCCATCCGGCGTGACCCTAGCATGCGCGCCCCGCGGGCGGAACGCGGCGCGGGCGCCGGCCGCATGGCCGATCGCGCGAGCAACTGGCCGCCCGGGCGGTTTTCGGATACCAAGGCGCTCCCGTGGCCGCGCTCCACTTCTGCATCCCGGTCTACGACGACTGGGCCGCCGTCCAGCGCATGCTGGCGCTGCTCGATCTCGTGCTCTTCGGGCAGGCCGAGGAGGTGCACGTGCTGCTGGTCGACGACGGCTCGGGCGAGGCGCCGCCGGCCGGGCTCGACTTCACGCCCAAGTCGCTGGCGAGCGTGGACGTCCTGCCGCTGCGGCGCAACCTCGGGCACCAGCGCGCGATCGCGATCGGGCTGACGTACCTCTACGCGCGACGCACGGGGCGCGCGGTCGTGGTCATGGACGCGGACGGCGAGGACGCCCCGGCGGACGTGCCGAAGCTGCTGGCGGAGAGCACGCGCCACGGCGACGCATGCATGGTCTTCGCGCAGCGCGCGCGGCGTAGCGAGGGCCTGCGCTTCTGGGCCGGCTACCAGGTCTACAAGGCGCTGCACCGCGCGCTGACCGGGCGGCGCGTCGAGGTCGGCAACTTCAGCGTCGTGCCGTGGGGCGCGCTCGAGCGCCTGGTCGGCGTGTCGGAGATCTGGAACCACTACCCGGCGGCCGTCTTCCGCGCGCGCATCCCGGTCGCGCAGATCCCGCTGCCGCGTGCCAAGCGCCTGGCGGGCCGCTCGAAGATGAGCTGGGTCTCGCTCGTCACCCACGGGCTCTCGGCCATCTCGGTGCAGGGCGAGATCGTCGGCGTGCGCCTGGTGTGCCTGGGCGCCGGGCTGATCGCGCTGGCCTTCCTGGGTCTGGTGGGCGTGGGCGCGACGCTCGTGCTCTCGCCCGGCACCGTGCCGCCCTGGGCCACGACGGCGGCGGTGCTCTTGTGCGTGCTGCTCGTCGGCCTGCTCTCGATGCTGACCCTGCCGGTCCTGTTCGTCTTGCAGGCGCGCGAGCGCTACAGCTTCCTGCCGCTGCGCGACTACCCGCACTACATCCTGCCGGAGCGCAGGTTGTTCGGATGAGCTCGATGCTCGCCGCCGTGCTGCTCCTGGGGAGCACTCCGGTTGCCCAGGAGCTCGACTGGGCCGTGTGGAGCGACGCGCCGGCTGCGCACTTCGTCGAGGCCGCGCCGGTCGGCAACGGGCGGCTCGGGGCGCTGGTCTTCGGCGGGACGGCGCGCGAGCGCATCGTGCTGAACGAGAGCACGCTGTGGTCGGGCTCGGTGCAGGACGCCGACCGGCCCGGGGCGCACGAGGCCCTGCCGGAGATCCTGGCGCTCCTGCGGGCGGGCAAGAACGTCGAGGCGGAGGCGCTCGTGAACGAGCACTTCACCTGCGCGGGGGCCGGCTCGGGGCACGGGAACGGCAAGGACGTGCCCTTCGGGTGCTACCAGACGCTGGGCGAGCTGGTGCTCGAGTTCCCGGGGATGGAGGAGCCGGTCGAGTACGGGCGCGCGCTGTACCTGCAGGACGCGCTCGTCCGCGTGGGCTTCGACGTGGCCGGCGTGCCGCACGTGCGCGAGGTCTTCGCCAGCCATCCGGCGCGCGTGCTGGTCGTGCGCCTCTCGAACGACCAGACCGGGCCGCTCACCTTCACGGCGCGACTGGCGCGCCCCGAGCGCGCGACCTCGCGCTCCGATGGCGGCGACCTGGTGCTCGCGGGGCGCCTCGCGGACGGCAAGGGCGGCGACGGACTGGCCTTCGAGGCGCGCCTGCGCGCGGTCGTGCGCGGCGGCGAGACGCGCTGCGCGGACGGCGTGCTGCACGTCGAGGGCGCCGAGGAGGCGCTGCTCGTCCTGGGGGCCGGCACGGACTACTCCGGACCGATCCCGGGCGCCTGGGACGGGGCCGGCTTCGCCGCGCGCGTGCGGCGTGACGTGGGGGCGGCCGCGCGACGCACCTTCGACGAGCTGCTGGCCGAGCACGTGGCCGACCACCGCGCGCTCTTCGACCGCGTGGCCCTCGACCTCGGGCCGGCGCGCACGCTGCCGACGGCGACGCGCCTGGCGGACCTCGCGCGGGGCGAGCCCGACCCGCAGCTCGCCGCACTCTACTTCCAGTTCGGTCGCTACCTCCTGATCGCGAGCGCGCGCCCCGGCGGCCTGCCGCCGAACCTGCAGGGCCTGTGGGCCGAGGAGCTGCAGACGCCCTGGAACGGCGACTATCACCTCAACATCAACGTGCAGATGAACCACTGGCCGGCCGAGGTCACGAACCTGGCCGAGTGCCACGAGCCCCTGACGCGCCTGGTCGAGAGCCTGGTCGCGCCCGGCGGCAAGACGGCGCGCGCCTACTACGACGCCCCGGGCTGGGTCGCGCACGTGATCACCAACGTGTGGGGCTTCACGGCGCCGGGGGAGCACGCGAGCTGGGGCTCTACCAACACCGGCGGGACCTGGCTGACTCAGCACCTGTGGGAGCGCTACGCCTTCGATCGCGACGTCGAGCTCCTGCGGCGTGTCTACCCCGTGCTGCGCGGCGCGGCCGAGTTCCACCTGGCGACCCTGGTGGAGGAGCCGCGCCACGGCTGGCTCGTCACGGGCGTCTCGAACTCGCCCGAGAACGCCTTCCGCCTCGCCGACGGGCGCACGGCGACGACCTGCATGGGCCCCACGATCGACCAGGCGCTCGTGCGCGAGCTGTTCACGAACACGAGCGAGGCCGCGCGCACGCTCGGGCTCGACGCGGAGCTCGCCGCCAAGCTCGACGCGGCCCGCGCCAGGCTCGCGCCCTTCCAGGTCGGCCAGCACGGCCAGCTCCAGGAGTGGCTCGAGGACCACGAGGAGGCCGACCCGCAGCACCGCCACGTCTCGCCCCTCTACGCGCTGCACCCGGGCGAGCAGATCTCGCCCCACGGCACCCCGGAGCTGGCCGTCGCCGCGCGCCGGACCCTCGAGCGCCGCGGCGACGGCGGCACCGGCTGGTCGATGGCCTGGAAGATCGCCTTCTGGGCGCGCCTCGGCGACGGCGACCGGGCCCACGCCCTGCTGCGCAACCTCCTGCGCCCGACCGCCGAGCTCGGCTTCGACATGAACCGCGGCGGCACCTACCCGAACCTCTTCTGCGCCCACCCGCCCTTCCAGATCGACGGCAACCTCGGCGCGACCGCGGCCATCGCCGAGATGCTCCTGCAGAGCCAGCGCGAGCGCGCCGGCGAGGACTACACCGTGCACCTCCTGCCGGCCCTGCCCCCCGCCTGGCCCACCGGCTCGGTGCGCGGCCTGCGCGCCCGCGGCGGGCTCGAGGTGGCCCTGGCCTGGGAGGAAGGCCGGCTCACACGCGCCGCCCTGCGCCGCCTCGCGGGCGAGGCCGCCCCCGTGCGCCTGCGCGCGCGGGGCAAGCTGCGCCTGGTCCGCGGAGCCGATTCGGCACCGCTCGAGCCCGACGAGCAGGGCGTCGCCCGGTTCCCGCTGGCCCCCGGGGAGCGCATCGACCTCCTGGTCGGCGAGTAGGCGGGCCTGGCACCGGGACCGGGCTGCACCCGAGTCCCCGGCACGAGGCCCGCGTCCGAGGGTCCGCCCCGGTGGTTTCCGCGGGGAATCTCCAACCGACGGCGCTCCGCGCGCCTCAGACAGGCGTCCCCCCCCCCCCGCGCTCCCCAGGCAACCAGAG
>DASVAP010000287.1:0-8402 GCA_036376275.1 Planctomycetota bacterium | reverse complement strand
CACGAGCATGCGCGTCGCGGCTCCCCCGAGGGCGCCCTCGAGGCTCGAGTTCCCCGGCAGGTACAGGCGCTGGTCGGGCCGCAGGCCGCGCTCGCCGTAGGGCACGCGCACGACCGGATCCGGGCGCAGGAACGGCACCGGGGCGGCGCGATCCCAGGCGTACTCGAGCAGGTGCTCGCCGGCGCGCAGCTGGAGCTCGAGCGCGAGCTCGGCGTCGGGGATGTCGTAGGGATCGTCGGGGACCAGGCCCTGGGCCGCGGCGGGCGCGGCGAGGCCGACGAGGAGGCACGGCAGGGGGAGTCGCACGGTGCGGATCCAGGGTGGGGGACAGCGGGGGCGCGGCGAGCGCCGCCCGGCAAGGTGGCGGATGATCTGCGCCGCTTCCGGCCCTTCAAGGACGTTGCATCGGGCGGGCGGGCTCGCGGGTGGCCCTGCACGCGCCCGCCGGCGCGTACCGTCGTCGCAAGCCCCGGCGTATCCTCGGCTCGTGAGGATTCGGCGCTGATCCCGACGCGCAAGCTGGTCCTGGCCCTGGCCGGGTTGCTGTTCCTCTCCGGAATCGCGGCCTTCGTCCCGCTGCTGCGCTGGGGCGTGCTGGCCGCCGACCTCGTGCTCGTCGCCCTCGTGGTGCTCGATCTCGTGCGCACCGGCGATCCCGCGCGCATCGTGCCGCGGCGCAGCGCACCGGAGCGCGTGCGCCTGGCCCAGCCCTTCGCGCGCACGCTGGCGCTGGAGGGCGCGCGCGCCGGGCTCGCCTTCGAGCTGCACGAGGAGCAGCCCTCTTCCTTCGAGGCCCTGGCGGGCGAGGTCGCGGCCGCGCCCGGCGCCTGCGAGCGCGGCCGCTTCGACGCCGCGGGTGCGGCCGTGCTGGTGCGGCACTACCGGCCGGGACGGCGCGGGCGCTTCGCGCTCGGCGACCTGCGCCTGCGCGTGCGCGGACCGCAGGGCTGGATCGAGCGCCAGGCGCGCTTCCGCGGCGCGCTGGCCCTGGCGGTCGAGCCGGCGCTCCTCGGGCTCTCGGAGACGCTGCATCTCGCGGCCTCGGAGCGCTGGCAGGACCTCGGCGTGCGCACCTTGCGGCGCTTCGGCGGTCAGACGGAGTTCGAGTCGCTGCGCGAGTTCGTGCGCGGCGACGAGGTGCGCCGCGTCGACTGGAAGGCGACCGCGCGGCGCGCGAAGCCGATGGTGCGCACCTACCAGGTCGAGCGCGGGCAGGAGCTCCTGCTCCTGATCGACGCCGGGCGCCGCATGCGCGCCACGGACGGCGCCGGCGCCACGGCCGAGTGGACCAAGCTCGACTGGGCCCTCGACGCGACGCTGCAGCTCGCCGCCGTGGCCCTGCGCCAGGGCGATCGCGTCGGCGCGGCGGCCTTCGAGCGCGGGCTGGTGGCCTACGTGCCGCCGGGGAAGGGCGCGCAGGTGCAGGCGCGCCTGGCGGGGGCGCTCTTCGACCTGCAACCCTCGGAGCGCGAGGGGGACCTGGGGCGCGCGCTGCGCGAGCTGGCCGTGCGCCACCGCCGGCGCGCGACCGTGCTGGTCGTGTCCGACGTGGCCGATCCGCTCTCGCTGGAGGAGCAGCGCCGGGCCCTGGCCTCGGCCGCGCGGCACCAGCGCGTGATCTTCGCGGCCCTCGACGATCCGCCGCTGCGGACGGCGGCCGAGCCCGGCGCCGGCGACGTCGTGCTGCGCGCGGCGGCGCTGGAGCTGGCGGCCGAGCGCGCCCGCGGCCTGCGCACGCTGCGGCGCAGCGGGGTGCGCGTGCTCGACGCGCTGCCGGCCGAGGCGGCGGCACCGATGCTGGCGGCCTGGCTCGACGAGCGCCGGCGCGGATGAGGGCGCGCTGGGCTGCGCGCCGGGCTCGGAGCCTGCGCGCGAGCCAGGAGGGGCGCGCGAGGAGCGCGCGCCACGGACGTTCCCGGGAGCCTCCCGGCACGCCGCGGCCTTCGACCGCGGCCGCCCTGCTCGGCCTCTCACCGCAGCGGCCCCCGCAACGCCAGCGCCTCCTTCACGTGCCGCTCCTCGACGCGCTCACCGGCCTCGAGGTCCGCCAGGGTGCGCGCGACGCGACGCAGGGACTGCACGCCGCGCGCGGAGAGCGCATAGGTCTGCGCGGCGCGCTCGAGCAGCGCCAGGGTGCGCTCGGCCAGCGGCACGAGCGAGTCGAGCTCGCCCGGGTCGAGGACCCCGTTGGGCTTGCCCTGGCGCGCCACGGCGCGCGCGCGCGCGGAGCGGGCCAGGGCCACGAGCTCGGCGCCGCGCACGCCGGGCTCCGGCGGGCCGGCCAGGGCGCGCACCTCGGGCGCGCGCAGCTCGAGGCGCAGCTCGACGCGGTCGAGCAGTGGGCCGGAGATGCGCTGGCGGTAGCGGAAGATCTCGCCCGGTGGACAGCGGCAGGGGATCGTGGCGTGCCCGCGGTAGCCGCAGGGGCACGGGTTCATCGCGCACACGAGCTGGAAGCGCGCCGGCAGCTCCAGGCGCCGCCCGGCGCGCGCGAGCGAGATCGTGCCGCTCTCGAGCGGCTGGCGCAGGGCCTCCAGCGTCTCGCGCCGGAACTCCGGCAGCTCGTCGAGGAACAGGAGCCCGGCGTGAGCCAGGGTGATCTCGCCCGCCGCGGGCGGCGAGCCGCCGCCGACGAGCCCCGCGTGGCTGGCGGTGTGGTGCGGCGCGCGGAAGGGCCGCTCGCGCGCGAGCGTCCCGGGCCAGCGGCCGACGGCCGAGAGCACGCGCGTGATCTCGAGGCGCTCCTCGAAGGAGGGCGGCGGGAGCAGCCCGTGCAGCGCGCGCGCCAGCAGGCTCTTGCCGGTGCCCGGCGGCCCGACGAAGAGCAGCCCGTGGGCGCCGGCGGCGGCCACCGTCAGGGCGCGCTTGGCCGTGCCCTGGCCGCGGATCGCGTCGAGCGCGGCCGCCGCCGTGCTCGACGCGCCCTCCGACCCGGCCCCATCGTCGCGCGGCACGACCGGCGCCAGCCCCTGCCCGCTCGTCGCCCAGCCGACGACCTCGGCCAGGTCGCGCGCCGCGAAGGCGCGCACTCCGGGCCAGTGGGCCGCCTCCTCGGCCGTCGCCGCCGCCGCGACCACGCGCTGGACGCCCGCCGCCTGCGCCGCGCGCGCCGCGGCGAGCCCGCCCGGGACCGCGTGCAGGCGGCCGTCGATCCCGAGCTCGCCCAGGAACAGCGTGCGCGTCAGCATCGCGGGCGTCAGGTGTCCGACGGCCGCCGCCGCGCCCAGCGCCAGCGGCAGGTCGAGGCCCTCGCCCGCCTTGCGCATCCCGGCCGGCGAGAGGTGCAGGAACAGGCGCCCCTGCGGGAGGTGCAGGCGGTTCTCCTCCAGCGCGGCCAGCAGCCGCCCCTTCGACTCGCGGATCACGGCGTCCGGCAGCCCGCTCAGGGCCACCTCGAGGCGCTGCCGCTCGCGCGGCTCGAAGCGCGCCTCGACCGTGACCAGCTCCGCCTCGGTGCCGACCAGACACATGCCCAGGACTCGCACGGTGTGCATGCCCCTCGGACCGGCGCGGCCGGGGGCCGGTTGCGCGCGCCGCCGGCGGAATCCGGCGCCCGCGGAAAGCGCGAAACCGCGGTCCACAGGCCGCTCCCGGTGCGTACCGCGGGGCCCAGCTTGCCCGTGCCGGCCCCCGGCGCGATCCTCTGCCCCCCATGGAGACCTACTACGACCCCGCCGACCTCGCGAAGTTCGGCCACCTCGCCGAGCACGCGCCCGCGCTCGGCAAGAAGTTCTTCGACTGGTACGGGGCGGTCTTCGCCGAGGGCGCGCTGACGGCGCGCGAGAAGAGCCTGATCGCCCTGGGCGTGGCCTTCGCCGTGCAGTGTCCCTACTGCATCGACGCCTACACGCGCGACACGCTCGAGAGGGGCTGCGATCCGGAACAGCTCACCGAGGTCGCGCACGTCGCCGCGGCCATCAAGGGTGGCGCGGCCCTCGTGCACGGCGTGCAGATGCGCAACGTGGTCGGCAAGGTGGGCATGTGACCCCGGAGAGCGCCTCGCCCGCGCGCCCGGCGCGCCCGCTCCAGGTCCTGCCCACGCTGCAGCGGCGCCAGGCGCCGCTGGCCGACGCCGCGCGCCAGCGCGCGACCGTGGCGGCCGTGCCGCTCGCCGATCCGCTGGGCGGCGACTTCGACCGGCATCTCGAGCGCGCCGGGCTCCATCCGCTCACCGCGGCGGGCATCGAGGTGCTGCAGCTCAACCTCGGGCGCGTGTGCAACCAGACCTGCGCCCACTGCCACGTCGACGCTGGACCCGATCGCGTCGAGGACATGAGCGTCGAGACGGCCGAGGCCTGCCTGCGCATCCTGGCGGCGAGCGCGATCCCGACCGTCGACATCACCGGCGGCGCGCCCGAGATGTCGCGCGTCTTCCGGCGCGTCGTCACGGAGGCGCGGCGCCTCGGGCGGCGCGTGCTGGACCGCTGCAACCTGACGATCCTGCTGGCGAAGCGCTACGAGGACCTGCCGGCCTTCCTGGCCGAGCACGAGGTCGAGGTCGTGTGCTCGCTGCCGCACTACCGTCCGTTCGGCACCGATCGCCAGCGCGGCGCGGGCGTGTTCGAGGCCTCGCTGGAGGGCCTGCGGCGCCTGAACGCGGTCGGCTACGGGCGCGACCCGCGCCTGCGCCTGGTGCTGGTCACGAACCCGGTGGGCGCCTTCCTGCCGCCCGGCCAGCGCGCGCTGGAGCTCGAGTGGAAGCGCGAGATGCGGCGCCTGTGGGGCATCGAGTTCGACGCGCTGTACACGATCACGAACATGCCCATCAGCCGCTACCTCGAGTGGCTGGTGGAGTCCGGCAACCTCGCGCCCTACCTGCAGCGCCTGGTGACGGCCTTCAACCCGGCCGCGGCCGCCGGCGTGATGTGCCGCACGACCCTCTCGGTCGGCTGGGACGGGCGCCTGTTCGACTGCGACTTCAACCAGATGCTCGAGCTCGGCACCGGCTTCGGCGCCCCGGCCACGATCCACGACTTCGACCCGGCGCGCCTGGCCGGACGGCGCATCGTCACCGGCCGCCACTGCTTCGGCTGCACGGCCGGCGCCGGCAGCTCCTGCGGCGGGAGCGTGGCGGAGTAGCCGGCCCGGCGGCCTTGCCGCGCCCGGCGCGCGCGCTACAGTCCGCGCGGCCCCTGCACCCGCCTCGATGGACAACACCGCCTTCCGCCTGCGCAACGCGCGGGCCTCGTTCTCGCCGCTCACGACCTACGTGCACCTGAAGGATCTGGGCTCGGCCACCGTGCTGCCGGTGGACGTGGCCGAGTTCTGGCGGGACCCTGGCGCGCGGCCCGAGCTCGCCAGCGGGCGCATCCTGATGGGCTGGCGCGTCGAGGAGGACCTGCCGCACTGGGAGATGCACCCGGCGGGGGACGAGCTCCTGATCGCGCAGTCGGGCGCCTTCGAGCTCGTGCTGCAGGACGGGCGCGTCGAGCACGTCGTGCCTCTGGCGGCCGGCGAGGTCGCGCTGGTGCCCTTCGGGATCTGGCACCGCCTGAAGGTGCAGACGCCGGGCGAGATCCTGTTCGTGACGCCCGGCAAGGGCACGCAGCACCGGCCGCTGTGAGCCGCGGCGCGGCGCTCGGCGGGCTCCTCGCGGCGCTCCTCGGCGCCTGCCGCGCGGTGCCCGCGGGCCCGGCGGCGCGCTTCCCGGCCGGGAACGCGCTCGTCGTCGCGGGCGAGCGCGTGCCGATCGACGCGCCGGTCGTGCTGTGGACGATGGAGCCCTTCTACGACGCCCACGCCGAGGGCCCACGCTTCGCCGCCGAGGGCCCGGCCGGCAAGCGCTACCGCCCGGGCCGCGAGGCCCGCACGCCGGAGCTGGCCGCCGCCGCCGCGCGCGACGGCTGGACGCGCGCGCACCTGGCCGAGCAGGTCGACCTCTTCGTGCTGCACTACGACGCCTGCGGCACGAGCCAGAGCTGCTTCCGCGTGCTGCAGGACGAGCGCCAGCTCTCGGTGCACTTCCTGCTCGACCTCGACGGCACGCTCTACCAGACGCTCGACCTGCGCGAGCAGGCCTGGCACGCGCGCGCCGCCAACCCGCGCTCGATCGGGGTCGAGATCGCCCACGTCGGGGCCTTCCCGGTGGAGGAGCGCGCGCGCCTCGCGCGCCACTACGAGTGGACCGAGGCGGGCGTGCGCCTCGCCCTGGCGCCCGCGGCGCGCGCCGGGCTGCGCCTCCCGCAGCTCGCCCTGGGCCCGGCGCGCGACGAGCTCGTCACAGGCCCGATCCACGGCCAGCCGGACCTCCAGCCCGACTTCACGCCCCAGCAGTACGCGACCCTGGCCGCCCTGGCCGCGACCCTGAGCGAGGTCTTCCCGCGCATCGCCCTCGAGGCCCCGCGCGACGCCGCCGGCCGCGTGCGCAGCGACGCCCTGTCGGACGAGGAGGAGGCGGCCTTCCAGGGCGTCCTGGGGCACTTCCACCTGCAGACCGACAAGCGCGATCCCGGTCCGGCCTTCGACTGGGAAGGTTTCCTGGCCGCGGCGCGCGCGCGGGCCGCGCGCCCCTGACGGGCGGCCGCGCAACCGCCGCGCGCCGGACGCATACTGCTGGGCGTGCGCCGCGCCCTCGTCGCCGTCCTCGCGCTGGCCCTGGTGGGCCTGCTGTGGATCGCGCGCACGCCGGCTCCGCGCAGCGACGGTCCCGTGCTCGCGCCCGCGCCGGCCGAGTCGCCGCGGCCCGCGACCCTGCTGAGCGTGCCGCCCGCGGTCGAGGAGCTGCCGGGCACCTCCGGCGCCTCCGGCGACGCGCGCCAGGTGCGCGCGCCGGGAGCGCGCAAGGCCGCGCCGGTGATCCCGACCGGCCCCGTGCGCGGGCGCCTGGTCGTGGACGACACCGGCGATCCGATCGAGGCCGTGCTGGGCCTGCGCCTGCGCACGATCGACCTCGCGCTGAACGAGGAGCTCGTCACCCGTCCCGACGGCAGCTTCGCCGGCCGCGTCGCCTTCCCGCGCACGCGGCTCCTGGCGCTGGTCAAGGACGAGCAGGGGCGCGAGCTGATCGACCACGAGGCGCCCTTCGATCCCGAGCTGCGGGAGGAGTGGCTCGTGCCGCTGCCCTACCCGACCTCCGCCAGCGGGCGCCTGGTCGACCGCCGCGGGGAGCCGCTCGAGCAGGCCTCCGTCGCCCTGCTCGGCCGGCGCGCCGAGCTGGCCTTCGTCGAGGACGTCACCGACGGCGACGGCCGCTTCCTGCTCGAGGGCCTGCGCGCGGGGCCGTACCGGCTGCTGCTGCAGGGGCCCTGGAGCCGCTCGGCCCAGGAGATCACGCTGCGCGCCGGCCCCAACGAGCTGGGCGACCTCGTGCTGGCCGAGCCCGACGGCGCGGACGTGCTCGTCGAGCTCGTGCTCGCCGAGCCGGGTCCCTGGCCCGACGCCTGGCTCGAGCTGCGCACGGAGGGGGACGAGCGCGTGCGGCGCTTCGGGACCTTCGACGCCGAGGCGCTGGGCGCCGGACGCTACCGGCTGCAGCTCCCGGGCATCCCGCGCCGGCCCCACGAACTCGCCGTGCACGCCTTCGACGGACGCCGCTACGAACCTGCGCGCGCCGTGATCGAGCCGCCGGCCACGCTCGAGCTGCGCGTGCAGGGCGCGCTGGACCCCGGGACGCTCTTCCGCGCGCGCAGCGCCGCCAGCGGCGAGGCGCTGCTCGGCTTCGGCGTCTTCGGGCGCCGCGGGCGCACCTGGGGCCTCCACCTGGCGCGCGAGCGTACCCCGCTCGGCGCGGTCTTCCGCATGGAGCCCGCGGCCGAGGTGCGCTTGCGTCCGGGCTTCGAGGGCTGGGTCCTGTTCGCCGGCGGCCACCGCGCGGCCCTCGGCTCCTTCGCCGGCGCCGGCCCGGTGATCGAGGTCGTGCTCGAGCCCGGCTGGTGCGAGCTCCTCCAGTTCGAGGACGCCGAGGGCGACGCGACCACGCCGGCCGGGCAGCAGGGCTTGCAGGACCCGCCGGTGCTGGCCGGCGTCGAGGTGCTGGCGGACGGCGTCCTCGCCGCCACCAGCGACGCGCAGGGCTTCTGCCTGGTCCAGGGCGAGCGCGAGCCGGCCACGCTCGAGTTCCGCCTGCCGGGCTGGCGCGTCGTGACGGAGACGCGCCTGGCGGTCCTGCGCACGGTCGTGCTGGCGCGCGTGGAGTAGTGCGCGAGGCGGGGTGAGGGGCGATTTCGGGGCCTTTGCTCAGCGGGAGGGCTCGCCCCCTGGGGCCCCGCCCTCGGCCGTGACCCGCTCGTCCGGCCCGCTGGCGCCCGTGCGGTCGAGCTCTCGAAGGGCGCCAGGCGGTCCGGACGCCCCGCGAGCGCGCGAAGCGCGCGCACCGGACCGCCTGGCGTCCTTCGAGAGCTCGATCGCACGGGCGCCAGCGGGCCGGACGAGCGGGTCACGGCCGAGGGCGGGGCCCCAGGGGG
>DASVAP010000284.1:0-4825 GCA_036376275.1 Planctomycetota bacterium | reverse complement strand
CCCAACCTGGGCGTGTTCCTGCCGGCCATGGTGTGGGGGGCGCAGTTCCGCTTCTCGCCCGACGCGACGCTGCTCGTGTTCGCCTCCGAGCCCTACGACCCGGCCGACTACATCCGCGACCATGACGAGTTCCTGCGCCTCTGTGGGCGACGCCGCTGACGCGCGCGGCGGGCGCTGGGCGCCCTGGCTCGTGCTGGCCCTGCTCGCCGCGCAGAACGCGTGGATGCTCGCGGGACACTACAGCGGCGAGGTCCTGTTCCCCTGGGACTTCGCCAAGACCTACCACGCCGTGCCCTTCTTCTGGACCACGGCCGTGGGCGCGGGGACGTTCCCGACCTGGGTCCCGTTCCAGGGCGTCGGCTACCCGCTGGCGATGAACGTGCAGAGCGGGCTCTTCTACCCGCCGCTGTGGTTCTTCCCGGCTCTCGGGCTGACCTACTCGCTGCACGCCGCGGTCGTGTTCCAGTGCCTGCACGTCCTGCTCGGGGCGTTCGGGATGAGCGTGCTCGCGCGCCGGCGCGGGCTCGCCTGGCGCTACGCGGCCCTGGCGGGGGCCGCCTTCCAGGTCTTCGGCGGCTTCTTCTCGAACGCGCAGCACCCGGACATCGTGCGGGGCTTCGCCTGGACGCCCTGGCTGCTGGCGGCGCTCACGCTGGGGCCCGGCGAGCGCGGCCTCGGGCCGCTGCGCGCGCGGCTGCTGCCGCTGGTCGTGCTCGCGTTCCTGACCGGCGCCTATCCGGGCCAGGGGCCGGCGGCGCTCCTGCTCGGGGGGCTGTACCTGGCGGCCCAGCTCGTCGACTTCGATCCACGCCCGCGCTTCCTGCGCGGGAACCTGCGGCCCGTGCTGGTACGCGGCGCCTGGCTCGAGCTCGGCGTGGGCCTGGCGCTCGTGCACCTCCTGCCGGCTTGGCTCCTGCGTGACGAGCTCCTGCGCGCGAGCGAGGCCGGCGACCTCGAGCGCACGGGCCTCGGCCCCTGGCACGCCTTCACGGCGATCTTTCCCTACGACGCGCCCTTCCTGGAGGGCGACCTGTCGATGCGCTCCCTGTTCGTGACCGTGCCCGTGCTGGTGGGCCTGTTCCTGCTGCGCGCCCGCGACCTGCGGGCCGAGCTCGCCAGCATCGTCCTCCTGCTGGTCGCGGCCGCGTTGATCCAGGCGGGAGCCGTCCACCGCCTGGCGATCGCGCTGCTGCCGCCGCTCGGGCTCTCGCGCTTCCCGGCCGCCGACTACCGCGCGCTGGTGGCCGTGCCGGCGATCCTGCTCGGCATGTGCGGGCTCAGGAGCGCCCTGGAGCGCGGCCTCGGCGCGTGGGACACGCTGCCGCGCGCCCTGCTCCTGGGCGCCTTCCTGTGGGCCGGCTTCGCGCGCTTCGGGCCCAAGGGGCTGACGCCCGAGCAAGTGCGCGCGCTGGCGCTCGTGCTGGCGGCGAGCGTGCTCGTGCTGGCGTTCGGATCGTGGCGCGGGCTCGGCGCGAGGTACGGGGCGCTGGCGCTGCTCGTGGTCGTGCTGGCGGACGGCCGGCGCCTGCACCAGGCCGTGCGGCGGCCCTGGTCGCCGGAGGTCCCCGGGCGCGAGGCGCGCCAGCTCGGCGACTTCGAGGCCATGCGCGCGGAGCTGGAGGCCGAGCTGTCCCGCGCGAGGGTCGAGCGTCCCGCCCGCAGCGAGCAGGAGACCTTCGACGGCTACCGGCGCGGTGCCTACGTGTTCCACGACTACGCGGCCAGCGACCACCTGGCGGTCGTCGCGCGCCTGATGCAGCGGCGCCCCCTGGCGCGTCACGTCAAGCGCGCCAGCACGCCGCTGCTGCTGGCCGAGGAGACGGAGCTCGATCCGGTGCACGCGGCGCTCGAGCAACCGCTCGATCCGGCCCTCGGCAAGGTCGCCTGCGAGTCCTTCGCGCCGGCCGAGCTGCGCTACGCCGTGAGCACCAGCGTGCCGGCGCTGCTGGTCGAGAACGAGCCGGCCTTCCCCGGCTGGAGCGCGCGCCGCGCGGACACGGGGGCGGCGCTCGAGCCGGTCCCGCAGGCCTGGCCGCTGCGTGCCTGGCGCGTGCCGCCCGGGGAGTACGCGCTGACGCTCTCCTTCCGCATGCCGGGCCTGCGCCTGGCCGGCGCGGCCTCGCTCGCCGCCGCGCTGCTGTGGCTGGGGCTGCTCGTGTACGGCCTGCGCCGCCGGCCTCACTCGTCGTCGCCGGCGTAGCCGAGGGCGCGCAGCTCCTCGCGCGCGCCGGGCTCCAGCTCGACCGCCGGTGCGCTGCCCAGGCTCTCCGCCAGGCGCGCGCTGGCCTCGCTCCAGGCGCGCAGCTCGGCCGCCAGGGCCTCGTTCCAGGCCGCGTCGTCGCAGCCGGGGTGCGCCTGGCGCGGATCGAGGGCCAGGTCGTAGCACTCGGCGCCGCCGGGATGCTCGATGCGCTCGCGCGCGCCGATGCGCACACTGCTCTGCCGGTGGGCCGGGTCGCTCGCGCCACCCATGCGCACGTCGTTCTCGGCGAACAGCGGCCGCCCCGCATCGAGCGGCCGGCCGAGCACGTCCAGGCCGGTCATCGTGGCGGGGATCGGCACGCCCACCGCCGCCAGCAGCGTGGGCGCGACGTCGATCAGGCTGACCGGCTCGCGGATGCGCCCCGGCGGCCGCCCCGGGAGGCGCAGGATCCAGGGCACCTCGAGCTGCTCGGCGTAGAGCGTCTCGCCGTGGTTCCAGCCGCCGTGCTCGACGAACTCCTCGCCGTGGTCGGCGATCACGCACACGATCGGCTGCGCCTCCGGCGCGCGCCGGGCGAAGCGCTCCATCCACGCCCCGAAGGCCTCGTCCCAGGCATGGATGGCGCCATCGTAGCGGTCGACGTAGGCGCCGAGCTCGCGCGCGCCGTCGAGCTTCAGGTACCGCGGCAGCGCGGCCAGCTCGGCCTCGCCCAGCACGCGGTCGTAGCGCTCCGGCAGCGGCCCGAGCACGTCGTGGCCGAGCTGGGGATGGCGCCGGTAGGGGCCGTGCGGCCCCATGTAGTGCAGGTACAGGAACAGCGGGCGCGGGTCCTTCGCACGCACGATCGGCGTGGCCTCGTCGTGGACCTCGTGCGCCGTCATCCCGGTGACGACGCGGTACTCGTCGAAGCCGCGCTGCAGGCCGTGGGTCTTGCCCTTGAGCCAGGGGTTCGTGACCACCGCCGCCGTGCGGTAACCGGCCGCGCGCAGGCTCTCGGCCAGCGTCGCGAGCGCCGGGCGCAACCCGGTCATCCCCTCGCCTTCGTGGGCGCGCAGGCCGTGCACCGAGGGATGGACCCCGGTCATGACCGAGCCGACCGAGGGCAGGGTCCAGGGCGCGGGCGCGAGCACCTGCTCGAACACGAGCGCGTCCTCGGCGAAGGCGTCGAGGTTCCGCGAGGTCGCGCGCGGATAGCCATAGAGCCCCAGGTGGTCGGCCCGCAGCGTGTCGACCAGCAGCAGCAGGATGTCGCGCTGCACTGGCGGCGCCGCCTCCGGAGCCGGCGCCGCAGCGGGCACGGCAGCCTCGCCGGGCTCGTCGGGCGCGCACGCGGCCAGCCCCAGTGCGAGCAGGAGCGCAATGCGCCGCGCGCGCGCGGGGAGCGAGGACATGGAGGCATCATATCGGTCCGCGCCTTGACCGCTCCGCGGCACGGCGTTGAAGTGTGGCGCCTCTCGATCCCTCCGATGGAGCTCGACCCGCGCTACGACCCGCACGCCCACGAGGGCGCGATCACCCAGGCCTGGCTGGCCTCGGGCGCCTTCACGCCGCCGGCCGAGCCGCGCGGCGAGCCCTTCGTGATCATGATCCCGCCCCCGAACGTGACGGGCGTGCTGCACATGGGGCACGCCCTGAACGGGACGCTGCAGGACATCGTCATCCGCTACCAGCGCATGCGCGGGCGCGACGCGCTGTGGCTGCCGGGCACGGACCACGCCGGCATCGCGACCCAGGCGGTGGTCGAGAAGAAGCTCTACGCCGAGGAGAAGAGGACGCGCCAGGAGCTCGGGCGCGAGGCCTTCGTCAAGCGCATCTGGGAGTGGAAGGAGGAGCACGGCAGCAAGATCCTCGAGCAGTTCCGCGCGCTGGGCTCCTCCTGCGACTGGTCGCGCACGCGCTTCACGCTCGAGCCGCACATGTCGCGCGCCGTGCGCGAGGCCTTCGTGCGCCTGTTCGAGAAGGGCCTCGTCTACCGCGGCGCGCGCCTGGTGAACTGGGACTGCGTGCTGGAGACGGCCGTCTCGGACGACGAGGTCGAGATGGTCCAGCTCAAGGGCACGCTCTACCACATCCGCTACCCGCTGGCCGGCGGCGGCGGGCACGTGACGGTGGCGACCACGCGGCCCGAGACGCTGGTGGGGGACACGGGCGTGGCCGTGAACCCGGCCGACGAGCGCTACCGGGCCCTGGTCGGCAGGACCTGCGTGCTGCCCTTCGTCGAGCGCGAGATCCCGATCGTCGGTGACGAGACGGTCGAGGCCGGCTTCGGCAGCGGCGCGGTCAAGATCACGCCCGGGCACGACCCGGCCGACTACGAGCGCGGCGCGCGCTTCCGGCTCCCGATCGTGAACGTGCTCGAGAAGAACGGGCGCATGAACGAGAACGCGGGGCCGTTCCAGGGCCTCTCGCGCGAGGAGGCCCGCAAGCGCATCGTGCAGGAGCTGGAGGCGCGCGGGCTGCTCGAGAAGAGCGAGCCCTACGTGCACAACGTGCCCATCAGCGACCGCTCGAAGAGCCCGATCGAGCCGCTCGTCAGCGAGCAGTGGTTCGTGAAGATGCGCCCCCTGGCGGTGCCGGCCATCGCGGCCGTCAAGTCCGGCAAGCTCGCCTTCCGGCCCGAGC
>DASVAP010000281.1:0-3513 GCA_036376275.1 Planctomycetota bacterium | reverse complement strand
CCCCGAAGGCCGCGCAAACGGCCACGCGCGCCTGCTCGGCGCTGGCGGAGGCCAGCGAGGGGAAGCCAACCACGTCGCCGGCCGCAAGGACGTGCGGCACGGCCGTGCGGAAGCGCGCGTCGACGTCGAGCAGCCCGCGCTCGTTCGGCGTCAGGCCGGCCGCGTCCAGCCCGAGCTCGGCCAGCTCGGCGCGCCGGCCCGCGGCCACCAGCACCGCGTCGACGGCCAGGGTCGCGCCGGAGGATAGCGTCAGGCGGATCGGGCCGCGCTTCGGGGCCTTGCAGGCGCGTACGCGCTCGTTCCAGCGGAACTCGACGCCCTGGGCGCGCATGGCGGCCTCCAGGCGGCGCGCGAGCTCGTCGTCGAGGAACGGGAAGAGCTCCGCGCGCCCATCGACCAGGAACACGCGCGCGCCCAGCGCCCGGAAGGTCGAGGCGTACTCGCTCCCGATCACACCCGCCCCGATCACCGCCAGGCGCCGCGGCAGGCGCTCGAGCTCGAGGATGCGGTCGGAGTCCCACACGCGCGGGTGGCCGCGCGGGAACTCGGCCGGCCAGGACGGACGGCTGCCGGTCGCGATGAGCACGTGGCGCGCGTGCAGCCGGCGTGGCGCGCCACGCGCCGGCGCGAGCTCGAGCTCGTGTGGCCCGATGAAGCGCGCGCGGCCCTGGAGGCGCTCGATCCCGAGCAGCGCGAGCCGTCCGGCCACGTCGGCCCGCGCGGCACGCTTCACGGCGCGCTCGTGGTGGAGGAAGTCGGCCACGCGCGCGCCGCGGCGCAGCGAGAGGTCGACGCCGTGCAGCTCGCGGCTGCGCAGGCCCGAGAGCGCCAGGGCCGTCTCGCGCAGGGTCTTGCTCGGGATCGTGCCGGTGTTCACCAGGGCCCCACCCAGGTGCCGGGCGCGCTCGACCAGCACCACGCGCTTCCCGAGGACCCCGCCGGCGATCGCGCCGGCGAGGCCGGCCGGCCCGCCGCCGATCACGACCAGGTCGTATCGCCGCGCTCGTCCTCTGGCCGCCATCGGCCAGCCAGCATCCAGTGCCCGCGGGACAGGGTCAACGGGAGCGGACCCGGCCCGCGGTCCTGCCGTGCACGCGAGGATCGGTCCGGGCGCTCGCCGGCGGATATCCTGGACGCTCCGGTCCGCCCCACCTCCTCCCGAGGCCTCCCATGTGCCGCTGGCAAGCCTACTCCGGCCGTCCGATCCTGCTCGAGGACCTGCTCTTCAAGGCCAGGCACTCGCTGATCGACCAGAGCATGTCCTCGCGCTCGGCCGAGACGCCCACCAACGGCGACGGCTTCGGCGTCGGGTGGTATGGCGCGCGCCCGTTCCCGGGCCTCTTCCGCAGCATCCGCCCGGCCTGGAACGACTTCAACCTGCGCGACCTCGCGGCCCAGATCGAGTCGCCGCTCTTCCTGGCCCACGTGCGCGCCACCTCGCTGGCGACCGTCCAGGAGACGAACTGCCACCCCTTCCGCTTCGGCAACTGGCTGTTCGTGCACAACGGCGAGGTCTTCGAGATCGAGAAGATCCGCCGTGCGCTCCTGATGGAGATCGCGCCCGAGCTCTTCTCGCACGTGCTCGGCACGACCGACTCGGAGGTGCTCTTCTACCTGGCGCTCACCTTCGGGCTCGAGCGCGATCCGCTGGGCGCCCTGGAGCGCATGGCGGGCTGCGTCGAGCAGCACGCGCGCGCGGCCGGCGTGGCCGAGTCGCTGTGGATGACGCTCGGGCTCTCGGACGGGAAGACGCTGTACGCCGTGCGCTACGCCAGCGACGGCCAGGCCCCGACGCTCTACTACAGCAAGGCGGTCGAGGACCTGCTGGCGCTCGGGCTTCCGTCCGAGACCGCCGAGCGCCTCGGCCCGCAGGCGCGCATGGTCGTGTCCGAGCCGATCGGCAAGCTGGCCGACGCCTGGCTCGCCGTGCCCCAGGCCTCGGCCCTGCGGCTCGTGGCCGGGCGCGTCGAGGTGACGCCCTTCCGCCCGCTCGCCCCGGGTGCGAAGCCCGCGCGCAAGGTGTCCTGACGCTCAGGGAGCCGGAACGGCGCGCCGGCGACGCCACAGGTGCGCGCACAGCCCGAGCAACCACAGCGGGAAGACCAGCACCATCCAGCGCCCGGTCGAGGTGCTCACGAGCAGGAAGAGCCCGGTGACGAGGCCCACGCGCCCGTACCAGCGCGGCACGACTCCCGCGAGCTGCCCCAGGCGCGAGGTCGTGAACACGAACATCGCCGCCATGCGCATGGCGAAGACGCGGAAGAGCGTCCCGCCGAACTGCGGGAACTCGCGGAGGAGCAGCGGGTCGGGCGTTGCGCGCGCGTGCTCGCTGGCCAGGGCCACGACCGAGGTGGCCGCGGCGCCGCAGAAGAAGAGCGCCACGTACAGGACGCTGCTGGCGAGGTAGAGGCCCCACACGAGCTCGGCCGCGCGCAGCGCACCGGCCCGCAGCCAGCCGCGCAGGCCCATGCTGAACCACAGGAAGGCGATCCCCGCGAAGGGCATCACGTAGAGCCCGACCAGCACGAGGCGCCGGCGCCCGGGGCTGGCGTAGAAGGCGGCCAGCTCCCCGTCGCTGGCCGCCAGGTCCGGCCCGGAGGCGATCAGCGCGTAGCTGGCCAGGAAGAGCAGCGCGTGCAGTACCCCCACCGCGACCAGGAGGCCCGCGGGGTCGCGGCGCGAGCCGCTCAGCGGGCCCGGAGCGGACGGACCCCCGCTCACGGCGCCAGCTCGAGGGCGACGACGGCGTAGGAGTCGTCCGAGCCGAGGTTGTAGGCGTAGAGCGAGAACCCGACGTGCTCGCGCGCCATCTCGATGGCCAGGCCGCGCTGCACGGACCAGTCGGTGTCGACCAGCTTCGAGCGCTCGAAGGCGAGGCCCGCGCTGAGCCAGTCGGTGAGGCCGTAGGTCAGCGTGGACCAGGAGTAGAAGAAGTCGTCGTCGCTGTCGTCGAGGTCGAACAGGTACTCCGACTCGCCATACCATGAGATGCGCCGCCAGCCGAGGTCGAGCTCCAGCGCGGGCGCGATCCCGTCGGTGTCGCCCACCACGGCGCCGAGCATGGGCGTGAGCGCCAGCGCGAGCTCGTCGCCGTACTCGAGCGTCCAGCCGGCGAAGAACGCGGCCGTCTCGAGGTCCTCGTAGTTGTAGCGCAGCTCGAGGTGCAGCGCGCCGCGGTCGGCGTAGACGATCGGCGTCAGGCGGTCCTCCGAGCCGGGCGGGTCGGAGTAGAAAACGCTGGCGGAGAGCTCCCAGACCTCGGGCTCCAGGAGCGCGTCCGCGGGGAGCGCAGCCGCGGGCGGAACATCCTGCGCCGCGGCCGCGGGTGCGAGCAGCATCAACGCGTACACCAGGTGCGAGCGCATCTCAGCCGCCCAGGGCGATCGTCACGCCCACCAGCACGCCACCGACGACCACCATCACCAGCCCCGTGCGCACCGGTGCGAGCCCGGCATGGCGGCCGAGCACGTACCCGGTGGCGTACAGCATCGCGATGGCGACGCCGTTCGAGAC
>DASVAP010000270.1:0-3863 GCA_036376275.1 Planctomycetota bacterium | reverse complement strand
CAGGAAGACGAGCTCGCCGTGCCAGGGGTGGTCCGGGCGCAGCGCGACCATCAGCGCTTGCTTGGGGGCGGCCGCCTCCGGCACGCGCACCAGCTCGGCGAGCTCGATCGGTGCGCGCGGCGGCTCGCTCGCCAGCCAGGTCTCGTCCGAGCTCGTCCCCAGCACCTCGGCCGTCCAGCCGAGCTCCGCCAGGCGTGCCGGCTCGGGCAGGAGCGGGCTGGCCGCGCGGAAGAGCAGCGTCCCGTTGGGCTGGCTCGGGTAGCGGTGGAAGTCCTGCTGGGGCGCGATGCAGCGCACCCAGTGGGGCGCGAGCACGCGCTCCGCGCCCGGGTCAGGGCCGAACTCGAGCTCCTCGGCGCGCGTGTCGAGCACCAGCGCGCGCTCGGCGCGCAGGCCGAAGTGCGCGGCCAGCTCCCCGAAGGCCGGCGCGCCCGGCGCGAAGGCCACGTAGGGGACCTCGGCGCGCACCTCCTCGTGCACGTCGAAGGTTCCGCCGGCGACGATCACGCTCGTGCCGCCCTCCAGCGCGTGCTCGAGCGCGCGCAGCTGGTCGCCCGTCACGCGCCGCGGCCGCAGCCACAGCAGCACGTCGGCCGGCGGGGGCGCCGCGCCCGCGTCGAGGTCGACGCGTTCCAGGCTACCGCGCAGCGCGAGCTCGTCCGCCAGCTCCTCGAAGCCCTCCGGCGCCGCCAGGGCGATGCGCGCGGCGCGCGGCGCGGCGAGCTGGTCGAGCCAGCCGACCAGCAGCTCCTGCAGGTGCGGCAGGTGCTCGGGGCCGAGCCCCGCCAGCAGCGCCTCGGGCCGCGAGCCGCAGGCCAGCGCCAGGGTCGACCACACCGTGCGCTCGTCCCAGGCGTCGCGCGTGACGCTGCGCACACGGAAGGGCGCCACGCGTCGCCGCGCGGCGAAGCCGGCCAGATCGGGGCGCGCCTCGGGGTCGACCACGTGGAAGTCGAAGCGCTCCGGAAAGCGCGCGCGCAGCGCCTCCAGGAGGTCCGTGACGTCCGCCTGCATGCGCCGCATCCCGGCCGGCATGCGCGCGGGGGGCGAGACGTAGTAGGTGACGAGCACGCGCTCCTCGAGCGCGGCGAAGCGCGCCAGGGTGCGCTCCGAGAGGGCCGTGGGCCGCACGCGCCCGAGCTCGAGGCGGGCCGCGCCGCCGCGCTCCAGCCGGCGCGCGACGCGCGTCCCCAGGCCCGTGGCCACCAGGGCCAGGAGCACGAACAGCGCCAGCGCGGGACGTGCGCGCACGGCTCAGCTCCGGTCGCGCTCGAGGTGCAGCGCGGTGGCCCACAGGAACAGCGCCGCGAAGAGCGCGAAGTACAGCGTGGCCGAGAGGCGCACGACGCCGCGCACGAACTCCCCGAAGGGCGGCAGCGCGGACAGGTGCTCGCGCAGGAAGGAGCCCAGGGCCAGGGCCGGGAAGAGCCCGTCGAGCACGGCCGCCACGCGCTCCTCGCCCGTCAGGACCAGCGCGAAGCCGAGCAGCGTGGAGGCCACGAAGGCCACGATCTGGTCGCGCGCCAGGGCCGAGCACAGGCTGCCGAGCGCCAGGAGCTGGGCCCCGAGCAGGACCAGGCCGAGGTAGCCCGCGACGATCGCGCCGCGGTCCGGGTCGCCCAGCCACTCCAGCAGGAGCGGGATCGGCAGCGTGCAGGCCAGGAAGAGGCCGTAGAGACCGAGCGCCGCCAGGTACTTGCCGAGCACCGCCTGCAGCGGCCGGATCGGCAGCGTGAAGAGCAGCTCGATCGTGCGGCTCTTCTTCTCCTCGGCCCACAGGCGCATGGAGAGGGCCGGCAGGAAGAAGGCCAGCAGCAGCGGCAGCAGCTCGAAGAAGGCACGCATCTCCAGCGTGCCCGCCAGGAAGAACTCGTTCATGAAGATCGAGCTGGCGAGCAGGGTCATGGCCACCGTGGCGATCGTGGCGATGCCCGAATCGAAGGCCGCGCCGAGCTCGCGCGCGGCCACGAGGCCCACGCCGCGCAGGAAGAGGCGCGCGCCCAGGCGCTCCGAGCTGGGCCGCGCGCTCATGCGCCGGCCGCCACCCCGGCCCGCCGCGCCGCGCGCACGCGCTCGAGCAGCTCCTCCTCGACCGTGCGCCCTGCCGTCGCCGCCTCGGCGCGCACGGTCGCGACCGGCGCGTCCAGCAGGATGCGCCCGGCGTGGATCACGAGCAGGCGATCCGCCACCGCGACCGCCTCGGACAGGACGTGGGTCGAGAACAGCACCGCGTGCTCGGCCGCGAGGGCGCGCACGAACTCGAGGAACAGCGCCACCTGCAGCGGGTCGAGCCCGTGCGTCGGCTCGTCCAGCAGGACCACGGCCGGGTCGTGGATCAGCGCGGCCGCCACGCCCGTGCGCTGGCGATAGCCCTTCGAGCAGTGCTGGATGCGCTTCCCGAGCACCTCCCCGAGCTGGCAGGCCTCGACCACCCAGGCGCGCCGCTCGGCGAGCGGCCTTCCCTCGAGCCCGTGCATGCGCCCGACGAAGTCGAGGAAGCGGTCCACGCGCATCGTCTCGTACAGCGCGTTGTGCTCCGGCAGGTACCCGAGCGAGCGGCGCACGCCCAGCGGCTCGCGGCCCACGTCGTGGCCCGCCACCGTGATCGTGCCCGCGTCCGGCGCGAGCCAGGTCGAGAGCATGCGCAGGACGGTGCTCTTCCCGGCCCCGTTCGGGCCCAGGAAGCCGACCACCTCGCCGCGCGCGACGCGGAACGAGACGTCGTCCACCGCCAGGGTCGCGCCGTAGCGCTTGGTGACGTGCTCGACGGAGATCATGCGGGCGGGGAGAGGGTAGACCCGCCCAGGGAGGCGATCCAGCGGGCCGGCGGGGCTTGCGGATCGGTCCGGCGGCACCGATCCTCTGCGGCCCCGTGTCGCGCCCGCTGCCCTTCACCGCGCCCGCGCTGCTCGCCCCGATGGAGGGCGTGACCGAGCCCTGCTTCCGGGACCTGGTCCTGGCGCGCAATCCGCCGGAGGCGCTGGGTGGGACCTTCACCGAGTTCGCGCGCGTCGTGCAGGTGCCGCTGCCGCGGAGGACGCTGCGGGAGCACCTCGGGCCGTGGCGGCATGCGCAGCCGGTCGGCTTGCAGCTCATGGGGGCCGACGTGGCGGCCGTGGCCGAGAGCGCGCGCCGGGCCGAGGAGGTCGGGGCGCCGCTGGTGGACCTCAACTTCGGCTGTCCGGCCAAGGGCGCCCTGCGCGGCTGCGCCGGCTCGGCCCTGCTCGACGAGCCGCGCAAGGTCGAGGCCCTGGTGGCAGCCTGCGTGCGCGCCGTCGCGCGCCTCCCGGTGTCGGCCAAGATCCGCGCCGGCGGCGTCGACGACCGCTTGCTCGAGGACGTGGCGCGCGCCGTCGAGCAGGGCGGGGCGAGCCTGCTCACCGTCCACTGCCGCACGCGCGTCGAGGCCTACGCCGACACGGCCGACTGGGAGCGCCTGCGGCGCGCGGTGCGCGTGGTCTCGATCCCGGTGTGCGGCAACGGCGGCGTGCGCACCCACGCGGACCTCGCGCGTCTCTGCGCCGAGACCGGCTGCACCCACGTCATGGTCGGCCGCGCGGCCCTGGGCGACCCGTGGATCTTCTCGGGCCACGCCGCGACGCGCGCCGAGGCGGCCGAGTTCCTGCTGGAGTACGCCGAGCGCCTGCGCGCCCACCACGGCGCCTCGGAACGCATGGTGGCAGGACGGATCAAGCAGCTCCTGCACCACTGGACGGCGGGCGGGCTCTGCGACACGGAACGCGCGCGCTGGCTCGCAGCGGACTCCGGGACGCTCCTCGCTCGCCTGGCGGGAGTGGCGCCGTCGCTCGTGCGCGCCTGAGGCGCGGCCACAGGTCTTCACGGGTCCGGCGGCGGCTGGTCCA
>DASVAP010000269.1:0-3512 GCA_036376275.1 Planctomycetota bacterium | reverse complement strand
GTCTCGTCCTCGCCGGCCGGCACGTCCTCCTGGTCGATCAGCGGCACGATCGTGCGCGAGATCAGGTTCCAGTCCTCGCTCAGCGAGATCGGCACGACGGGCTGCACGTTGAGCGTCCAGCGCTCGCCGTCGCTCGGCCCGACGTCCCGGTCGTGGTTGAGCTGGAATGGCACGCTGATCAGCGCCGCGACGGGGTTGGAGAGCTGCTTCGCCAGGGCCGCCGCGTCGTGAGGCCCGCCGCCCGCGCCGGTCGCCGGGCCCTGCTGACCCTCGGCCTGCGCGCGGGCGGGCCGCGCGTGCGCGGAGCGGGCCGCGGGCGCGGAGTCGCGGGCCGGAACGGCGCCGCAGGCGGCCGCGAGCAGGAGGAGCGAGAGGCAGGCGGGGCCGGGCCGAGACGATTTCATGGGCGGCATCCAGGGAGCGTGGGCACAGCAGGATGACCAACCCTTCCCGGAAACTCACCGGGCTTCTCGGTCCATCCGCGAGCCACTGCGCCGTCGCGTCGTGCGCGAGCGTCGGTGCGCGGGGCCGCCTACAGCCCGAACGCCACGCCGAGGATCGGCCCGTGCGCGAGCAGCTCGGTGTCGAGGTCGTCGTCGTCGAAGGCCACCGCCAGGGCGCGGTAGCCGAGCTCGATGCGCCAGCGCTCGCCGCCCCAGCCCGCCAGCGCCGCCACCTGCCAGGTCAGGTCCGAGCCGATCCCGAAGCCGCCGATGTCGGCCCAGGTGCGCAGCGTCCAGCGCTCGGCGAGCTCGACCTCGCCCGCCGCGCCGACCCACGGATCGATCCAGGCCTCGCTCGCGTCCGAGTCCGCGCCGCCGAGCTCGACCTCGAGCTCGAGCTCGACCGCGCGCAGGCCGGCCGTCAGCTCCCAGCCGCCGCCCGTCTGCCAGCCGAAGCCCGCCTCGACCAGGCTCAGTGCGGCCTCGGTGTTCAGCGCCCCGTCGTCGTCCTCCCAGCGCGCGTAGAGCCCGTCGAAGCGCCAGGTGTTCCCGCCCGGCGTCGCGAGACGCAGGGCCAGCGGCAGGGCCGCGCTCAGCTCGCCCGGGAAGTCGACATCGAAGTCCGCGTCGGGCGAGCCGTCGGCGCTACCCTCGCCCTCGAGCGTCGGGATCCACACGTAGGGCTCGATCGTCAGGCGCCAGTCGTCCTGGGCGAGGGCCGCCCCGCCGAGGGCGAGGGCCGCCAGGAGCGAGGGTCCGAGCGCTCGCCCGCGTCCGCCGCGCACCGGGCCGGAGGCGTCCACTACGGCACCGCCACGAAGCGCGCCCGCACGTCCCCGCCCGCGAGCCACTCGAGCTCGCCCCCGCGTCGCCGCCACTGGAGGCGCGTCCCGAGCAGCTCGAGGAAGCGTTGCTCGACCTCCATCGCCTGCGGCTCGCCGGCCATGCGCGTCACCGCCAGCGGCCCGGCCAGCAGCTCGCCCTGCTCCAGCGACTCCGGCACCGCGCGCCCCGAGAAGCGGTTCACGCCCGCGAAGCCGCTCAGCTTCCCGTCCGCCTCGATCACGAGCTCCGGCGCGCGCGCGAGCGTCGCCAGGTCGCTGCCGGCGAGCTCGACCAGCCGCCAGGAGCCCGTGGGCGGCGCGCCGGCGTCCGCTCCTGGGGCGCGGCAGGCGGGGGCGAGGAGGCAGGCGGAGAGGAGGCCGAGCAGGAGGAGGAGCGGCATGGGGTCCCTCGGAGCGGGTCGGATCGCGCGCGAGTCTACGGACGGGCCGCGCCGGACGCTCGGCGGAGCCCGGGGAGCCGCGCGGCGCGTAGACTCGCCGCGAGGAGCGCGCGCCGGCCGCCGGCGCCAGTCGTGCCGGGAGCGCGCTCGACCCGCCATGGACGCGACCCCGCTGCCGTTCCGCTCCACGCTCGGCGAGTACGCGCGCCAGGCCGAGCAGCTCCTCGCCGCCCACCGCGCGCGCGCGCCGGCCGCGCTCGACCTCGTGCGCTGTCGCCACCCGCGCTTCCTGCGCGCCGACGTGCCGTGGCTGGCGCGGGAGGTGAGCGTCGCCGACGTCGCCGCGGCACCCTTCGCGCTCGACGACGCGCGCCTGGTCGTGGCGCGGGCCCACGACTTCGCCGACTGGCTCGCCCTGGTCGAGTGGGTCGCGGCCGTGGCCGCCGGCGGGCCCGTGACGCGCTTCGAGTCCGCCGTCGAGGCCCTCGTCACCGGCGACCTCCCCGGCCTCGAGGCCCAGCTCGCCGCCGACCCCGCCCTCGTCCACGCCCGCTCGACGCGCCGCACGTGCTTCGACCCGCCCGTGCACGGCGCGACGCTGCTGCACTACGTGGGCGCGAACGGCGTCGAGGGCCACCGCCAGCGCACGCCCCCGAACGCCGTCGCGCTCACGCGCGCGCTGCTCGCCGCCGGGGCCGAGGCCGACGCCCTGGCCGGCTTCTACGGCTGCCGCTGCGCGACCCTGAGCCTGCTCGTCTCGAGCAGCCACCCGCACGCGGCCGGCCTCGCCGTCCCGCTGGCCGAGCTCCTGCTCGACCACGGCGCCGCCCTCGAGGGCCAGGGCGAGAGCTGGGGCACGCCGCTCCTCACCGCGCTCGTCTTCGGCTACCCCGCCACCGCCGAGGCCCTCGCCCGCCGCGGGGCGCGCATCGCTCTCGCCGCCGCCGCCGGCCTCGGCCGCCTCGACACCGCCACGCGCCTCCTCCCCGCCGCGACCCCCGCCGAGCGCCACCTCGCCCTCGCCCTCGCCGCCCAGCTCGGCCACGCGCCCCTCGTGCGCCTCCTGCTCGACGCCGGCGAGGACCCGGACCGCTTCAATCCACCCGGCGCCCACGCCCACGCGACCCCGCTGCACCACGCCGCGCTCGCCGGCCACGCAGCCGTGGTCGAGCTCCTGGTCGAGCGCGGCGCGCGCCTCGACCTGGCGGACCGGATCCACGCCAGCACGCCCCTCGGCTGGGCCCGTCACGCGGGGAAGCGCGAGGTCGCGGCGTTCCTGGTCGCGCGCGGAGCCCCGTAGCCGTCCGGTACGCTACCCTCCTCCTCCCGAGCGCCCGTAGCTCAGCAGGATAGAGCGGCGGTTTCCTAAGCTGAACTTGTCGTGTTTTCGGCGAGCGCCGCGGACGCTGCACAGTCTCGCACGACGTGGCGCCTCGTCGCGCAAGTCCCGTGAGAGCGAGAACTTGGGACCAGGGTCGTCGTCGTCTGAGTCGATTGCGTCATCGCAGGTCGTCGCGTCGACTCGCTCCGGAACGTGCTCCGAGTGCTGAGGAATCTGCTGAGGGCCGATTTTTCGGTCGCCGGAAACCGGAGCCTGTTCCTCAGCGCCGGAAACCGCTGCTCTTGGTGCTGAGGTTCCGCCGCCACCGGGAAGCCGCTGCATCGCGGCCGTCGTGTCGGCGAGCGAGAGCATCGTGTAGTGCTTCAGCGTCGTGCGGTAGTCGGCGTGGCGCATGATGCGCTGCGCGACCTGTGGCGCGATGCCGGCGCGTGCGAGGCGAGTGCCGAGCGTCGCGCGAAGGCCGTGGAGGTCCGCGACGCGGCCTTGCTCGTCGAGCTCGGGG
>DASVAP010000263.1:0-13948 GCA_036376275.1 Planctomycetota bacterium | reverse complement strand
GCAGCGCGATCACGTCGCCCCAGGCGAGATCCTGCGGCGCAGGATGGCGGAAGAGCGCGTCGTACGTCTTGCGCAGCGCGCCCCTCAGGCGCGCGCGGCGCGGATCCCGATCGAGGGGCATGGTCGCCCGAGTAGAGCGCGAAACGGCCCTCCGGGTCGAGCTGGAACCCCAAGGCGAGCGCGGCGCTGCCAAGGAACGACGATCTCGCCCTCCCCGACGAGGCGCACCGCGTCGCTCAGGATCGGCTCGACCTGACCGGGCTCGACCATGGGCTGAGGCAGGCGAAGGGATGGGAGGCCAGCACGGAGTGCAGCGGGAGCTCGAGGGGCCAGGCCTCCGGATCCGCGTCCTGCTCGAGCCAGGCAACCAGGGGGCCGTTCCGCTCCAGGGCCGCGGCCCACAGCGCGTCGACCGCGGGCATCGCCGAGGGATGCTGCGCGAGCCAGCGCCGGGCCCGATCGGCCTCGGTGGGGCGCGCGCACACGCGCTCCCAGCCGCGGCGCACGTGCGCGCGCAGGCGTTCCAGCCGCAGGCGGGGATCGGAGACGGGCACCATGCGGGCATCCTACCCGGCGCGCCCACGCGCCGGCGTCCGCGACAGGCCTCGACGGTGGTCCGCCCGCTCCGCTGGACGCGCACGACGGACCGTCCGAGCCCGCCGAAGCCCTGCCGGGGCCGATGCCGAGATCGTGGACGCGCTTCGTCGCTTGCGTAGACCGGAGGCCTCCGCCCACGCGGAGACCTCCGGCGAGGTGGGTTAGTCGGTGGCGATCACCTTGCACACCGCGCGCAAACCGTCATCCGTCGAGCCCGCTCCAAGGGTGTAGATGCCATCGTCCTTCAGCAGGACGAAGAGGATGAGCTTCTCCGAGTCGATCCAGGTGACGACTTTCGGGCCCATCGCGTCGAGCTGGTCGCGAAGCGCCTTCAGGACCTGGAGTCGGGTCATGCTCGACGCGAGCTGCACCGAGGCCGTCCCGAGATTCGTGTCGACCTCGTAGACCGACGGGCCACCACTCGCGGTCAGCCCGACGACTTCCCCTTCGAGTGACACCTGTGCGAGACCCTCCTTGCCGGTCGGCTTGAGAACCTTGTCCTTCTCGCCGGTGCGCTCGTCGTCGGTCTCGACGTCCTCGATCTTGGCGTCAGGGACCTGTCCGCTCGGGGTGATGGTCATCACGCCGCCAGTGCCACCCGTTGCCGCCAGCGAGTTGCCGCCGACCTGGTTCTCCGGCTTCGAAAGCTCCGTGTTCAGCGCCTCCTGGACCTTCTCCTTCTTGGAGGCCGAGCTGTCTGCGGCCGTGATCTGGGCCGTGGCGGAGATCTCCTTCTCCCGCTTGACTCCTTGCGAGTCCGTGTAGCTGACGGTGATCGTCGTCGTCTGGGACCCGCCCGAGCCCGGGTCATCGAAGATGATCGACCAGGTGTTGTTGGCCTGGGGCGCGCTGCTGGCCCCCAGGACGAAGAAGGCCGCCAGGCTCGCGAGCATGGCGATGAAGAGGTTCGTTCTCCTCGACATTGGTTCTCTCCTTTCGTGCAGGAATCGCGTTGTCATCACCTCGGTCGAAGACCCGAGGGCGGCGCGAACCGCGCGCCGTCGATCGTGGACCCTAGGGGGGGGGCGAGAATCCGTCAAGTGCCGGTCCGTTGGTCACCCATGTCTCGTCGCACCCGATCGAGACTCGACTCGATCTCCCAACATCAGGGACGGACTTCGAGCGCTGCTTGGCATGGCGCGAGACGCGATCGCACTCCTTCGGCCGCCGATCCGGGTGCCCGTGATTCGTTTCCTTGTTCACCCGAGCAGCCAAGTAGGAGCAGCGGTCGGCGCGTGCCTCGATGCGCTTCGACGGTGTACGCTCGGTCTCGTGAAAGCACCCTCCGGACCCTCCGAGCCCGCCGAGGCCCACGCCGGGTCCGATGCCGAGGTCGTGGCCACGCTCGTCGGCGAGCACCGGCGCTTCTTGGCCTTCCTCGAGCGGCGCGTGGGGGATCGCGCCACGGCCGAGGAGCTCCTGCAGCAGGCCTTCGTGCGCGCGCTCGAGACGCGCGCGCCGCCGCGGACGAGCGAGTCGGCCGTGGCCTGGTTCTTCCGCCTGCTGCGCAACGCGGTGGTCGACCACCACCGGCGCGTGGCGCGCGGGCTGCGGGCGAGCGGGGACCTCGATCCCGAGCTCGAGCCGGCGGCGCCGGCCGAGGACACGGCGGCGGCGATCTGTGCCTGCGTGGGGGCGCTGGCCGGGACGCTCAAGCCGGAGTACGCCACGGCGCTGCGGCGCGTCGAGCTCGACGGGCTCTCCGTCCAGGCCTTCGCGGCCGAGGCCGGGATCACGGCCGGCAACGCCGCGGTGCGCCTCTTCCGCGCGCGCGAGGCGCTGGCCAGGCGCGTGCACTCGACCTGCCGGACCTGCGCCGACCACGGGTGCCTGGACTGCTCGTGCGGCCGGAAGGCGCACCCGCAGGCCAGGAATCCCGGAGACCAGGTGTAAGGGATCGCCGCCGGGGCCGTCCGCCGGGGCGACCCTGGAGGTTCTCATGCGCACGACCATGTCCACGCCCCACTCCCACGGCTCCCACGCCCACGGTCCCGATGACCCCGAGCGCCTGCTCGATCCCGTGTGCGGGATGCGCGTCGACCCGGCCACGGCGCGGGGCGGGACGCTGAGCCACGCGGGCGTGGCCTACGCCTTCTGCAGCCCGCACTGCCGCACGGCCTTCGAGGGCGAACCGCAGCGCTACGTCGCGGCGGGCACGGAGCAGCGCGAGGCGAGCGCCCACTCGTGCTGTGGGGGCGGCCACGGAGCACGGCGCGACGCCACCGCACCGCCCGCCGAGGCGTCCGTGGCCGCGGGGACGCTCTACACCTGCCCGATGCACCCCGAGGTCGAGCAGGAGGGCCCGGGCGACTGCCCGATCTGCGGCATGGCGCTCGAGCCGAAGGTGCCGAGCCTGGAGGAGGACGACGGCGAGCTCACCGCCATGACGCGCCGCTTCCGCGTGAGCCTCGCGCTCGCGCTGCCGACGGTCGTGCTGGCGATGGCCGACATGATCCCGGGGCTCGCGGGGCGGGTCCCGGCCGGTCCGTCGGCCTGGATCCAGCTCGCCCTGGCGACGCCGGTCGTCGCGTGGGGCGGGGCGCCCTTCTTCGCGCGCGGCTGGGCCTCGCTCCGGAACCGCCGCGCGAACATGTTCACGCTGATCGCGCTGGGCACGGGGGCGGCCTACCTCTTCAGCCTGTTCGTGCTGCTCTTCCCGGGGCTCGTGCCGCACGCGCTGCGGCACGGGGGCGCCGCGCCGGTCTACTTCGAGAGCGCGGCGGGCATCATCACGCTGGTCCTGCTGGGCCAGGTGCTCGAGCTGCGCGCGCGGCGCGCGACCTCGGGCGCGATCCGCGCGCTGCTCGGGCTCGCCCCCGAGGAGGCGCGGCGCGTGGAGCCGGACGGCCGCGAGCTGGACGTGCCGCTGGCGCACGTGCGTGCCGGCGAGCGCCTGCGCGTGCGGCCGGGCGAGCGCGTGCCGGTCGACGGCCTGGTCGAGGAGGGCGCGAGCTCGGTCGACGAGTCGATGCTGACGGGCGAGCCGATCCCGGTCGAGAAGCACCCCGGCGCGCGCGTCACGGGCGGCACGCTGAACGGGACGGGCTCGTTCGTGATGCGCGCCGAGCGCGTGGGCGCGGAGACGCTGCTGGCGCGCATCGTGGCCCAGGTGGGCGCGGCGCAGCGCTCGCGCGCGCCGGTGCAGCAGCTCGCCGACCGCGTCTCGGCCTGGTTCGTGCCCGCGGTGGGGGTCGTGGCCGTGCTCACGGCGCTCCTGTGGGGCTTCCTCGGCCCGGAGCCGCGCGCGGCGCACGCGCTGCTCAACGCCGTGGCCGTGCTGATCATCGCCTGCCCCTGCGCGCTCGGGCTGGCCACGCCGATGTCGATGATGGTGGGGATCGGGCGCGGGGCCCAGCTCGGGGTGCTCGTGCGCGATGCGGAGGCGCTGGAGCGGCTGGCGCGGGTCGACACGCTCGTGCTCGACAAGACCGGGACGCTGACCGAGGGCAAGCCGCGGCTGGTGACGCTCGACGCGGCGCCCGGCCTCGACGAGCGCGAGCTCCTGACGATCGCCGCGGCCCTCGAGCGCCCCAGCGAGCATCCGCTGGCCGCCGCCGTGCTGGCCGCCGCCGACGAGCGCGGCCTGGCGCTGCCGCCGATCACGGACTTCCGCGCGCACCCCGGGCGCGGGCTCAGCGGGACGCTCGGCGCGCGCGGCCCCGTGGCCCTCGGCAACGCGCGACACCTCGAGGAGCTCGGGATCGCGCTCGGGGACCTCGCGACGCGCGCCGAGGAGCTGCGCCGGGCCGGCCAGACGATCGTGTTCGTCGCCGCCGGCGGGCGCCTGGCCGGGCTGCTGGGGGTGGCGGACGCCCTGAAGCCCGGCGCGCGCGCGGCCCTGGACGAGCTGCGGGCCGAGGGCCTGCGGCTCGTGCTCGCCAGCGGCGACGCGCGCGCCACGGTCGCGGCCGTCGCGCGCGAGCTCGATCCGTCGGGGAGCCTGGAGGTGCACGCCGAGCTGCAGCCGGCCGACAAGGAGGCCCTGGTGGCGCGCCTCGCCGCCGCCGGCCGGCGCGTCGCGATGGCCGGCGACGGCGTCAACGACGCGCCCGCCCTGGCGCGGGCCGAGGTCGGGATCGCGATGGGGGACGGCAGCGACGTGGCCCTGGAGAGCGCCGCGATCGCGCTCCTCGGCGGCGAGCTCGCCGGCCTGGTGCGCGCCCGCCGCCTGGCGCGCGCGACCATGGCGAACGTGCGCACGAACCTGGTCTTCGCCTTCCTCTACAACGCGCTGGGCGTCCCGCTGGCGGCCGGGGCCCTGTACCCGCTCACGGGCTGGCTGCTCTCCCCGATGCTGGCCGGGGCGGCCATGAGCCTCTCGTCGGTGTCGGTCATCGCCAACGCCTTGCGGTTGCGGCGCATTCCTGTTGCCTGAGTGGCCTTGCGCCGACCGTACCGCGCCCCGCGCCGGAATCCGGGTCACGCCGGCAACCGGGGCGGATCGGGCGGATAGCCAGGAAGGTCTCGGGGGCCGCTACCTCAGTCCCGTCGACCCCCACCGTCGACCCAGGAGAGAGTCCCATGAGCTCGCGTGTCCTTCCGCCGGAGCTCCGGCGGCTGAACGTACCCCGTCCGTTCGTCCCGCCGCAGCCGATCGCGCCGGCCGAGCCATCCGGAACGCGCGCGGCGCTCGGCGGCGGGCCGAGCCTGAGGACCTGGCTGACCGGGGTGACGGGGGGTGCCCTCGGGCCGATCGGCCAGGGCGAGTCCTTCCGCCACCGCGACCCGGTCCTGGCGCTGGTCCACCGCATCACGATGGGCTTCACCGAGGCGGAGCACGAGCGCGCCCAGGCCCTGGGCTTCGAGAACTACCTGGAGGAGCAGCTCGAGCCCGACGCGATCGACGACCCGCACGTGGAGGCCAAGCTCGGCGCCTTCCCGGTCGTCGGGATGAGCCCGAAGGAGGTCTTCGAGGGCTACGAGACGCGCACGCAGGAGGCCTACGTCGAGCTGAAGTCGGCCCGCCTCGTGCGCGCGGTGCACTCGCGGCGCCAGCTCCAGGAGCGCCTGGTCGAGTTCTGGCTCGACCACTTCAACATCGACCACAACAAGGGCCTGGGCTGGGCGCTGCTGCCGGAGTTCGAGCGCACGGTGATCCGGGCCCACGCGCTGGGCTCGTTCCCCGCGATGCTCGCGGCCAGCGCCTTCGACGCGGCCATGCTCTTCTACCTGGACAACTGGCTCAACGTGGGCAGCGCGCCGCAGGAGAACTACGCGCGCGAGCTGCTCGAGCTGCACACGCTGGGCGTCGACGGCGGCTACAGCGAGGCCGACGTGGTCGAGGTGGCGCGCTGCTTCACGGGCTGGACCCTGAACCCCGACCCGGCCTCGCCCGACTGGATGCGCGGGCACTTCGATCCCACGCAGCACTCGTCGGGGCCGAAGCTCGTGCTGGGGCACGTGGTGCGGGGTGCGCCGGCCGCCGGCCGTCCGGGGCAGCCGGTGGAGCGCGACGACGCCCAGGCCGTGCTCGACATCGTGGCCGCGCATCCCAGCACGGCGCGCTTCCTCGCGCGCAAGCTGCTCCGCCGCTTCCTGACGCCCGAGCCGCCGGCGGGCCTGGTGGAGCGCGTGGCCGCGACCTACCTCGCCACGCGGGGCGACATCCGCGCGATGATGCGCGTCATCCTGACGCGCGAGCACCTCAGCGCGAACGCCGGGTTCCTGGCGCCCAAGTACCGGCGTCCCTTCCATCTCCTCACCGGGCTCCTGCGCACGATGCAGGGCAACCTGCGCCAGTCCCAGGAGGTCGCCCTGGGGCACCTGGTGGCGATGGGGCACTCGCCCTACGACTACCCGCCGCCCACGGGCTATCCCGACGACCTCTCGGCCTGGGGCGGCGCGCTGCTGCCGCGCTGGGTCTTCGTCACGGCCCTGATGGGACGCGACCTGACCGGCATCCCGCTGATCGGGATCCTCGACCTGCGCACGAAGCTCGGCTGGACGAGTCCGGCCGACAACCCGGGCCTCGCGGCGCGCATCGACGCACGCCTCCTCGGGGGGACGCTCTCGGCCTTCGAGATCGAGGTCCTGCAGCAGTTCATCGACGGCTATCCGACCGCCTTCGGCCAGGGGGCGCTCGAGGACACGCTGGCCCTGGCCGCGTCCCTGCCCGGTTCCCAGTGGTACTGATCCGAGGAGCGCCATGAACCCCAAGTCCTCGTCCCGCTCCCCGCACGTCACGCGCCGCGCGCTGCTCGGCGGCACGGCCGGTCTCGCCGCCGCGGGCGCGCTGGCCCCCAGCGTGCGCGCCGCCTCCGGCGTCGCGTTCAAGCCCGTGCTCGTGCAGGTCTTCCTGCGCGGCGGCATGGACGGCCTGACGGCCGTCGTGCCCCATGGCGATGCCCACCTCTATTCCCTGCGGCCGGCGATCGCGATCCAGCCGCCGGGCGCGCCGAACGGTGCCCTGGACCTGGACGGGTTCTTCGGGCTCGCGCCCGCGGCCGCGCCGTTCCTGACGCCCTGGGGCAACGGGCACCTCCTGATCGTGCACGCCTGCGGCTCGACCGACACGACGCGCTCGCACTTCGAGGCCGAGAAGCGCATGGAGTACGGCGAGCTGCCGGACGGCTCGCCGCTCTCCGGCTGGGCCGCGCGCTACCTGCACGCGACCCAGGGACCCGCCAGCGGCCCGCTGCGCGGCGTGGGGGTGGGCAGCAACCTGCCGCACACGCTGTTCGCGGCGCCGCGCACGCTGGCCATGCGCAACTTCACGATCGCGCTGCCGGGCGTGGGCACGACCGTGTTCCAGCGTCGCGACGCGCTGGTCGCGACCTACGCGCGGCGCCGGCCCGCGATCTCCGCGCCGGCCCTGGACACGATCGCCTCGCTCGACCTCTCGGACGTCGACTTCGACAACTACATGCCCGCGAACGGGGCCCAGTACCCGCTCTCCGAGCTGGGGCGGCGCATGCGCGACGTCGCCGCGCTGATCAAGTCCGATCCCGGCGTCGAGGTGATCTCGCTCGACGTCTTCGGCTGGGACCTGCACGCCTCCCTGGGGCCGATCGGGGGGGCCATGGCGCAGTTGCTGGACGACCTGACGCGCTCGCTCGAGGCCTTCTACCTCGACATGCTGGGGAACCTCGACGACTACCTGCTCGTGTGCCTGTCCGAGTTCGGCCGCCGCGCGCGCGAGAACGGCAGCGGCGGCACGGACCACGGCCACGGCAACGCCATGTTCGTGATGGGGGACGTGAACGGCGGCCAGGTCCTGGCGGACTGGCCGGGGCTCTCGCCAGACGACCTCGACAACGGCGATCTCGACATCACGATCGACTACCGCGACGTGCTGGGCGAGATCCTGGTGGAGCGCCTGGGCATCACGGACCTCGGGCCGATCTTCCCGCAGCACACGTACACGCCGCTGGGCGTGACGTGAGAGCTCGAGCAGGAATACCGCGGCCGAGCTAGGGCTTGACGATCTGCGCGATCGCCAGCTCGATCTCGGGCTTGCCGAAGGCGTGTCCGGCGATGGCGAAGACCGGCTCGCCGGTCTTCTCGAAGGCCACCAGGCCGTGGCGACGGGCCGCGAGCAGGTAGCGCTCGATCTCGTCGCCGCGCCGGGCGGTCTCCTCGGGGGAGACGATCACGAAGTCGACCTTCTCGCCATGCTCTGCGCGCAGCTCGCTCACGGCGGCCACGACTTTCTGGCAGAAGGGTCAGGCGGCGCTGATCTCGTAGTAGCGGATCTCGGGCTTGCCGCTGGCGCGCGCCACCGGCGCGGGCATGGCGGGGGCCGGGGTGGCGGGCGTGGCGCTCGCCGCGGGCGTCGCCGGCGTCGCGGGCGCGGCCGGTTGGGGCGCGCGCGGTCCGGCGCAGGCGAAGAGGGGCACGAGGACGAGGCTGGGGAGGAGGTGGGTGAGCTTCATGGGAATCGATCGGGTCTGCGGGCCGCATCGTAGCGGCCGATCGGTGCCGATGCCCGTCCCGCGCCTCACTCGGCGCGCGCGAAGGCCCGCAGCCGGGTCTCGGTGCGCACGTAGACCGTCCCGTCGGCCAGGGCCGGCGTGGCCATCAGGCGCTCGGCGAGGTCCACGCTCGAGAGCACCTTCAGCTCGCTCCCGGCCGCCAGGACCGTGACCTCGCCGCGCGCGGAGGCGGCGTAGACCTTGCCGTCGCCGCCGACCAGCGAGGCGTAGTAGGGGCCGCGCGCGGCCAGGCGCTCCTGGTAGAGGAGCTTGCCGCTGGCCGCCTCGAGGCACGTGACGGTGCCGCCGTTCATCACCATGTAGACGCGCCCGTCGAGGTAGAGCGGCGAGGGGCACTCGGGCACGCCGCGCGGGAAGTGCCAGGCCAGCTCCGCCGGGCGCTCGGCGGTCCCCGGGCGCAGGGCGACGATGCCGTTCAGGTGCTCCCAGGAGTTCACCCAGCCCTCCAGCTTCTCGTACTCCTTGGCCGTGATGCGGCCGTCGCGGTCGACGTCGAGGAAGCGCTCGAAGATGGAGAGCGGGTGGTCGCCCTCGCCGTCGGCGTCGGGGCGCGAGAGGACGCTGGCGTTCGTCTTCAGCTCCGCGCGGTCGATCGAGCCGTCGCCGTCGGCGTCGTGCTCCTCCAGGACCTTGGCGTAGCTCCACAGCAGCATCGCGTCCTCGTTCGTGCGCAGGTTGTAGGAGGTCGCGAAGACCAGGCCCGCGCCCGCGATCGGGGTCGTGATCGGCTCGTCCGTCAGGCCCGGGAAGGACCAGCGCTCGGCGCCGTCGGCCAGGTCGTAGGCCGAGAGCCAGCCCACGCCGAGCACGAGCAGCTCGTCCTTCCCGTCGCGCGACCACAGCCCGGGCGTCGACCAGCCCGACTGGAAGCGCGCGCGGTCGACCTTCCACAGCGTGCGTCCCGTGGCCGGGTCGAGCGCCTCCAGGAACGAGCCCTCGTTCGCGTCCGAGACGAACACGAGCTTTCCGCCGGCGATCACGGGCGAGGCCGCGGTGCCGAAGGTGTTCTTCGGGACCGGCAGCGCTCGGCGCCACAGCTCGTCGCCGGCGAGGTCGTAGGCCACCAGGCCGAAGGAGCCGAAGTAGGCGATCACGCGCTCGCCGTCGGTGGTCGGCGTCGGCGTGGCCGGACTGTTCTGCTCCTGGGTCTTCTCGAGCGTCGCCACGGGGAGCGCGCGCTCCCACAGGATCTCGCCGTCGGCGCGGTCGAGGCAGACCGTGACGAGCTCGGCGTCCGTGCAGCCGGTGACGAAGGCGCGCGTCGTCGCCAGGCACGGCGAGGAGTTCCCGGGCGGCAGCTCCGCGCTCCAGCGCAGGTTCTTGGCCGGGTCCAGCGCGTCCGGCAGGCGCGCGCCGTCGGGCGCCAGCCCGGCCCCGTCCGGCCCGCGGAAGCGGCCCCAGGATTCACCCGAGTTCGGAGCGACGAGCGGAGCGAGCGCGAGGGCGAGGCGGAGCATGGCCGGATCGTAGCGATGCCCCTGGACACGGCCCGTTCGAGGCCTGTCAAGCGCGACGCGGGCTCACCTCGGGCCCGCGCGAGCCCGCGCGCGCCGGGCGCGAAGACGTAGCTCGACGATGCGCGCGCAGGAGCGCGTGGCGCACGCCGAGGTCGATGCGCTCGGCCGCGCGCTCGCCGCTCAGCTCCGCGCCGACGCGCGCGACCTCGGCTTCCAGCCCTCTCCGGCCGCCCGCGCACGGCTGGCGCACGCCGCGGAGGCTCCGGTTCGGGGCGGATCGTGGCCCGGGCGGGCTCGAAAGGGCGGGGGCGGCGGGTCCCCTGCGACCCGCCGCCCCCGCACCGTCGGGGCGTCCCCGCCGGCCGGGGCCGGCGCCGCGCCCATCCTCCGGGGCTACCCCTTGCGCACGTAGGGCGCCTCGAGGGCCTTGCCGATGCGCGCGCGCAGGTCGGTGACGTGCGCGTCGCTGGCCGGATCGAGCTTGCCCTGCACGCCCGCCAGGCCCGCGTCGATGCGGCGCAGCTCGCCGGCCGCCAGGGTCGCGATGGCGCGCGTCGCGGGCCCGCGCGTGTCGCCCACCAGCACGAGGTCGATCAGGCGGCTGGCGTGCTCCCACTGCAGGTTGCGGCGGAAGCTCGAGAGCGCCGCGCCGTCCTTCCTCGCGGAGCTCTCGACCGCGCGCGCCTTGCTCGAGGAGCCGCGGTCGCCCTCGACCACGCCCTTCCACACGGTGGCGGTGACGCCTTGCATCAGCTCGGCCAGGGTGAAGGCGTCGGGCGTGCCCCCCGTGCGGAACTCGGCGTCGTGCACGCGCCGCAGGCGCACGGGGTTCAGGAGCAGCGCCAGGCCCATGGCCTGGAAGCCGCCCACCAGGTCGTGGACCGAGTAGCTCGTGTCCTGCATCAGCTCGGCCTGGCCCTCCGGGTCCCACCAGTACTCCTTGCCCATGTGGCGCACGAGCTCGGGCGAGAGGCCGAAGGCCTGCTCGTCGAAGGCGTTGGCGAGGAGCAGCGCCAGCGCCCGGCGCTGGTCGGCGGAGGACACGTCGACGAGCGGCGTGCGCGCGTTCGGCGTGCCCTTGGCGTCGTGGCTCTCGTAGGCGCCGCCCACGTAGGCCGCGGCGATCACGAGCGTGCGCATCTGCGTGCCCAGCAGCTGCTGGTAGCGCCGGCGCACCTTGGCGTAGGACTCGCCGTCCGCGACGAGCTCGCCCACCAGCTTGGCGCGCAGCTCGGCCACGAGCTGCATGCGCTCCTCGCAGTACTGCAGGTTGTCAGCGCCCACGTCCCAGGTCTGGTTGCGCGGGTCGCTGCTGGAGGACATCGCGATCTGGCTCACGTAGAGGTGGCCCGGCTCGCTCGACTTCGTCAGGGTCTCCTTCAGCTCCTTCTCGGGCCCGTAGCCGCAGGCGATGGCCCACAGGTCGTAGCTGCCGAGCGCGCTGTTGATGAACGGACCCTGGTGCCCGCTGGTCGCGAGGTTGGGGGACACGTAGTCCATGACCGAGGCCGTGACCTGACCCGCGAAGCCGGGCGCGTTCATGTCCGCGATCGAGGTGCAGGTCGAGGCCGCCATGTTGTGCTGCAGCCCCAGGCAGTGCCCGACCTCGTGGGCCGAGATGTAGCGGATCATGGGCCCCAGGAACTCCTCCGGCACGCCGTCGAGCTGCGACTCCGACTCGACCTCGATCAGGCCCGCCTCGAAGGCGGCGCCGGCGAGCGCGAGGTCGACCGAGAGCTGGCTGCCCATGTGGCAGGCGCTGTTCCGGGCTCCGAAGGCCTCGAGGAACGAGGGCGGACGCGCGGCCGGCGCCGCGGGTGCGAGCCCGAGGGCCCCGTCGAAGGCATCGAAGCGCGCGCGCGGGTCCCAGCTCGGGTGCTGGTCGAGCCAGGCGAGCAGCTCGGGCCCGCTCGTCTCCGCCAGCATCGTGCGCGAGAGCGTCCCGAGCATCGACCCGACGGCGCGCGTCAGGCCCTGGTTCCAGACCACGTCGGCCTCGAGGATCTCGCCCGTGCGCGGGTTCGAGCGGCTCGGGCCGATGGCGTAGCCGGCCGCGCTCATGTTCCAGCGGAAGAAGTTGTAGCGCGCGTCCTCCGGGTCCTTGTCCATGTGCGCGCCGGTGGCCGCGTCCTGCTGGTAGACCTCGAGCGCGCCGGCGATGCCGATCTTCTCGAAGGCCTGGTTCCACAGCTGGATCCCCTCCTTGACCCAGCGCCGGTACTTGATCGGCGTCGTGTGCTCGACGTACCACACGATCGGCTGCCTGGGCGGGCTCAGGGAGAGCGCCGGGTCGGCCTTCTCGACGTGCCAGCGGTTGATGTAGCGCTTCGGCTCGGCCTCGAACTCGCCCGCGGCGGTGTCGACGTGCCAGTCGTAGAAGTAGCCCACGCGCGGATCGGCCTCGCGCGGCTGGAAGCCGGGCGTGCCCTCGAGCTTCCCGATCGAGTAGGCCACGCGCACCAGGCGCCCGCCGGTCTCGGGCGCCTCGTACTCGACCACCACGTTCGCGGGGAAGGCCTTGGCCTTGGTCAGCGTGGCGAGCGGCACCTGCAACCCGGTGATCGAGGGGCCATAGCCGCCACCGGCGGGCCCGAAGAGCTTCTGGACCTCGCCCACGGCCAGCTTGCCGAGATCGATCGCGGGCCGCGAACCGCCCTCCAGGGCCAGGATCGGCACGGCGACGAGCAGCGTGTCGCCGTAGAGGCTCGCCACGGCCGCCTGGGCGCGCTCGTCGCCCTCGCTGCGCACGTTGACGTTGGGCACGACGAAGGCGAGCGACTTGCCGATCCGGCGCCACTTGCCGTAGTGCGTCGGACCCATCACGCCGGCCTCCGGGTCGCCGCCCGTGATCGTGCAGGCGATCATCAGCTCCTGCTTCTCGAAGCCGGCCGGCAGCACGGCCACCAGGCGCCCGGTCTTCTTGTCGGCGTGGAGCTCGTAGAGCGGAGGGGCCCCGTCGGCGGTCGAGACGACCTTGGTCAGGCCCTCGATCACGGACTCGAAGCTCGGGAACTCGTCGGGCTTCTTGGGGGCCTCGGGGGCCGGGGCCTGCGCGACGGCGGCGCTCGCGAGCAGCGCGGCCAGGGCCGGAGGGGAGAGGGGACGGAGGGCGGCGGGGCGGAGGAGGTTCATGGTTCCTTCGGGAGCAGCGGTCCAGCGCGTCGCGAGGAGCCGCGGCGCACGGCGAAGTCGTACCACGGTCCGCGGGAGGCGTCTGTGGACGCGTGGTAAGAAGGCGACCGCGAACCCAACCGTTGCGCGGGCGCGAGTTCCCCGGCGGTTTTGCTTGAGGGCACGCGGGAGCCTCCCCAAACTGCGCGCCCAAATGGCCGGCAAGCGCGATCCGTTCGAGGTGGGACCTCCGCCGGAGGCCTGGGGGCCGATGCACCGCGCCGCCGCCGGCCTGCGCCGGCCGGTCGACCGCTTCCTCGCCATCGAGGCCGCCAGCGGGATCCTGCTGCTGATCGCCGCGGCCGTCGCGCTGGCCTGGGCCAACTCGCCCTGGGCTTCCAGCTACGCCGCCCTGTGGCACACCCCGATCGGGCTCCGCATCGGTGGGTTCGCCTTCGAGCGCGACCTGCACTTCTGGATCAACGACGGCCTGATGGTGATCTTCTTCTTCGTCGTCGGGCTCGAGATCCGGCGCGAGATCCACCAGGGCGAGCTGTCGGACCTGCGGCGGGCCGCGCTCCCCTTGATGGCGGCCCTGGGCGGCATGGTGGTGCCGGCCCTGATCTACACGGGCTTCAACGCCGGGCGGCCGACGCTCGACGGCTGGGGCATCCCGATGGCGACCGACATCGCCTTCGCGGTGGGAGTGCTGACCCTGCTCGGGTCGCGCGTCGCTCCGGCCCTGCGCATCCTCCTGCTCGCGCTGGCGGTGATCGACGACGTGGGCGCGATCCTCGTGATCGCGCTGTTCTACTCCTCCGGCATCGAGGCCATGGGCATGGCCGTGATGGG
>DASVAP010000262.1:0-10365 GCA_036376275.1 Planctomycetota bacterium | reverse complement strand
CTCTCGGGGCGCCACGCGGTCCGGACGCCCCGCGAGCGCGCGAAGCGCGCGACTCCGGACCGCGTGGCGCCTCGAGAGCTCGACTGCACGGCGCCACGGGTCCGGCGCAAGCGCCACGGAGCAGCGGCGGGGCCCCGACGGGCGCGCAACATCGGCGGGGCCCCTCTGGGCGCGCAGCCCCGCCCCAGCCCCAGGCCCCCGACCGCCCCGCCCTCCATCCACCGACACCCCGCCCCGTCCCTCCCACCCAGCGGCCACCCCCCGGAATCCCGAAGCCCCATTCTCCTCCAGGCTCGGATACCCGCACGCCTGGCCCGCGCCACCGCTCAGCGCGCCGCGATCCGCAGCGCGGCGACCTCGCTCCACAGCGCGCGGCACTCCTCGCGCTCCTCCGTGGTGAGCGTGGCGAGCACCTCCGGATCGCGCAGGCCGGCCAGGTCCGGGTCCGTCTCCCAGCGGGCGAGGGTCGCGGCGATCTCCGCACCCGGTGCGCCGCCCTCGAGCTCGGCGGAGAGGGCCGCGAGCTCGGCCCACAGCCACTGCAACGCCTCGCCGCGCCAGGCGCGGCGCTCGGCAGACGCGGGCGGCTCGAGCCCACGGCCCTGGCTCGCCAGGGCCGCGGCGCGGGCCGCGGCGTGGCGCGCGCCGGCGCCGTGCTCCTCGGCCAGCTCCGGGGCCGCGGCGAAGGCCTCGGCATGGAGCCGGGCCGCGAGCGCGTGGCGCTGCGCGCGACTGGCCAGCGCGGCGAGCGTCAGCCGCTCGCGCGCGTCGGCGGGCTCGGCGCCGGCGAGCAGCGCGAGGAAGCGCGGCTCGGCGGCCAGCAGGCGCTCGGCCTCGGCCAGGTCGGCGCGCACCGTGCGGCCCTCGGTGGTGCCGGCCGGCAGGCGCTCGGCGCCGACGCGCAGCGCCTCCACGGCCTCGGCGAAGCGCCCGAGCGCGAGCAGCGCGTGCCCGAGCAGCCCGTGGGCCAGCGGGTGCGCGGGATCGAGGCGCAGGGCCGTGCGCGTGGACTCCACCACCTGCTCGGCGTGCCCGAGGACCTGCTGGTAGCAGGCGAAGTTGAAGTGCGTGATGGCCGAATCCGGCGCGAGCTCGAGGACCCGCTCCCACAGGTGTCCGGCCTCCTCCAGCCGGCCGGCGGCCTCCAGCGCGATCGCCAGGTTCGTGAGGATCGCCAGCGCGTCCGGCCGCACCGCCAGGGCCGCGCGGTAGTACTCGATCGCCTCCTCGCCCGTCCCCAGGCGCTCGGCCAGCAGGAAGTTCACCCAGAAGTCGCCCGGGTGCGCGCGCTGCACGCGGCGCAGGAAGGCGAGCGCCTCGGCGTCGCCGAGCAGGCTGCCGACGATGCGCAGGAGCGGCGTCGGCTGCGCCGCGGGGTCCACGACGCGCGCCAGCTCGGCCAGCGCCGCCGGGTCCTCCCAGGTGGCCGGATCGCGCACGCGGTCGCGCCAGGGATCGGGGTCGGCGCGGCGCGCGACCTCCACCAGCCGCGCCAGGCGCGCGCGCCCCTCCACGCACAGGGCCCAGTCGTCGAGCGCGGCGAGCAGCGCCAGGCGCACGTCGCTGGCCGCGATGCGCTGCGCGACCCGCTCCGGCGCCTCCTCGAACAGCGCCAGCCCGGCCGCGGCGAAGGCGGCCTCGTACTGCGCGTCGGCCACGGGGTCGTAGCGGTCCGTGCGGCCCGTCTGTCCGCGCCCGAAGCGCAGGGCGTCCAGGCGCTCGACCAGGTCGAGCTCGGCCTGGGCCTGCGCGAGGCGGGTGCGCAGCTCGGGGGAGGCGTGCTCGGGCACGCGCGCCAGGGCCGTGCGCGCCTCCTCGAAGCGTCCGGCGGCCTGCAGCTCGCGCACCGTGGCGAGGCGCGCGCTCCAGCGCTCCTCGTCGGCCCGCTCGCGCGCCGCCAGGGTCCACTCGCGCGCGCCGGCGCTCGCGGCCAGCGTCACCAGTGCGAGGGCCGTGACCACCAGCGCCGCGCGGCTCGGGTTGCGGCGCACCCAGCGCGCAGCGCGCCCGAGCGCGCCGACGGGCCGCGCCGTGATCGGCTCGCCGCGCCGGAAGCGCGCCAGGTCCTCCGCCAGGGCCGTGGCCGTCGCGTAGCGCCGCGCCGGGTCCTTGTGCAGGCACTGGAGGCAGATCGTCTCGAGGTCGCGCGGCACGCGCGCCACCAGGCGCGCCGGCGGGACCGGGTCGGCGGTCAGCACCTGCACCTGCGTCGCCAGGGCCGAGTCCGAGCGGAAGGGCGGGCGGCCCGTCAGCATCTCGTAGAGGATCGCCCCGAGCGCGTACACGTCGACGGCCGGCCCGCTCGCCTGGGCCAGGCCGCGCACCTGCTCGGGCGCCATGTAGCTCGGCGTTCCGAGCGCGCCGCCCGTCGCGGTGGTGCTGCCCTCGCCCAGGCGCCGCGCCAGGCCGAAGTCGGCGATCTTCGGCGTGCCGTCGCGCGCCAGGAGGACGTTGGAGGGCTTCAGGTCGCGGTGCACGACGCCGCTCCTGTGCGCGAACTCGACCGCGCGAGCGAGGAGCGCCAGGTGCTCGGCCGCCCAGGCGGCCGGCTGGGGGCGGCCGCCGAGGAGCTCCGCGAGCGTGCCGCCCGCCAGCAGCTCCATCGTGAAGTAGGGCCGGCCCTCGAGCTCGCCCACGTCGAAGACCTGCACGATGTTGGGGTGGCACAGGTTGGCCGCGGCGCGGGCCTCCTCCAGGAAGCGCGTCAGCTCGCGCGGCCCGGCATAGGCGCCCGCGAGCAACATCTTGAGCGCCACGTCGCGCCCGAGCTTCAGGTGCCGCGCGCGGTAGACCACGCCCATCCCGCCGCGCCCGAGCACGCCCTCGACCGCGTAGCCGGGGATCGCCGGCAGGACCTCGGGCGCCTCGGCGCGCGGGCTCGCGCCGGCCGGCGGGAAGAGCGAGTCGACCTCGGCCGAGAGCCGCGCCAGGCGCGCGAGGCGCGCGCGCACGGCCGGCAGGAGCTCGGGCGCGTCGCGGCACAGCTCCTCCGGCGCGCGGCCGGTGTCGAGCGCCTGCTCGACCAGCTCGCGGATGCGCGCACCGTCGCTCATGGCGGCACGTCCGGCGCCCCGCTCAGGGGCCCTGGGCCGGCTCGCGCCGATCCACCAGGTCGCCCAGGCTCTCCGCGAGGCTCACGAGGCCCCGGTTCAGGCGCCGCTGCACGGTCTTGGTCGAGGTGCCGAGCAGCTCCGCCACCTCGGACTGGCCCAGGCCCTGGATGCGCACGAGCTCGAAGACCTCGCGCTCCTCCGCCGGCAGCGCGTCGATCGCCGCCAGGATGCGGCGCGCCTCGGGCCCGAGGGTCGAGTGGCTCGTGTCGGCCACGAGCAGCGCCTCGCCCTGCGCCTCGAGCCGCGGCGGCTCCTCGTCCAGGCGCCGCGCCAGGTCGTTCAGCTCCCAGCGGATGTGCTGGCTCGCCAGGGCGAAGAACTGGCGCACGCCGGCCGGACGCGTCTCGCGCAGGGCCTTGAGCAGGCGCTCGACCACGGCGCCGAGCATCTCGTCCGTGCGCAGGTTCAGCGGCGGGCGCGTCAGGCGCGGGTAGCCGCGGTGCAGCAGCGTCGCGCACAGGAGGTGCAGGCGGTCGGCGGCGCCGGCCAGGAGCTCGCGCACGACGGGGGCGGGCTCACCGCCCGGCGCGCGCGCCAGCTCGTCCAGGTAGCGCTGGACGACCGCGGTGGTGCGCGCATCGGACATCGGAGGCGAGCCATGGTACCCGGCTGGCGCGGAAGCGGGCGGGGGAGCGAGCGGGCCGGGGCAGAGCGCGAGCCTGGCGGAGAGCGCCGGGGAGCACGCGCGGGCCGGAGCCCGCGCGCGGATCCCCGGCGGTCGGCTGACCGCGCAGATGGGCCGATCTGCGCTCGGCCCAGGAGGCTGCGCCACGGATCGCCGAGCGGGCTGGTGCCCGCACGGTGAACCGTGGCGGTCACGCTGACGGCGGGATCCGTAGGCGATCTTCGATCGCCTAGCGCGCACCGCCCAGCACCTCGGTCAGGAACCAGGTGCGGCGCTCGGCCTCGTCCACCCAGACCTCGACCAGGCTGGCGCTGGCGATGTCGCCCTGCTCGTCGCACCGCGCGTGCAGGAGGCGCAGCTCGGCGGCGAGCGCGCGGTTGTCCGTGCGCAGCTCCGCCAGCATCTCCTCGGCCGTGCGCGGGCGCGGGTCGGCGTCGCGCAGACGCTGGTGGCGCGCCACGTCGCCGATCGAGCCCAGCGTGCCGAGGCCGAGCTTGCGCGCGCGCTCCGCCAGCGGATCGACCATGGCGAGCAGCTCGCCGGCCTGCTCGTCGAGCAGCAGGTGGTCGTCGCGGAAGTGGCGGCCGCCGACGTGCCAGTGGAAGCCCTTGGTCTTGAGGAACAGCGCCAGGACGTCTGCCAGCATCTGGCGCAGCGGCAGCTCGAGGGCGGCCGCGGCGCTCGAGGCCAGCTCGCCGGCGCGCCCGCGCGGGTCCGGGCGGGGGTCGCGCGTGGAGCGGGCGGGGTCCGGACGGGTCTCGATGGGCATGGGAGTCCTCGCAGGGGGCCTCCTTCCTGGGCGGGAGCGGTGGACAGGCGCGCGTGGATGTCCAGCACCCCCGCTCAGTCCCCAGGAGGCCGGCAGCGCGCCGGCCCACGCCCGATCGGCCTCATCCACGAGCCCATGTCCCCGTCGCCGTCCGCCCGCAGCGCCCGTCCCGACCGCCGCGAGCTGCTGCTCGCCGCGACGGGGCTGGTCGCGGCCGGCTGCGCCTCGGGGCGGGCCGGGGCAGGGCCGACGCAGTCCCACGCACACCGGAACGGAAGCAGGCACCAGACCATGAGCACCTTCAGGACCGAGGACGGCACGGAGATCTACTTCAAGGACTGGGGCCAGGGGCAGCCCGTGGTCTTCAGCCACGGCTGGCCGCTGAGCGCCGACGCCTGGGAGGCGCAGATGTTCTTCCTGGCCTCGCACGGCTTCCGCTGCATCGCCCACGACCGGCGCGGGCACGGCCGCTCGAGTCAGCCCTGGCACGGGAACGACATGGACACCTACGCCGACGACCTGGCGCAGCTCGTCGAGGCGCTCGATCTCGAGGACGCGATCCTGGTCGGCCACTCGACCGGCGGCGGCGAGGTCACGCGCTTCGTCGGCCGTCACGGCACGCAGCGCGTGGCCAAGGTCGTGCTGATGGGCGCCGTGCCGCCGATCATGCTGAAGAGCAAGTCCAACCCCGTCGGGCTGCCGATGGAGGTCTTCGACGGCTTCCGCGCGGCGTACCTGGCCGATCGCTCGCAGTTCTTCCTCGACGTCGCCAGCGGCCCCTTCTTCGGCTTCAACCGGCCGGACGCGAAGGTCTCGCAGGGCCTGATCCACTCCTGGTGGCGCCAGGGGATGATGAGCGGCCACAAGAACGCCTACGACTGCATCCAGGCCTTCTCGGAGACGGACTTCACCGAGGACCTGAAGCGCATCGACGTCCCGACCCTGATCGTGCACGGCGACGACGACCAGATCGTGCCGATCGAGGGCTCGGCGCGGCTCTCCGCCAGGCTCGTGAAGGGCGCCACGCTCAAGGTCTACCCGGGCGGCTCGCACAGCCTGGGGGACACGGCGAAGGACCAGCTCAATGCCGACCTGCTCGCCTTCGCGCAGAGGGGCTGAGCAGGAATGCCGCGGCCGAAGGCCGCGGCGTCCTGCCAGCATCTCTGGATCGTCCTTGGCGCGCGATCCTCGCGCGCCCTTCCGATTCTTGCTCGGCCTCTGGACCTGAGCGACCCGTCCGGTGCCTGTCCAGGCCTGACGCCCAGTGAGAAGACCCCGACCGCCTTCCCCAATCTGGAGAACCCGATGCCGAACTACCGCAAGCTCTACACGCCCCAGGACACCGCCGTGGTCTTCATCGACCACCAGCCGCAGATGCTCTTCGGGGTGGGCGACACGGACCGCGCCGCCTTCGTCAACAACGTCGTGCTGCTCGCCAAGGCCGCCAAGGAGTACCAGGTCCCGACCGTCCTGACCGCGGTCGAGACCGAGTCCTTCAGCGGCTACGTCCTGCCGCCGCTGCTCGACGTCTTCCCGGGCCAGGCGGTGGTCGAGCGCTCCTCGATGAACTCCTGGGACGACGCCGGCTTCCGCAAGGCGATCGAGGCCACCGGGCGCAAGAACATCCTCCTGACCGGGCTGTGGACCGAGGTCTGCATCACCTGGCCGACGCTGGAGATGCTCGAGGCCGGCTACACGATCTACGTGGTCGAGGACTGCTGCGCCGGGACGTCGCGCGCGGCCCACGAGGCGGCCCTGTCGCGCATGGTGCAGGCCGGCGCGATCCGGCTGACCACGATCGCGGCCGTGCTCGAGTGGCAGCGCGACTGGGCGCGGCGCGAGCACTACGACGCCCTCATGGGGCTCTTCAAGCAGCACGCGGGCGCCTACGGCGCGGGCGTCGAGTACGCCTACACGATGGTGCACAAGGCCCCGCAGTCGGCCAAGAAGCCGCAGGTCGTCGCCAAGCGGCCCGCGCTGACGCACTAGCCCCCGGATGGGCCCCGGCGCGCCGCGCGCCGGGGCCGCGGAGCGCCGCCATGTCGAACGATCCCGTCCTCCCGGTCGCGAGCGCAGCGCGCCTCACCGTCGTCGTCACGCGCCGCATCCGCGCCGGGCGCGAGGGCGAGTACGAGCTCGCCATGCGCGAGTTCGTCGCCTGGTGCCTGGCGCAGCCCGGGCACGAGGGGCTGCACGTCCTGCGCCCGGCGCCGGGCGGGCGTGACTACACCGTCGTGGCGCGCTTCCACGACGAGCCCGCGCGGCGCGCGTTCACGCGCGCGCCCGAGTACGCGCGCTGGATGGAGCGCCTGGGGCTCCTGACCGAGGGCGACCCGCGCATCCAGGAGCTGACCGGCCTGGAGGGCTTCGTCTCGCTGCCGGAGCAGGGCCTGCCCCGGCCGCCGGCCTGGAAGCAGGCCGTGGCGACCTTCCTCGGCGTGCTGCCGACGGCCCTGGTGCTGGGCGAGGTTCTGGCGCCGCGCCTCGCCGGCCTGCCGCTCCTCGTCGCCGCGGCGCTCTTCAACGGGGCCGTGGTGGCCTCGCTGACCTGGCTCGTCATGCCGCTCGTCACGCGCGCGCTGCACCGCTGGCTGTTCCCCGCCGAGGCCCGCTCGTGAGCCTCGCGGAGCTGCGCCTCTCGCCCTTCGGGCTGTTCCACACCGCGATCGCGCTCGCCGCCGTGCTGGCCGGCGTCGTCGCGCTCGTGCGCCACGGCGCGCTCGCGCCGCGCAGCCGCGCCGGACGCCTCTACGTCGGGCTCACGGCGCTCGCCGCCCTGACGGGCCTGGCGATCTTCCGCCACGGAGCCTTCGGCAAGCCGCACGCCCTGGCCGTGCTCACGCTGCTCGTGCTCGGCCTCGCGGCCCTGGCGGGCCGCGGGCACCTCGGACGCGCCTCGGCGGCGATCGAGACCGTGGCCTACTCGGCGACGCTCTTCTTCCACTCGATCCCTGGGCTGGCCGAGAGCCTGACGCGCCTCCCGCCCGGGGCGCCGCTCTTCGACGACCCCGAGGCGCCCGGGCTCCAGCGCCTGGCGGGGCTCGCCTTCCTGCTCTTCCTGGCCGGAGCGTGGCGGCAGGTGCGGCGCCTGCGCCGCGACGCGCGCGTGTCCGCCGTCTCCGCCCAGGAAGGCGTGCTGGCTCCCCCCGACTCGTCCGCGACCTGAGGACTCACGATGAAGACCGCCGCCATCGCCGCTCTCGCGCTCCTGGCCGCCTGCACCACGCCCGGCACGCGCGCGGCCACGGCCCCCACGCGCCACGTGCAGGTGGGGGAGGCGCGCATCGCCTACCGCACGCTCGGGCAGGGCAGCCCGATCCTGCTCGCGAACCGCATGCGCGGCACGCTCGACACCTGGGACCCGCTGTTCCTCGACGAGCTGGCGCGCGAGCACACCGTGATCCCCTTCGACTATCCGGGCACGGGCTACTCGGAGGGTCCGTTCTCCCAGGACATCGGCGCGGTAGCCGCGGTCGTGGCCGACTTCGCGCACGCGCTCGGGCTCGAGCGCTTCGCGTTGCTCGGCTGGTCCTGGGGCGGCATGGTGACCCAGGCGCTGGTGGTGGATCGGCCCGGGCTCGTCACGCACGCGATCCTGGTCGGCACGACGCCGCCGGGCGAGGGCCAGGCCGAGATCCAGGCGGTGTGGCGCGAGCGCGCGCTGCGGCCGGTGAACGACCTCGCCGACGAGGAGATCCTGTTCTTCGAGCCGCGCTCGGCCGCCAGCCGCGCGGCGGCGAAGCGCTCGCGCGAGCGCATCCACGCGCGCCCGGGCGTGGTCGAGCGCATCCCCGCGACGATGGCCGAGTTCCAGGCCTTCTTCGCCGGGGCCGAGGGCTTCCGCGCCGACCGCGCCGGGCGGCGCGAGGGGCTGACGCGCTCGGGCACGCCGCTCTTGATCCTGTGCGGCGACAACGACACCAGCGTGCCGGTCACGAACTGGTACCCGCTGATCGGCGGGCTCCCGAAGGGACAGCTGATCGTGCTGCCCGAGTCCGGGCACGGTCCGCAGCACCAGTACCCGGTGCTGTCGGCGAGCTACGTGACCACCTTCCTGCGCACGGCCGAGGGCTAGCGAGAACGACCATGAGCACCGCGGACCTCCTGCTCGAAGGCGGACGGATCACGACCCAGGACCCCGCGCTCCCCGAGGCCGACTGGCTGGCGGTGGCGGGGTCGAAGGTGCTGGCCAGCGGGCGCGGCGAGCCGCCCCCGGGCGTGGCCGGCGCGCGCACGCGGCGCATCGCGCTCGACGGCCGGCGCGTGATCCCGGGCCTCAACGACTCGCACCTGCACGTGATCCGCGCCGGGCTCAACTACTTCCTCGAGCTGCGCTGGGACGGGCTCGGCTCGCTCGCGGAGGGCCTCGAGCGCCTGCGCGAGCGCGCCGCCAGCACGCCGCCGCCCCAGTGGGTGCGCGTGGTGGGGGGCTGGAACGCCTGGCAGTTCGCCGAGCGGCGCATGCCGACGCTCGAGGAACTGAACCGTGCCGCGCCCGAGACCCCGGTGATGGTGCTGCACCTCTACGACAGCGCGCTGCTCAACCGTGCCGCGCTGCGCGCGCTCGGCTTCGACGCCTCGACCCCCAACCCGCCCGGCGGGCTGATCGCGCGCGACGCCGGCGGCAACCCGACCGGCCTGCTGGTGGCCGAGCCGAACGCGTTCCTGCTGTACTCGACGCTGGCGCGCGCGCCGAAGCTCGCGCCGGAGGAGCAGCTGCTCTCCACGCGCCACTTCCTGCGCGAGCTCAACCGCTTCGGCGTGACCAGCGTGTCGGACGCCGGCGGCGGCTGGCAGAACTACCCCGAGGACTACGCCATCGTGCGCGCCCTGGCGGAGCGCGGCGAGATGACGCTGCGCGTCGCCTACAGCCTGTTCGCGCAGAAGCCCGGGGCCGAGCTGGCGGACTACACGCGCTGGATCGGCATGACCCGGCCCGGCGAGGGCGACGCCTGGCTGCGCGTGAACGGCGCCGGCGAGAACCTGGTGTGGAGCGCGGCCGACTTCGAGAACTTCCTGCAGCCGCGCCCGGACCTGCGTCCGGTGATGGAGGCCGAGCTGGAGGCCGTGGTGCGGGCCCTGGTCGCCGCGCGCTGGCCCTTCCGCATCCACGCCACCTACGACGAGACGATCCAGCGCTTCCTGGCGGTGTTCGAGCGCGTCGACCGCGAGGTGCCCTTCGCCGGACTGCGCTGGTTCTTCGACCACTGCGAGACGGTCTCGCCCGCCAGCCTCGAGCGCGTGGCCGCCCTCGGCGGCGGGATCGCGATCCAGCACCGCATGGCCTTCCAGGGCGAGGCCTTCGTGCGCCGCTTCGGGCGCGCCGCCGCGCGCGCGACGCCGCCGGTGCGCGCCATGCTGCGCGCGGGCCTGCCGGTCGGCGCCGGCACGGACGGGACGCGCGTGGCGAGCTACCACCCGTGGACCTGCCTGCAGTGGCTGGTCACGGGCCGCACGGTGGGCGGCACCGAGCTGACCGCGCCCGAGGAGCGCCTGACGCGCGCGGAGGCGCTGGGGCTCTACACCCACGGTTCCGCGTGGATGAGCGGCGAGGAGGACTCGAAGGGGCGCCTGGTGCCCGGCGCGCTGGCGGACCTGGCGGTGCTCGATGCCGACTACTTCCGCGTGCCCGAGGAGGCGATCCGCGACCTGCAGGCGGAGCTCACGCTGACCGGCGGGCGCATCGTGCACGCCTCCGGCGCCTTCGCCGCGCTCGCGCCGGCGCTCCCGCCGGTCGCCCCCGGCTGGTCGCCCGTGGCGCGCTACGGCGGCTGGGCCGGGACCGCGCGCGACCGCGAGCGCGCGCCGCAGCCGGCGGTGCTGGGCGCCGACGGACGCCTGTGGGGTCCGGGCTGCGG
>DASVAP010000256.1:0-46225 GCA_036376275.1 Planctomycetota bacterium | reverse complement strand
GCTCGTGTTCGCGCGCCTCTTCCAGGTGGGCCTGCCCTTCACCCGCTCGATCCGGGTGGGGGAGACGAGCGCGGCGAACTTCGGGATGATCCTGGCGACGTCGCTCGGGATGGCTGTCGTGTGCGGGCTGCACGCGCTGCTCGCGCTGCACCCGCTGTCGCTGTGGGGCGGGATCGCGGCGTGCGGCGGGGGGCTGGTGGTGCTCTGGCGTCGCCTCGACGGGGTACGCGTGGCAGCGGACCGGCGGCTGATGGTGCCGCGGACGCGGCTCGTGCTGGAGGAGGGGTAGGGGCCGGGCCGGAGCGCGGGCCGCCTACCTCGGCTTCTCGGCGCGGATGCGCAGCGTGCCGGCCCTGTGCAGGGCCTCCTTGGCGGCGAAGCTCGGCTCGCACTCGTCGGCCTGGAAGGCGTGGGCGCAGCCGGGGCCGCGCGAGTCGATCACGCGCTCGGTCGTGACCGGGCGGAAGCCGGCCGTCTCGAAGGCCGCGCGCCAGCCGGGCTCGGACAGGCGTTGCAGCGCGAGGCCCATGACCTTCGCCCAGGGCTCGCTGGCGGCGCTCTCGGCGTAGTAGTCGACCAGCGTCTCGACGCTGCCGCCGGGCTTCAGGACGCGGAAGCACTCGCGGATCGCCGCGGGGAGGTCGGCGGCGTAGTAGAGCGCCTCCATCGAGAACACGCGGTCGAAGTGGGCGTCCTTGAAGTCGAGCTTCTCGAACGTCCCGACCTCGTAGCGCGCGCGGATCGTCAGGCTGTGGAGCGCCTCGGCGCGCGCGATCATCTTCGGCGCGGCGTCGACGCCGATCGCCTGCACGCCGGCGTTGGCCTGGGCGATCAGGCGCGTGGCCCAGCCGTTCCCGCAACCCAGGTCGAGCACGCGCTCGCCGGGCCGCAGCTGCATGGCCGCGATCACCTGCTTCGCCACGTCCACGTGCTCGCTCTCGAGCTCCGCGTCGCGCCCTTCCTCGGCCCACCTGTCGAACGTCTCGATGACTCTGTTCATGGCACCTTGCTCATGGCGTCGGGTTCATCGCTGCGTCAGCGTCTCGAGGGTCGAATCCAGCGGCCGGAGGCAGGTTTCCCAGTCGTAGTTGGCCTCGACGAAGGCGCGCGCCGCCCGGCCCAGCGTGCGCGCGCGCTCTACGTCGTCGAGTAGAGCACAAACGGCCGCGACTTGCTCCTGGGCGCTCTCGGCCACGAGGTAGTCGCGCTCGGGCACGCCATCGACGCCCTGCGTGGCCGAGCGCGTCCCGACCACGGCCAGGCCCATGGCCATGGCCTCGAGGACCTTGTTCTGGATCCCGCGCGCGATGCGCAGCGGCGCCACCGAGACCGCCGCACGCCGCAGCCACTCGCGCGGATCGTCGACGAAGCCGGTCACGGTCACGCCGGGCAGCCGCGCGAGCGCCTGGACCTCGGCCGTCGGGTGCGAGCCGACGATCGCGAGCCGCGCCCCCGGGACGCGCCGCTGGACCTCCGGCAGGACCTCGCGGCAGAACCAGGCCACGCCCTCGACGTTCGGGTAGTAGTTCATCACCCCCACGAAGACGAGCAGGCCGGGCTCCGGCGCTGCCGTGCTCGGCTGGTAGTGCGCGAGGTCGACGCCGTTGCGGATCACGAGCGACGGGGCGCCGGGGACCAGCTCCTGGAAGATGCGCTGCTCGAGCGGCGTGCAGAAGACGTTCTCGTCCACCGTGCGCGCGAGGTCACGCTCGAAGTCGAGCAGCGTGCGCGCCTCGCGCCGGTAGACCCAGGACATGGGGAAACCGGTCCTCGTGGAGTACTGGCGCCACTTGTCCGAGTCGAGCTCCGCGAAGTGCATCACGCGCGGCTTCGCGTGGCGCAGGAAGAAGGCGCCCATCGACGAGGAGTAGGCGTAGGCGAGGTCCACGCCCCCGATCGAGCGATCGACCTCCGCCTGGAGCGCGGCGGAGCCGTACACCGCCAGCGTGAGCGGGCGCGCGCCGAGCAGCGCCGGCAGCGCGCGCCAGCGTGGCGTGGGTGGGAAGGTGGCGACCTCGAAGCCGAGCTCCGCGAGCTGCCGGGCCGCCCTGTGGTCGCCCTCGTCGTGCGCGAAGGCGACGATCTTCACCTCGTGCGTGCGCCGAAAGCGCTCGACCAGGCGCCAGGTCGTGATCTTGTCGCCCCGGTTCGGCGGATAGGGGACGCGCTGGGACAGGAACAGGATCCGCACGCCGCGTCTACTCGTCCGGCGGCGGGCGGACGCGCACGCCGTTCTCGAAGTAGCCCGAGAGGTCGCGGATCACGCTCCCATCGCGCCGGAAGATCAGCCACAGCCGCTCGCGCCGGCCGGCGACGTACTCGCCGATGACGAGCTCGCTCCCGTCCTCGCGGTAGTCGCGGCACGGCCCGTCGAGCACGCCCTGCGAGAAGGTGCGCTCCTGGTTCAGGGCCCCGTTGGGGTGGTAGGTGCGCGCGACGAGGTCCGGCAGGCCGTCGCGGTAGCTGACCTCGGCCCGCTTCGTGCCCGTGCCGTACCACTCGGTCCAGGCGCCCTGGGCCACGCCGCGCTCGAAGCGCCCCGAGCTGGCCGGCTTGCCGCTCTCGAACCAGTAGGTCCACGGGCCCTCCTGGCGTCCGTCGCGGTACTCGCCCTCGGATTGCTTCGCGCCGCTCTGCCACCAGGTCGTCCAGGGGCCGTGCCGCTTGCCCAGCCGGTACTCGCCGTCCGACTTCGGCTGGCCGTTCTCGAACCAGGTGCGCCAGCGCCCGTCGGCGACGCCCTGCACCAGGCGGATCTCGGACCAGGGCTGGCCGTCGGGATAGCTGCGGGAGCGCGTCTCCGCGCCGTCGGCGCAGGACGTCGCGAGGACGAGCAGCACGGCCGGGGCCGCGCGCCTCATTCCGCGTCCTCCACGTGCTCGTCCTCGTCGTCGCCGCTGTAGCCGAGGCCGTCGAGCATCTCCTGCACGCCCGGCGTCAGCGTCGTCTGGCGCGCGAGGCCGAAGAGCTCGGCCCTGCGCCGGCCGGCCTCCTTGGCGGCCTCCATCTCGGCCAGGAGCCGCGCGACCACGTCCGGATGCTCGGCCGCCACGTCGCGCAGCTCCCCGGGATCCTGGGCGAGGTCGTAGAGCCGCACGGGCCCGTCGTCGCCCGCGCGGATCAGGCGGTAGCGCTCGGTGCGCCAGCCGTCCAGGCGCGTGGTCGGGTCGTGGTTGTCGTGCTCCGCCAGGGCACCGAAGCCGGCCGGGGCCGCGAGCGGCTCGCCGCGCAGGGCCGGCGCCAGGCTGCGCCCGGGGATGCCGGGTCGCGCGGGGAGCCCGAGGAGCTCGAGGACCGTCGGCAGGACGTCGACCTGGCGCGCCAGCTCGCGCACGCGGCGCGGGGCCAGGCCCGGCGCGCGGAAGACGAGCGGAACGCGCATCACCTCGCGGTGCAGCGAGTGGCCGTGTCCCAGGCCGCCGTGGTCGTGGAACTCCTCGCCGTGGTCGGCCACGACCACGACCAGCGTGTCGTCCGCCAGCCCGAAGGCCTCGAGCCCCGCCAGGAGCCGTCCGACATGGTCGTCGGTGTAGCGCACCTCGCCGTCGTACACGTCGCCCAGCTTGACCGCATCCGCGGGCTCGCCGGGCGTCACGAACTGCTCCGTCACGCCGGCGTGCGGCATGTACTCGCGGTGCGGATCGAAGTAGTGCAGCCACAGCAGCCAGGGCTCGTCGCGCCCGGCCGCCTGCTTGTGCTCGAGGAAGCGCAGGCCCTTGTCGGTGATGACCTGCGAGGTGACGTTCTGGGCCGGGTCGATCTCGGGGTAGGCGTAGGTGTCGTCGGTGTGCACGAAGCCCTGCTGCAGCCCGTGGCGGGAGGTCGTGAACAGGTGGCTGACGACGCAGGCCGTGTCGTAGCCCGCCGCCAGCAGGAGCTCGGCCAGGGTCGGGAAGGAGTCGTCCAGCACCGAGCCGTAGTTCCAGCAGCCGTGGGTCGAGGTGACCTCGCCGGTCATGATCGAGGCCATCGAGGGCAGCGTCCACGGCGCCATCGCCTCGGCCTCCTCGAAGACGACCGCGCCGGCGGCGAAGGCGTCCAGGCTGGGTGAGGTCGGACGGGAGTAGCCGTAGAACCCGAGCCGGTCGGCGCGCTGCGTGTCGAGCGAGATCAGCAGCACGTTGAGCGGGTTCGCCGGGGCGGGCGGGGTGCTCCCGCCACACGTGGCGAGGCCCAGGCACCCGAGCAGGATCGTCAGCCGCGAGGTCGGCACCGCGCGGATCTTAGGTGCGGGCCCAGGCCCTGGAAAGCGCGAGGCGCGCGCGCCGGCGGCGGGCGCGCGGAGAACGGGATTCGAACGAAGGAAACCGGAGGCGGGCTCGCGCGGGATGGGGTCCAATGAGCGCGTGGTGGCGGGAACGACCCTCGTCCGTGAAGGGCTGCTGGAGCGCTTCGAGCGCCGCGATCCGGCCCACAACGGCGAGTTCCTCTTCGGCGTCCTGACGACCGGGATCTACTGCCTGCCCGGGTGTCGGGCCCGGATGCCGCGCCCGGAGAACGTGCGCTTCTTCGCCGACGAGGCCGGGGCCCGCGCGGCCGGCCTGCGGCCCTGCAAGCGCTGCCGGCCGGACGACTTCTACCGCCGCCACGATCCCGACCGCGAGCGGCTGCGGGCGAGCGTGGCCGAGCTGCGCACGCGGCCGGAGCGCTTCCCGGACACGGCGGCCCTCGCGCGCGCCGCGGGCGTCGGCGTGACCAAGCTCAACGCGCTCGTGCGGCGCCACTACCACCTGACGCCGGCCGAGCTGGTCCTGCGCGCGCGCGTGCGGCGGGCCGAGGAGCTGCTCTTCGCGCGCCACGCCAGCGTGCTCGCCGCCGGCGCCGCCAGCGGCTTCGAGAGCGCCTCGGCCTTCCACGAGAACTTCCGGCGGCTCACCGGCCTGACCCCGGCGGCCTACCGCGCGCTCGGACAGCGCGCGAGCTTCCGCGTCGCGCTCCCGCCGCGCTTCGATCCGGCCGAGCTGGTCGACTTCTTCGGGCGCGATCCGGCCGGCCGGACCGAGCGCGCGCAGGGCCGGCGCCTGGCCAAGGCCCTGCTGCTCGCGGGCCAGCCGGCGCGCATCGAGCTCGACTTCGGGACCGAGGACCTGGAGGTGCGCGTGGTGGCCGAGCGCGCGCTGCCGCGCGCGGCCTTCCGCGCCGCCCACGAGCGCGTGGCGCGCTGGCTCGGGCTCGAGTCGGACCCCGAGGCCTTCGAGCGCCGCGCCACGCGCTCGCCCGAGATCGCGCGCCTCGTGCGCGGCGGCCGGGGCCTGCGCCTGCCGCGCTCGGCGGACCTGTTCGAGGGCCTGGTGTGGGTCGTCGTCGGCGCGCAGGTGAACGTCGGCTTCGCCTCGACCTGCCGCGCGGCCCTGATCGAGCTGGCCGGGACGCCGGTGGGGGACATGCTGGCCCATCCGACGCCCGCCCAGGTCGCGCGCCTCGACTACGCCGACCTCGAGCGGCGCCAGTTCTCGCGCCGCAAGGCCGAGTACCTGATCGACGCGGCGCGCGCGATCGAGGCCGGCACGCTCGACCTCGAGGGCGGCCGCGACGAGCCCGTCACGCTCGTCCAGGAGCGCCTCGGCGCCGTGCGCGGCCTCGGCCCCTGGTCGGTGCAGTACCTGTGCATGCGCTCCTACGGCTTCGAGGACTGCGCGCCGATCGGCGACGTGGCCCTGGCCGAGGCCCTGAAGCGCTTCTGCGCGCTCGACGAACGTCCCGAGGCGACCGAGGCCGCGCGCCTCATGGAGCCCTTCGCTCCGCACCGCAGCCTCGCGACCCGCCACCTCTGGAGGAGCCTCGCGCCATGAAGGACAGGAAGGAACTCTTCTCGGCCCCGATCGCGACCCCGCTCGGGCACCTGCTGGCGGTCGTCGACCGCGAGGGCGCGCTGGTCGCGCTCGACCTCGACGAGCGCACCTCGCCCTGGAAGGACCAGCCGCCGGACGAGCGCCGCGCGCGCAAGGTGATCGAGCAGCTCGAGCGCTACTTCGCGGGCACGCTGCGCGAGTTCCGCCTGCCGCTCGCGCCGCCCGGCACGCCCTTCCAGCGGCGCGTGTGGGCCGAGCTCGAGCGCATCCCCTTCGGCACGACGATCTCCTACGCCGAGCTCGCCGCGCGCATCGGCGACCCGAAGGCCGTGCGCGCGGTCGGGACCGCCAACGGCGCCAACCCGATCGCGATCGTGGTGCCCTGCCACCGCGTGATCGGCTCGGACGGCACGCTGACGGGCTACGCGGGCGGGCTGGACAAGAAGCGCGCGCTGCTCGAGCACGAGGCGCGCGTCGCCGGCAAGCCCGTGCAGCTCGCGCTGGCGGAGTAGCCCGGGAGCCCGGCGCTCCGGGTAGGCTGCCGCCGCTGCATGGCCGGCCCGCTCCCGAAGCCCGATCGCGCGCTCGTCGTCGGGCTGTTCCTCGCCTGCCTGCTGGCCTACGGGCTCACCGCGGCCCCCGGGCTCGTGGCCGAGGGCGATTGCGGCGAGTACGTGGCCTGCGCGCGCGTGGGCGGCGTGCCGCACCAGCCGGGGTTCCCCACCTACATGTGGGCGGCCTGGGGGCTGGGCGCGCTCGTCCCGGCCGAGCACCTGGCGCGCGCGCTGAACCTGCTGAGCAGCCTGTGCGGCGCCGCGACGGTCGCCTGCACGGCGCTGGTCGCGCTGCGGCTCGCGCGCCGCGCCGCGCCGGCGTCGGGCGCCTGGGTCGCGCGCGGGGCGGCGCTGACGACGGCCTGCGTGCTGGGCGGGGCGACCGAGCCGTGGAACCAGGCGCTCGGGGCCGAGGTCTACACGCCGAGCACGCTGCTCCTGGCGCTGTGCCTCGAGCGCGCCACGGCCTGCGCCGGGCCGGGGCGCTGGCCCCTGGCGGCCCTGTGGGCCGGGCTCGCCTTCGGCGCGCACTACAACGCGGGCGTGCCGGCGGCGCTCCTGGTGGCGGGCGGCGTGCTCGTCGAGCGCCGCGCGCTCGGTCCGCGCGGCCTCGCGCGGACGCTGGCGGGCTTCGCGCTGGGCCTGGCGAGCTTCGCCTACCTCCCGCTGCGCTCGCTGGCGGATCCGCCGCTCGACTTCGGCGACCCCGAGACGCCCGCGCGCTTCCTCCGGGCGCTGACCCTGGCGGACATGCCGACGGGCAAGGACGTGGGCCGCGGGCTCGACGTCCTCGGTGCGCAGGTGGCGGCCGTGCTGGGCCTGGCGGGCGAGCAGGGACCGGCCTGGCTGGTGCTGCTCCTGGTCGCGGGCGCGGTGGCGTGCCTGCGCCTCCCCGCGCTGCGCCGTGCGGGGGCGGTGCTGGCCGCGCTCGTGGTGGTCGTCTATGCCGGCATCCTGGCCAACGCGAACTTCGAGCTCGCGGACGAGAAGGTCTACGAGCTGCGCTTCCTGTTCCTGCCGGCCTACCAGGGGCTGGCACTCCTGGCGGGGCTCGGTTGCGCGGGGCTCGCGCTGCTCGTCGAGCGCCGGGTGCGCCGCGCCGAGGCCGTGCCCGCGCTCGTCGTCGTGCTCGCCTGCCTGCCCTGGCTCGCCGGACAGGCGCGACGCCTGGACAAGCGCGCGGATCGGCTGTTCCACGAGTACGGCGAGGCGCTGCTGGCGGTGCCCGAGGGGCCGGCGCTGCTCTTGACCTTCGGCGACAACGCCTGGATGCCGGTCGCGTACCTCCAGACCGTGCACGGCGCGCGCCCCGACGTGGTGCTCGTCGCGGTCGGGCTGCTGCGGCACGCCTGGTACCGCGCGCAGCTGCGTGCGCGCGTGCCGGGGCTCGTGCTCGAGGAGAATGCACCCGGGGTGGCCGCCCTCGCGCGCGCGAACCACGCCCGCTGGAACCTCTACCACGCCGACCCCCGGCCGCAGGGCGTGGCGGGCTTCCAGGAGGTTCCGACCGGCGTCCTGATGCGCCTGGTGCCGGAGGGCGAGCCCGTGACGCCACTGGTGCCGCCCGCGCCGGACTTCACGGCACCCTTCGCGTGGCTCGACCGGCGCGAGCGCAGCGTGCGCGCCGACGTGGTCCAGGCCTACGTACGCACGGCCCTGTGGTGGCGCGCGGCCGGGCATCCGGCGGCGGCCGAGGAGGCCTTCGGCCAGGGGCTCGCCCTGGTCGCGCCGGAGCCGCGCATGGAGGAGTTCCACCTGGCGCGCGCGGGGCTCTTGCTCGAGCTGGGCGACCTGCGTGCGTCCCTGGGGCGCATCGGGCCGGCACGCGACGCCTGGCTAGAGGTCGGCGTCGAGGCCTCCGGCTCGCCGCCGGCGCGGCTCGCGGAACAGCGCCTGAGCACCTTCGGGCGCTGAGCTCGCGCGCGTGGCGGACCTATACTCCGCGCCCGCATGCCGCGCGCGTTCCTCCGTCCGCTGCTCGTCCTCCTCGCGGCCCTGCCCGCGGGCTGCGGCGCCGAGCCGCCCGCGGCGCGGCGCGTGGTGCTGGTGCTGGTGGACACGCTGCGCAGCGACGCGCTGAGCTGCTACGGCGGCGCACGGCCCACGCCGGCCCTGGACGCGCTCGCCGCGCGCGGCGTGCGCTTCGAGCAGGCGCTCTCCTCCTCCGGCTGGACGCTGCCGGCCGCGGCCTCGATCCTGACCGGCGTCGCCCCGCCCGTGCACCAGGCGCGCGGCAAGAAGACGCGCCTGACGCCGATCAGCCCGGACGTGCCGACCGGGGCCGAGCTGCTGCGCGCGGCCGGAGTGCGCACGCTGGCCTACACGAACGCGGCCTTCGTCTCGCCGCTCCTCGGCCTGACGCGCGGTTTCGAGGTCGAGAGCCACCGCCACGCCTACAACCAGGACGTGCGCCGCGCGGACGAGACCCTGGACGCGGCCCGGGCGGAGCTCGCGCGCGAGGACGGGCGCCCGAGCTTCTGTCTGGTGCACCTGTTCGACCCGCACCTCGACTACGACCCGCCCGGGGAGTTCGCGACGCGCTACGTCGAGGGTCTGGCGGACCCGGCGCGGCCGCTGGGCTGGGCCGAGTGCAGCTCGGTCCTGCCCGGTCAGCCGGAGAGAGTGACGCCCGCGCACGTCGCGCGCGTGCGCGCAGCCTACGACGCCGAGGTGGCCTTCGTCGATGCCGAGATCGGGCGGCTCGTCGCGGCCCTGGAGGAGGCGGGCGAGCTGGCGCGCACCCTGATCGTCGTCACCGCCGACCACGGCGAGGAGTTCTGGGAGCACGGCGCCTTCGAGCACGGCCACAGCCTGTACGAGGAGCTCGTGCGCGTGCCGCTGATCCTGGCGGGCGGCGGGCTGCCGCGGGGCCGGGTCGTCGACGTGCCGGTGCGCACGCTGGACCTCCTGCCGACGATCTTCGAGTGGCTCGATCTGGCGCCCGAGCCGGGCTTCGAGGGCGAGTCGCTGCTGCCGCTCGTGCGCGGCGAGCCTGCCGCGGGCCGCACGCTGGTCCTGGACGGGACGCTCTACGGCCGCGACAAGGTCGCGCTGCGCACGGGGAGCCACAAGCTGATCGTCGACCGCGGGGCGGGGGGCGAGACCGTCGAGCTCTACGACCTGCGCGTGGACCCGGGCGAGCGCCAGGACCTGGCCGCGCGCGAGCCGGAGCTGGCGCGCGAGCTGCGCCGCGAGCTGGAGGCGCGCCTGGCGGCCTACGCGCTGCGCGCGCGGGACCTGCGGCCGGGCGAGCTGCAGGACATGTCGCCGGCGCACCAGGAGGAGATCCAGCGCCAGCTGGACGCGCTGGGGTACGGCGGGGACGACTGAGGTCGTCGCTGGGCGTCCAGGAGCCAGAAGCGCGCCCCTTTTCGCCGGGCGGGCTGGCGCCCGCCCGGCGAACCGAGGCGGTCACGCTGACGGCGCAATCTGGCCCGATCCTTCGATCGGGCTAGGCGCTCTTCACCTTGGCGCCGCGGCGGGGAAAGGAGTCGACCGCGATCGCCAGGGCGCGCGCGCGTTCGGCCTCCTCCACCTGGGTGCGCTCGGCGGTGGTGATGACGCTGGCGGTGACGGCCCGCTCGAGCAGGGTCTCGGTCGGCTTCTTCTCGAGCTTCTTCTCCTTCAGCGCCGCCTGGATCTTCCTGTGCACCGCGGCGGCCTGCACGACCTTGTCGAGCGCCGCCTCGAGCGTACCGAGGCCCATCTCGTCGCGCGGCGGCAGGTGGATGCCGCGCGTGAGGTGCTCGCGCAGCGCCTCGCCGTCGGTCAGGCCGCGCGCCAGACGGTGCACCAGCGCGTCGCTCGGGCCCGCGAAGGTGCGCCCGAGCGGGAAGGTCAGGCGCCGCAGCAGCCAGGCGACCGGGCGCAGCGGCAGGTTGTCGAGGAAGCCGAGCAGGGCCTCCTGGGCCTGGTGGTGGGCGTGCTCGCAGGCCCAGCGCAGGGCCGGCAGGTCGCGCTCCTTCTGGCCGTCGTCGTGGAAGCGCTTGAGCGCGGCCGAGGCGAGATACAGCCAGGCGTGGATGTCCGCCAGGCGCCCCGTCAGGTGCTCCTTGCGCTTCAGCGACCCGCCCAGCGTCCCCATGGCGAAGTCGGCGCACAGCGCGAAGGCGGCCGAGAGGCGCGTCGAGCGCCGGTAGTAGGGCGCCGCGGCGCCACTGACCGGTGCGCTGGCGAAGGCGCCGTTCGTCAGGCCCAGCCACAGCGCGCGCGCCACGTTCTGGAACACGAAGCCGACGTGCCCGAAGAAGGCCCGGTCGAAGCGCGCCACGTCCTTGTCGAGCGCGCCGCGCATCTCGTCCTGCACGAACGGGTGGCAGCGGATCGCGCCCTGCCCGAAGAGGATCATCGAGCGCGTCAGGATGTTCGCGCCCTCGACCGTGATGCCGATCGGCAGCGCCGCGTAGCCGCCGCCCAGGACGTTGCGCGGCCCCATGCAGATGCCCGCGCCGCCGACGACGTCCATGGCGTCGTTCGTCACCTGGCGCATGCCCTCGGTCAGGTAGCACTTGGCGATGGCCGAGGCGACCGAGGGCTTCTCGCCCGCGTCCACGGCGCCCGTGGTCAGGCGGCGCGTCGCGTCCATCACGTAGGTGAGCCCGCCGATGCGCGCCAGGGGCTGCTCGATGCCCTCGAAGCGTCCGATCTCGAGCCCGAACTGCTGGCGCACCGTGGCGTAGGCGCCGACCGTGCGCGTGGCCAGCATGCCGGCCCCGGAGGCCATCGAGGGCAGCGAGATGCCGCGCCCGGCCGCCAGCGACTGCATCAGCATCATCCAGCCGCGTCCGGCCATCTCCTTGCCGCCGATGATGAAGTCGAGCGGAACGAACACGCCCTTGCCGCGCGTCGGGCCGTTCATGAAGGCGATCCCGAGCGGGTCGTGGCGCTCGCCGATGTCGACGCCCGGCAGGTCCGCCGGGATCAGGGCGCAGGTGATGCCGAGGTCGGCCTCCTCGCCCAGCAGCTTGTCCGGGTCGTACAGGCGGAAGGCCAGGCCGATCACGCTCGCGACCGGCGCGAGCGTGATGTAGCGCTTGTCCCAGTCGAGCTTCATGCCCAGCACCTTCTTGCCGTCGAAGGTGCCCTCGCACACGACGCCCTTGCTGCGCATCGAGCCCGCGTCGGAGCCGGCGTGCGGCTCGGTCAGGGCGAAGCACGGGATCTCCTCGCCCTTGGCCAGCTTCGGCAGGTAGCGCTTCTTCTGCTCGTCGGTGCCGTAGTGCATCAGGAGCTCGGCCGGACCGAGCGAGTTCGGCACCATGACCGTCACCGCCAGGGCCACCGAGCGGCTGGCGAGCTTGCGCACGACGGCCGAGTGCGCCGCGGCCGAGAAGCCGAGGCCCCCGAACTCCTCGGGGATGATCATCCCGAAGAAGCCCTGGTGCTTCAGGAACTCCCAGACCTCCTTGGGCAGGTCGCCGCCCTGGTTCACCTCCCAGTCGGTGACCATCGCGCAGGCCTTCTCGCACGGGCCGTCGAGGAAGGCCTGCTCCTTCGGCGTCAGCTCCTTCGGGTGGAAGTTCAGCAGGCGCTTCCAGCTCGGGTTGCCGGTGAAGAACTCGGCCTCCCAGCCGACGGTGCCGGCCTCGATCGCGACGCGCTCCGTGTCGCTCATCTTCGGCAGGATCGGCGCGATGCGCGGCAGCAGGCGCGCGGACAGGAGCTCGCGGCGCAGGCTCGGGACGCCCGTCAGCACGGCCGTCAGCCCGAAGAGACCCGTGCTGAAGAGGAACAGGAACGGGTAGGAGGGCTCGCTGCGCCACCAGCCGAAGATCAGCAGCGCGCCCGGCAGGACCCAGCCGAGCCAGGCGCGGCCGTGGTAGAAGAGGACGAAGGCCAGCAGGAACGCGGCGAGCGCGAAGGGAGTCATGGGTTCAGGGTCGAGTCCGTCTCGATCGGCCCGCGGGGAACGGGGGCAGCGTACACCTATCGGCCGCCTCCTTCGCCTGCCCAAGCCCTTCCCGGCCAAGGTCTTAGGAGCGCGGCGCGGCTCCTCGTCCGGACTCCGGACGGGCCCCTAAAGCGGGCGCTCACAAGGGCTTGGGGGCGAGCGGGCGGTTCGCGGGCCGCTCGAGGCGCCAGGCGTGGCGCGCGGCCAGGGCCTCGTCGAGCGCGGCGCGCTCGACGCGCTGGCGCTCGCCCGACCAGGCGAGGAGCTGGGCGAGGCGCGCGAGCACGCGCTCGCGGGCCGTGTCGAGTGCCTGCAGCGGGCCGTAGCCGAGGTCGGTGCGGCGCAGGAAGAAGTCGGCGCCCGTCAGGCAGTCCTCGTGGCGCACGGCCCAGTCCACCTCGCCGATCAGCGTCTCGGCGTCGAGCGGCGCGCGGCCCTCCTCGGAGCGCTGGCAGGTCTCCGCGACCTCCGCCCCGAGGGCGGCGTAGCGACGTTCCCAGGCGACCTGCAGCGGCTCGGGCTCGCGCCGGACACGGCCCGCCGGGTCGAGCTGCGACCAGCGCGGGCGTCCGACCGGTGCCGCGAGCGCGCCGCGCAGGCGCACGCTGCGCGTCGGCGAGCGGGGGCGGGCGTCGCCGAGGCCGAGGTCGCGCGCGATGCGTGCCCCGAGCCCCTCGGCCATCGAGCGGAAGCCGGTCAGCTTCCCGCCCGCGATGGTGTAGATCGAGCGCTCGCGTTCCACGCGTTCCTCGCGCGAGCGCGCCGAGGGCGCGGCGGCGTCGGCCGCCAGCAGCGGTCGCAGCCCGGCCCAGGTCGAGACCACGTCGTCCTCGCCCAGCCCGGCCGCGGGCACCAGCGCGCTGGCCGAGTCGAGCAGGTAGCGCACCTCCTGGAGCGTGGCCCGCACGGGTGCCGCCGGGTCGGCGTCCAGATCGGTCGTGCCGATCACCGTGTAGCGCGGCCAGGGGATGAGGAACATCACGCGCCCGTCGAGCGGTGAGGGGAAGATGACGGCACCGTCGGTCGGCAGGCGCTCACGAGGCACGACCAGGTGTGTGCCGCGCGTCGGCTGGATCCAGCCGCCGGCGAGACCGGCGCGTCGGCGCAGGAGGTCGGTGAAGGGGCCCCCGGCCAGCACGACGGCGCGCGGCGTCAGCTCGCGCTCCTCGCCGCTCAGCCCGTCGCGCAGCCTCACGCGCGCCCCGCTCGCGCCGTTCTCCAGCGCCACGGCCTCGACGCGCGACAGCGCGATCGCTCCGCGTGCCTGGGCGCTCAGCACGACCGCCAGCGTCAGGCGCGCGTCGTCCGTGGCGCCGTCGAGGTAGGCGCCGCCGCCGCGCAAGCCCTCCGCGCGCACGCCGGGGATGCTGCGCGCGACCTCCGCGGCGCCGAGCATGCGTGGCAGGCCCAGGACGCGCGGAACGGAGACGAGCGTGTAGAGCCCGAGCCCTGCCGCCAGCTTCAGGCGCCCGGTCGGGCCGCCGCGGTGGACCGGGAAGACGAAGCGCTCCGGCCACACGAGCCCGGCCGCATTGGTCAGCAGGAGGCCACGCTCGAGGCACGACTCGCGCACCAGTCCGAGCTCGAACTGCTCGAGGTAGCGCAGCCCACCATGGATCAGGCGCGACGAGGCGCTGGACGTCGCCGCCGCCCAGTCGTCGCGCTCGATCAGCGCCGTGCGCAGGCCGCGCGCCACCAGGTCGAGCGCCAGGCCCGCCCCGGTCACGCCGCCGCCGACGACCAGCACGTCCGGTGCGCGCGCATCCAGCTCGGCGAGCCGCCGGGCACGGGTCGGAACGGGGAGGAAAGGGTGCATCGGGCAAGGCTCCGGCCAGGCGCTTCGACGGGTCACTCCAGGGCCGCGCGCTCCAGCCTGAAGACGACGGTACGGCGCAGGTCGGAGCCCCGGTACACGTGGTCGTCGGCCGCGAAGCGTAGGTTGAGCCATTCGCGCTCCTGCAGCGCGGCAGGCAGGGGCAGCTCGAGCTCGAAGGCCGTCCCTGGCCGGATCTCGAGGGTGGCCAGCTCCAGCTCCTCGAGGTGCACGCGCACGCGCGCACCCGCCAGGGCCCGGTCCGGCAGGCTCGCACCCGTGAGGCGCAGCGTGCGCGCGGCGGGCGAGCGCCACAGGGCGCAGGAGGCGTAGGGCGATACGAGCCCGTCGCGGTCGATGCCGCCGTAGATCTGGCGCGCCTCGCCCAGCTCCACTTCCGGGAAGTCGAGCGCGGCGAGCGGCCTGGGGACGGAGCGGGCGGACCGCTCCTGGTCCGCCTGGGCGCCGGCGAGGCCGCGCGCGGATTCCTCGACGGCGGCCCGGTCCGCCTCGTCCCAGGGCTCCAGGGACACGCCGAGGAGGCCGCGCGCGCGGATCACGCCGTACAGGAGGCGCGCCACGCGCGCGTGGCCCGCGGCGTTCCAGTGCGGATCGCTGGGTGTGATCCACAGGTCCCGGTCACTGCCGTACTCCTCCGGCAGGTAGAGCAGCGTGCTCGGCGCGAGCTGCGTCCCGAGATGCGCGTGGAAGGCTGGCGCGAAGGCCTTCCAGTGCACGACCAGGAGGTGCGGCGCCCGTTCCGGCAGCGCTCCGAGCGCCGCACGCAAGCGCTGGAGCGCGGCGAGTGCCTCCGCGAAGCGCGTGCGCCCCTCGTGGTCGAGCGCGAGCGGCAGCAGGTTGGATGTCCCGAGGCCGAGGAAGCTCTGGGCATGACGCTCGAAGACCAGGCCGTCGCCGTGTGCCGGCCAGCGTGGGGCGAAGCGCGCCTCGGCCCCGAAGCCGCGCACGCCGGTCACGTCGTCCAGGTCGTTCGGGTAGGTGACCTGGATCACCAGGTCGGGCCGCAGGGAGTCGACCTGGCGCCGGAGGAAGGCGCACTCCGCCACCAGGTTCCAGCTGTTCACCGCGAGGTTGAGGCACTCGAAGCGCGAGCCGGGATCGGTCGCGCGCGCGCCGAGCTCGCGCGCCAGCACCTCGCTCAGGCGCTCCTCCTCGGCCACGTTCACGCCGAAGACGTAGGAGTCTCCCAGCAGCACGATGCGCACGACGCCCGGCAGCTTCTCCAGCTCGAAGGGCGGGCCTCGCATCCCGATCGCGTTGGTGCGGAAGTCGTCGCGCTGCGAATCCGCCACGAGGACCCGCGCCACCTCGGCGTCAGGATGCGAGTCGAACGGATGGAGGTTGGCCGCGCTCAGCTTGCGCACCACCTCGCGCCGCACGTCCTCGTCGCGCAGGGCCTCCTCGCCGAAGAAGACGACCCCGGAGCGGGCCTCGGCGAGCTCGCGCAGCAGGAAGAGGCTGGTGGCCAGCCCGGCCAGCGCCAGCGCGCCGAGCACGCACGCGAGGCGCACGCACCGGGGGTCGGTCGGTTCGGCCATCGCTGCACGGCGCAGGATAGCAGCCGAGGAAGTGCCAACGTCAGGGCGTCTCCACCGGGCGCCAGCCAGCGAAGGGATGCTCCAGGCCACGCCGGCGCACGTCGGCCTTCATGCCCATGAAGGCCAGGGCCTCGCCCACGCAGGCGTCCGTGTCGCCCTGGACGAGCGTGGCGCCGCGCAGGTCGCCCTCCTCGGCCCCCTCGGTCTCCAGCGCGCTGCGCAGGGACGGCTCGCGGAGCGGGAGCTCGCGCAGGAACACGCGGTGGCGCGGATCGAGCACGCGCCGGTCGAGCACGAAGACGCAGCCCCGGTCGCTCTCCTTGCGCATCAGACGCCCGAAGCCCTGGCGGAACTTGGCCAGGGCGCGCGGCAGGTAGATCGTGCGGCGCTGCTCGCTCGCCCCGAGCACAGCGCACTGGGCGTGGTGGTAGCGATCCGGCACGCCGTAGGGCAGGCGCACGAGCACCAGGTACTCCAGGGTCGAGCCGGGGAAGTCGGCGCCGTACCAGAAGGCGTCCAGACCGAGCAGCACGGAGTCGACCTGGGCCCGGAAGAGCTGGCCGAGCTCCTCCTTGGTCACGCCGCGCATGCGCTGCCACCAGAACGGGATGCGGCGCGCGGAGAAGAACGGCTCCAGGCGCGTGCCGACGGCGGCCACGTCCTCGGCGTTCGTGAAGAGCGCCAGCAGGCGCCCGCGCGTGCGCTCCGCCAGGTAGGCGAGGAAGCGCGCCACGTAGTCCAGGTGCGCCGACCGGTCGGCGGTCAGGGGTGCGTCGCGCGGCACGGCCACGAGCACGCGTCCGTAGTCGAAGGCCTCCGGCGCGCGGAAGACCTCGAGCGGGAACGGCTCGCGCTCCTCCTCGGGCGCCGGCTCGCCCGCGCGCGCCAGCCCGAGGTAGCCGGCCGCGGCCTCGAAGCCGCCCCGCAGCCAGGTCGTGGCCGAGAGCAACACGGCCCCGGCCAGGGTCGGGTAGTAGTGCCGCCCCAGGTACTCGTGCGGCAGGAGCACGCGCGTGACCAGCACGTCGTCGCCGCCCGGGGTCGTCTCGAGGTCGTGGAAGGACTCGCGCCCGAAGGCCGGACCTCCGGCGGCGTCGCGCGGGATCCAGGCCGCGACCGCCGCGCGCTCTTCCTCGAGGTCGACGCGCACGAGCTCGAGCGCGCGGCGCAGGCGCGGCGCCTCGCGCGTCGGCAGGGCGGCGTCCAGGTGCTCCTGCAGCACCGCCAGGCCGGTCGCGAGCGCGCTCAAGGCCGCGCACAGGGTGCCATGGCAGGCCAGCAGGGCCGCACCCTGCTCGCGCACGTACTCGCGGAAGAGCGAGTGCTGGTCGGTCTCCGGTCGCTCCCGTCCGTGGGTCGCGCGCCAGGCCTTGAAGGCCGCGCACTGGCCGGCCAGGTCCGCCAGGGCCGCGCGCGCGCCCGCCAGGGCCGTCAGCGCCGTGCGCGCGCCGTGCGCGGCCTCGGACCCGTCCGGCGCGACCGCGAGCACGCGGGCCAGTGGCTTGCGCTCGTCCCCGCCCGCGAGGCGCGCGAGCGTCTCGCCCAGCTCGCGTAGCGCGACCGTGGAGCTGAAGGCGTTCTGGGCCACGTCGTGCAGGTGCTCGCACTCGTCGAACACGACGTGCTGGAAGAAGTCGCGCCGTGCCAGGGCCAGGGCGTGGTTGGTGACGACGAGGTGCGCGCGCTCGGCGCTCTTCCAGGCCGCGTCGGCGGCGCAGGTCGCGCGGTCGGCGGTCAGGGTGCAGCAGCCGCCCTGGCTGCGCACGGCGCGCACGAGGCGCTCGGCGGCGCGCCGGTAGCGCTCGGGCTCGAGGCTCGCGAGCGGGGCGCGCGTCGAGAAGCGGTCGAGGTCGCCGCTCTCGTCGCGCAGCGCGAACAGGGCGAGCTGGGCCCAGGCGATCTGCTCCTCGGCCGGATCCCCGGCCGCCGGCGCCTGCAGCCCGAGGGCGCGCCAGCACAGGTAGTTCTCGCGGCCCTTGAGCACCGCCACGCGGATCCCGCGCACGTCGGCCGCGGCGCGCAGGCACTCGAGCGCGAGCGGGACGTCGCGCTCGCGCGCCTGCTCCTGCAGCACGCGCGTGTAGGTCGCGACACCGACGCGCGCGTGGTTGCGCAGGGCCCACAGCATCGTCGGCACGAGGTAGGCCAGGGTCTTGCCGGTGCCGGTGGGGGCGTGGATCAGGCGCAGCTCCCGGCGCCCGAAGCCCTCGGCGATCGCGCGCGCCACGCCGTGCTGGCCCAGGCGATAGCTGGTGCTGCCCTCGTGCGCCGCGAGCAGGCGTGGCAGGCGCTCCTGGAAGACCTCGTCGACCAGGCGACGATCGCGTTCGTCGAGCGTGCGCTCCTCGTCGAGGCGCAGGGCCGGCGGGGGACCGGCGGCCTCGGCGGGCTCGGCCGGGCGCCGCCAGCGCGGCTGGGCGGCGTCGAGCGCGGTGGTCAGCGTCGGGAAGGCTCGCACCGCGCTGGACAGGCGGCCGTCGCGCAGATCGTAGGCCTCGGGCTCCAGCGCGCGCTCCGGATCGCGCCAGGCGGCCGGGTGCTCGAGCAGCGCGAGCACGAGCTCCAGCTCGCGCGCCGACGCGTCGTCCGCGAGGGCGCGCTGCGCGGCGCCGAGCGCGTGGGCGAGGAGGGCGCGCACGCACTCCGCCTGCGCCAGGGTGCGCGCGGCGAGGATGCCCAGGGCCGCGCGCAGGTGGCCGGGCTCGAGCGCGCGTGGCGCGCGCGCCGGCGCGCGGCCGAGCAGGGCCGTGGGCAGGCCTTCGCCCTCGCCGCCCAGGCGCCCGGGTGCGACCAGCGCGGCGATGCGCGCCAGGTCGAGCACGGCGGGCGCGGGCGCGTCGCCCGCCGCGCGCCACCAGGCCAGGAACGGCTCGCGCGCCGCCGTCAGCACCGTGCGGCCGGCGAGGAAGGCCTGCAGCTCGCGCAGGACCTGAGCGCTCTCGGGAGCGTCGTGCAGCTCCTCGGCGTGCACGCCGAGCTCGCGCACGACGCGCGCGCTCAGGGCCGCGCCGTCCTCGCCACCGAGGCGGGACGAGGGTGCGCAGAAGGAGCCGTGGCTCGTCCAGCTCCCGTCTGCTTCCTGGCGCAGGGCCAGCGCGCGCACGAGCCCGTCGCGCCCGGGATCGGCGCCGGTGGTCCACAGCGTCGCGAAGGCGAGCGCCGCTGGACGTGCGACCGTCCAGGGCTCGCGCGCCGGAGCGGGGGCCGGCTCCTCGGCCCAGGGCCAGCTCCCGCCGAGACGGATCATCGCGAGCGAGGATAGCGCGGCCGAGCGCACCGGAGGCCGCGGCTCCTGGACGGCCCGCAGGCCGTCCATTAGGATTCCGCGCCCTCGTCCCGCGCCGCAACGCTCCCCGCTGCCGCCGGGCTCAAACCATGGACATCAGCGAGATCCAGGTCGACGGCTACGAGCGCGTGGCCCGCTGCCGTGACCCGCGCTCGGGCCTGCACGCGATCGTCGCCATCCACGACACGACCCTCGGTCCGTCGCTGGGCGGCATGCGCATGCTGCCGTACCCCTCGGAGGACGAGGCGCTGTTCGACGTCCTGCGCCTGGCGCGCGGCATGACCTACAAGTCGGCCATCGCCGACACCGGTCTGGGCGGGGGCAAGTCGGTGATCCTCGGCGACCCGCAGAAGAAGTCGCGCCCGCTGTTCGAGGCCATGGGGCGCTTCATCGACGCCCTGGGGGGCCGCTACATCACGGCCGAGGACATGAACATCGGCATCCCCGACCTCGAGATCGTGCGCACGCAGACGCGCTGGGTCTCGGGCCTCTCGCGCGAGGCCGGCGGGTCCGGGAATCCCAGCCCCTACACGGCCTGGGGCTGCCTGCAGGGCACCCGCGCGGTGCTGCGCGAGGTGTGGGGCAGCGAGGACTTCTCCGGCAAGCGCATCCTGCTGCAGGGCGTCGGCGCCGTGGGCGGGCGCATGGCCGAGCTCTACAAGGAACGCGGCGCGCACGTGATCGTGTGCGACATCAACACCGAGCGCGTCGAGGCCTTGCGCAAGAAGGTCGGCGTCGAGGTCGTGCCGGACGCCGGGCACGAGTCGATCCCCTGCGACATCTACGCGCCCTGTGCGCGCGGGGCCACGCTCAACGACGAGACGATTCCCAAGCTGCGCTGCAAGGCCGTGGCCGGCTGCGCCAACAACCAGCTGCGCGAGCCCCGCCACGCCGAACTCCTCCGGCAGCGCGGCATCCTCTACGCCCCCGACTACGTCATCAACGCCGGCGGGATCATCAACGTCGGCCTGGAGTTCGCTCCGGGCGGCTACGAGGAGTCCCACGCGATGGCCAAGATCGACGGGATCTACGGGGCCCTGCGCAAGGTCTTCGAGCTCGCCAAGCAGCACGACCTCAACTCGCGCGAGGCGGCCGAGCACCTGGCCGAGCTGCGCCTGAAGCAGGGTCGCGAGGCGAAGGCCGTTCGGCGCTGAGCGGCGGACGACGATGCCCCTGGCATCGTTGCCGGACGCTCAGGATCGAGCCTGGCCGCGATCCCCGCGCGCCCTCCGGACGGAGCGAGGCGCGCCCCGCGCGCCTACTCCTTGCGCAGGAAATCGACCAGGTCGGCTTCCAGCTCGCGCAGCCCGTAGTCCATCACCGTCAGGCAGCGATAGGTGATGCGCTCGAGCGCCTCGGGGGTGTTCGGGTTGAGCGTGCGCGGCGGCGGGTAGGACAGGAAGTAGGAGAGCGACAGGCGCTCGACCTCGCCACCCTGCTCGCGGCCGGCGTACTGCCAGGGCACGTCGTCGAAGGGCAGCGTGCCGGTCAGGATCTCGTAGAGCATCACGCCGATGCCCATCACGTCGGCCTTGTTGTTGCGCAGCAGGAGCGGGTTGTAGTGCGGCGTGGTGGAGATCAGCGTCTCCTTGCTGGTGCGCAGGGCCGGATCGATCAGCACCACCGAGCCGGAGGGCTTGACCAGGATGTTCTCGGGCTTGAGGTCGCCGTGGTAGGCGAGCGTGCCGGCCTCGTTGAGGTCCTGCAGCGCGCGGGCGATGGCCAGGAACCAGTTCAGGCGGATGCCCTCGAGCGCGCGGATCTTCTCGCGCAGGGTCTTGCCGCGCACGTACTCCATGACGACGACCGGGCGCCCGTCGAGCTCGAACTGGTCGCGCACGCGCACGATGTTCGGGTGCTTGATGCCCGCCAGCAGGTCGGCCTCGTTGCGCACGAGCGAGTCGATCTCGTGCATGTCGAGGAAGTCGATGCGCACGCCGTCCGGGCGGAAGAACACGGCCTCGCCCGGGGTCTCGTCCGGGCTGATCCACTCCTGCGAGCGCTCGTCGGTGATCTCGACGAAGCGCGTGACGTAGCGTCCGCCGCCGGCCACGTCGCCGAGCTTGAGCGCGACCTTGCGCCCCTGCGCGTCCTCGGCCAGGTACACGTAGGCGAAGCCTCCGCGCCCGAGGAACTTCTGGACGCGGTAGGAACCGAGGACCTCGCCGGCCTGGAGCTTGATCATGGGGGTAGGTCTGCCTGTGGGTCGTGATGCCCTGGTGGGGCTGGGGGGGTCTTTCGAGCGGGGTCCCTAGCGGGATTGAGGCAATCCGCCGTCCACCGCGGGCGCGTTCGAGGGGCGGGCGACGGGCGCGAGCGGCTCCTCGAGCGGGGCCTGTCCGGCGGCGAGGGCGGCCGGTTCGGAGCCGCCCTCGGGGGCGGCGCCGAGCTCGACCAGCGTGCAGTCGGAGGCTCCCAGGATGCGCTCGGCCCCCAGGGCGATCGTGCCCGAGCCGAGCCAGGTCGGCTCGTCGAGATGCGGGACGTAGCGGTAGGCGCGTCCCAGTCCGTCGATCAGGCCCAGGTCCTGGTTCCAGGCGTTGCGCACGACATAGACGCAGTCGCGCGCGAGGCCGCGCTCCTGGAACAGGACGACCTGGCCGAGGCGCTCCGCGCCGTGGCGTACCTCCCACACGCGCGCGCGCGCACCCACGCGCAGCACCGGCGGCGGCGAGCTCGCCACGGGGCGCGTCTCGACCGTGCGGCAGCCGGTCAGGAGCAGCGCGAGCGCGAGCAGGCGAGCGTTCATCGCGGCCGCCTATCGGCACGAACCGGGCGTTACTCCAGCACCGGCGGGTGCTGGGTGCCCGCGTTCCAATGCGAGTTCCTCCGGATCGCGGCTGGCGGATCGCGATCGGCGCGGCCGCTCCGTAGAATGCCGCGTCCGTCCAATGGACGCCTACGCCCTCGACTGCCACCGGCGCGCTGGCCGCATCGCCAGGGAATGCCGCGAGTGGGCCGCCGCCCACATCCGGCCCGGCGTGCGCGTGCGCGAGGTGCTCGAGGCGGTCGAGTCGCTGATCCGCGAGCGCGGCGCCGAGCCCGGCTTCCCGGCCCAGTCGAGCCGCAACTCGATCGCGGCGCACTACTGCAGCGCTCCGGGCGACGACCTCGCCTACCAGGAGGGCGACTGCGTCAAGGTCGACATCGGCGTGCACGTCGACGGCTTCGTGGCCGACACGGCCACCAGCGTCGACCTCTCCTCCGACGGACGCTGGAAGCCCCTGATCAAGGCCTCGGCCGACGCGCTGGCCGCCGCGATCGCGACCGTGGGGCCGAACGTCAAGGTGGGCAAGGTCGGCGCTGCGATCGAGCGCACGATCCTGGCGGCCGGGTTCCAGCCCGTGCGCAACCTCACGGGCCATGGCCTGGGGCGCTGGAAGGTCCACACCCCGCCCCAGATCCCTAACTACGGCGAGAACGGCGGGGCGACCCTCACGGAAGGTTCGGTCTTCGCGATCGAACCCTTCGCCTGCACGGGGCGGGGCTACATCCGCGAGCGCGGGCGGGCGGAGGTCTTCATGATGGTGCGGCCGCCGCGCAAGGCCAAGGGCCTCGACCGGGACGTCCTCAGGGCGATCGAGGGCTGGCGTGGCCTGCCGATCGCGAGAAGGTACTTCCCGGACCTGGACCCGGAGGCCCTCGAGGACACCCTGATGAAGCTGGCCAAGCAGGGCTCGCTCATGCGATACCCGCCGCTCGTCGAAGAAGAGGGCGTCATGGTGGCCCAGACCGAGCACTCCCTGTACCTCGGGCCGGAAGGCGTCGAGATCCTGACCGCTTGAAGGTCGCGCTGGTCACGACCCCACCGTCGGTCCGCTCGGGGATCGGCGACTACACGCGCCATCTGCTGCCCTATCTGCGGGAGCACGCCGAGGTCGACGTGTTCGTCCAGGAGGGCGTCGAGGAGGCGGGCTGGCAGGGCGAGCGTGCGCACCTCGCGCGCGAGCTCGACCCGCGACGCTTCGACCAGGTGCTGTACCAGCTCGGCAACGAGCAGGCTCACGCCTTCATGCCGCGCATGATCCGCGCCATCGGCGGGACGGTCGCGCTGCACGACTGGGTGCTGTTCGACATGGCCATGGCCGCCTGGCCGGCGCTGGCGCGCGGCGGTGCCAAGGGACACGCCCTGGCGCTGCGCGAGGGCGGGCTGCGCCAGACGCAGGTCTACCTGCGCAACTGGCTCGACCGCCGGCGCGAACGGCGCGCGCCCGCCGCTCCGCTCCCGACCGCGGGGCTGCCGGGCGAGCTGCTCTTCGGCTGGCACGGCGCCGAGCCGAGCGGGCGCTGGACGACGGACTTCGCGGGCCTGCGCATCCCCTCGGACACGGTCGAAAGCGTGCACTTCGACCTGCACCTCGATCCCGGGCGCGGCCTGCGCGTGCACGGCGGCGGGCGCGTGCTGTGCGAGGAGCGCCAGGGGACCTTCGAGCTCGCCCCGCCGCGGCCCGACCGTCCGGAGTTCGTGCTGGAGACGATGGGGGTCGCCGTCACGGTGGAGCAGCGCCGCCACGGCGATGCGCGCCGGCTCGGCTGCTTCGTGCGGCGCGTGACGTGGATCGACGCGCAGGGCGAGCACGAGCTCGATCTGCGCCAGGCGCCGACCCTGTCGCTCGAGCCGATCTCGCTCTCGCGCGACCGCTTCGACCTGGCCTTCAACCGCTCGGTCGTGCGCTTCGCGGACGCCTTCGTGTGTCACAGCCGCTTCGTGGCCGAGCGCGTCCGCGCCGACCGCAACGCGGTGACGCCCTTCGGGATCCTGCCCCACGGCTCCGAGGATCGCTGGCGCTCGACCGAGCGCGGCGCGGCCCGGCGTGCACTCGGGCTGCCGGAGGAGTGGGCGCGCTCGTTCCTGGTGGTCAGCTTCGGCGGGGTCCAGCCGCACAAGCGCATCGACAAGGTGCTCGAGGCGCTCGCGCGCGCACGCCGCCAGCGGCCCGACGTGCGCCTGATCCTGGCGGGGTCGATCCAGGGCGGCACGTTCGACCCGCGCGGGCTGACCCGCCACCTCGGTCTGTCCGAGGCCGTGCGCTTCACTGGCTACCTGCCCGAGACGCAGGCCTGGGACTGGCTGCACGCGGGCGACATCGCCATCAACCTGCGCGGGCCGACCACCGGCGGGACCTCGGGCGGGATCTTCCAGGCCTTCTCGATGGGTCGCTCGGTTATCGCCAGCGACGCGGCCGAGCAGAAGGAGCTGCCGCAGGACTGCGTCGTGCGCGTGCCGCTCGGGGAGGGCGAGGTCGAGGCGCTGGCGCGGGCCTTCGTCGAGCTGCGCGACGATCCGGCCCGCCGCGAGCGACTCGAGGAGCGCGTGCGGGCCTACGTGCGCGAGAGCTGCCACTGGCGCGTCGTCGCGCGGCAGTACCACGAGTACCTGTCCGCGTTCCCGCGCCCGCGCGCCTCGCGCCGCAAGCTGATCGCGCTGCGCGTCGGGCTACAGCGCTCGGCCCTGTAGTTCCGGAAGGCGCGCGACGTCGGAGGTGGCGGTCAGCGCAGCCGTTCCTGGAACTCGCGCAGCTTGAGCAGGGCCTCCAGCGGCGCCAGGCGGTCGAGATCGAGCCCCGCCAGCTCCTCCTCGACCGGACTTCGTCCCGGGAAGAGCGCGAGCTGCAGCGGGGTGGCGGGATCGCGGGCCGGGGCCGTGGCGAGGATGCGGCGCGCGAGCCCTTCCTCGTCCCGCTCCAGGTCGCCCAGGATCGAGCGCGCCCGTGCCAGCACCTCGCCCGGAACGCCCGCCAGGCGCGCCACGTGGATGCCGTAGGAGCGGTCGGTCCCGCCCTCCACGATCTTGTGCAGGAAGACGATCTCGTCGCCCCATTCGCGCACGGCCACGTTGCGGTTGACGGCGCCCGCGTAGCGCGCCGAGAGGTCGGTGAGCTGGTGGTAGTGCGTGGCGAAGAGCGTGCGGCAGCCGATGCGCTCGTGCACGTGCTCGGCGATGGCCCAGGCCAGGGCCAGGCCGTCGAAGGTCGAGGTCCCGCGCCCGACCTCGTCCAGGATCACCAGCGAGCGCCGCGTGGCGTTGTTGAGGATGTTGGCGATCTCGACCATCTCGACCATGAAGGTCGACTCACCGCGGCTGATGTCGTCGCCCGCACCGACGCGCGTGAAGATGCGGTCGACCACGCCGATGCGCGCCTCGGCCGCCGGCACGAAGGCCCCGATCTGCGCCAGCAGCACGATCAGGGCGACCTGGCGGATGTAGGTCGACTTGCCGGCCATGTTCGGGCCGGTGAGGATCGTCAGGCGCCGGCCCGCGAGATCGAGGTGCGCGTCGTTGGGGACGAAGTTGTCGCAGGCGGTCGAGCGCTCGATCACCGGGTGGCGTCCGTCGACGATGCGGATCTCGTCGCCCTCGTCCACCTCCGGCGCGATGTAGCGGTTCGCAGCGGCCACCTGGGCCAGGGCGGCCAGGGCGTCGAGCTCGGACAGGGCGCGGGCTGTCCCGAGCACGCGCGGGAGCTCGGCCGCCACTGCCAGGCGCAGCTCCTGGAACAGCTCGTACTCGCGCTCGACCGAGAGCGCCTCGGCGTTGAGGACCTTCTCCTCGAATTCCTTCAGCTCGGGCGTGACGTAGCGCTCGGCCGCCTTGACGGTCTGCTTGCGGATGTAGCTGGCCGGGACGCGCTCGACCTGGCCTCGCGGCACCTCGATGTAGTAGCCGAACACCGAGTTGAAGCCGATCTTGAGGCCCGGCAGCCCGCTGCGCGTGCTCTCCTCGGCCTGGAAGCGCGCCATCCAGGACTTCGCGTCGCCGGCGATCTGGCGCAGCTCGTCCAGGTCGGGCGCGAGCCCCGTGCGGATCAGGCCGCCCTCGCGCACCGTCAAGGGCGGCTCGTCCACCAGCGTCGAGCGGATGCGCGCACACACGTCCTCCAGCGGATCGAGCGCGGCGTGGACGTGCTGCAGGGCCTCCGAGCGCACTCCCGAGAGGAGCTCGCGCAGGCGCGGCAGCACGGCCAGCGAGGCGCCCAGCGCCGCCAGGTCGCGTCCGTTCGCGCGTCCCGTCGAGATGCGTGCGCTCAGGCGCTCGACGTCGTGCACCGACTCGAGCGCCTCGCGCAGGTCCTCGCGCAGCGCCGCCGGAGCGGCCAGCTCGGCGACGCCGCCCTGGCGCAGGCGGATCGCGGCGACGTCGCGCAGCGGGTGCAGCAGCCAGTCGCGCACGGTGCGCGCGCCCATCGGCGTCAGGGAGGTGTCCAGGATCTCGAGCAGGCTGCCCTCGCGGCGTTGCTCGCGCTGGGTCTCGACCAGCTCCAGGCAGCGGCGCGTGGCCCGGTCGAGCAGGAGGAAGGCGTCCGGCTGGACCGGCTCGATGCGCAGGATGTGCTCGCACGCCGCGCGCTGGGTCTCGGCCACGTACTCCAGCAGGGCCCCGGCCGCCGGGACGGCCAGCGACTCGCCCTCGATCCCGAAGCCCTCCAGGCCCTTGACGCGGAAGTGGCGCGTGAGGGTGCGCAGCGCGCCCTCGCGCGCGAAGCGCCAGGCCTCGCGCTCGGTGAGGGCCACGCCGAGGTGCTCGACGAGCTCACCCCGCAGCGCGTCGCGCCCGGCCAGGACCTCGGGCGCGACCAGGAGCTCGGCCGGCGCGATGCCCGCCAGCTCGTCCAGCACGCGGGCCTCGTCCAGCTCGCAGGTCTGCAGGCGGCCGGTCGAGAGGTCGACCCAGGCGAGCCCCGCGCGACCGCCCTCCAGCACCAGGCTCGCCAGGTGGTTGCTGGCGCGCGCGTCGAGCGCGTTCTCCTCGGTCAGCGTGCCGGGCGTCACGACGCGCACGATGCCGCGCTCCACGATTCCCTTTGCCTGCCGCGGGTCCTGGAGCTGCTCGCAGATCGCGACCTTGTGCCCCTTCTTGACCAGCCGCACGAGGTAGCCCTCCACCGAGCGCACCGGCACGCCGGCCATCGGGATCGGCTGAGCCGAGCCCTTCGAGCGCGAGGTCAGGGTCAGGCCGAGCTCGCGCGCGGCCACGACCGCGTCCTCGTGGAAGAGCTCGTAGAAATCGCCCATCCGGAAGAAGAGGAGGGCGTCCGGGGCCTCCTTCTTGGCCCGCCGGAACTGTTCCATCATCGGCGTGTCCTCGCCCTGCGCGGCGGGCGTGCGGGTGGGCGAGCGGGCGACGATGCGTTCGGAGCGGGGCGACACCGGCGCAGTGTAGCGGAGCCTGCTGGCGTGTGACTTGCACGTCAGCGGCCCGCGCCCCGCGGCCGAGCGTGACCTGGCGGGGCGGCGCTCCGTAGGATCCCGCCCGCGTGCCTCCCCAGATCTCGCACTCCCGCTGGCTGCTCCCGTCCGCCTGGTCGCTCGGTGCGCTGGCGCTCGCGGGCTGTGCGAGCTATCCCGAGCGCACCGCCTCGGCCCTGCGTGACTTCCAAGGAGGACAGTTCGAGCACGCCCTGGAAGCCTTTGCCGACGTGCAGCGCGTGGGCTCGCCGTTCCTCTCGGGTGCCGAGGCCGGGACGGTGGCGCTGACGATGGGGGACTGGGAGGCCGCCCGCCTGCACCTCTCGCGCGCCGTCGCGGCCGCCAGCGACATCGAGGGACGGGCCCTCGCCGGCCCGGAGCGCCTGGGTGAGACCCTGGCCAGCTGGGCCCTCAACGATTCGACCCGCGCCTACGAGGGCGAGGGCTTCGAGCGCGTCTACCTCCACTGCGCACTGGCCCAGGCCTACCTGGCCGAGGGCAAGGTCGACGACGTCTACGTCGAGGCGCGCCTGGCGAACCAGCTTCTCGAGACGGAGGAAGAGCTGTACGAGACGAAGTACCAGGCCGGCGGGTGGGGCCACCTCCTGTCCGCCGTCACCTACGAGCTCATCGGGCAGCGCGACCAGGCCTACGTCGACTACCAGCGCATGGTCGAGAAGGGGGTTGGCACGTCGCTCGCGGGACGGGCGCTCGTGAGGCTGGCGCGCGAGCTGGGGAGGACCGACGAGCTGCGCCGGCTCGAGCAGGAGTTCGGCGTCGACCTCGAGCGCCCGGCGGGCGCGGCCAGCATCGTCGTGCTCGGCGCGGTAGGCCTGGGTCCCTACAAGGTGGAGACGATCCTGCCCGTGCCCACGCCGGACGGCCTGTTCCAGATGGCCGTTCCGGGCTACGTCGAGCGGCCGCCGACGAGCGAGGGGCTGCGCCTGGTCCACGCGCCCTCCCAGGAGTCCGTGCGCACGGACCTGGTCGAGAGCGTGTCGCGCGTCGCGCGCGAGAACCTGGAGGACCGGCTGCTGTGGATCGCAGCCAAGTCGATCGCGCGCGGACTCCTCAAGCGCGAGCTCACCAAGGAGCTCGAGGACGAGTTCGACGTCGCCGGGCGGGTCCTCGGCGACCTGTTCACCTTCGCCACCGAGCGCGCCGACCTGCGCTGCTGGCAGACCCTGCCCGACAGCTTCCAGGCCTGCCGCATGTTCGTCGCGCCCGGCACGCACCAGTTCCGGCTCGAGGCCATCGGCGGCGATTCCGTGGACCTGGGCTGGTTCGAGCTCGACCCCGGGGAGACGATGCTGGTGTTCGCCCGCACCCTGGGGCCTCGCGTGCACGCTTCCGTGATCGGTGGGAAGCGGATCGACGACCCCCGCGCCGCGCCGGGCGCACCCGACCCGACACAAGACCCATGAAGCTCCATCGCCTGCTGACCCCGCTCTCGTGCATTCTCGCCATGGTCGCCTGCGGCACGACCCCGCCTCTCGGTACCGGCACGAACACCTACACCGGGGACTCAACGGGCCAGCGCCAGGAGTTCGTGGGCGACCGCGACCTGGCGGCCAAGTTCGTGCTGCTCGACATCAAGCGCGAGGTGCGCGACGGGCGCCTGCGCGTCCAGTTCGACCTGAAGAACACGACCTCGGGCGACCTCCCGATCGAGTGGGCCGTCAAGTGGACGGATGCGAGCGGCTTCACGATCGACACGAACCCCCACTGGACACCCGTGATCGTCACCGGCGGGGGGCTGCACTCGATCCAGATCGTCGGCCCGACCCCGCAGGCCGCGGGCTTCCAGCTCCAGTTCCGCAAGCCCACGCCCATCCGCTAGCCCGGCGCCGCACACTCCACAGGCACACTCACCCCTCTCCACCCTCCCATGAACCGCCTCGCACTCCTCTCGCTGACGCTGGCCGCTTCCTGCTCCTCGATCCGCTACGACGACCCGGGACGCGTGGAGACCCTCACGATCGACTACGGCTCGACCGACCTGCAGTCCCTGGCGGGGCAGATGGTCGAATCCCTGATCGCGGCGCCCCAGCTCAACTACCTGGACAACTCCGGGAAGGGCGACGACAAGCGCGTCATCGTCTACACCGGCAGCGTCGAGAACCGCACCAGCGAGCACATCGACACCGAGGGCATCACCGACAAGATCCAGACGGCCCTGCTGAAGTCCGGCAAGTTCCGCTTCGTGGCCGACAAGGCCGGTCAGGCCCAGATCGAGGAGGAGATCCGCTTCCAGACCGGACGCGTGCGCGAGGACATGCTGCGCCAGATGGGCAAGCAGCTCGGGGCCGACGTGATCCTGTACGGGACCCTGCGCTCGATCGAGAAGAAGAAGGGCAGCTCGCTCGAGTCCGGTGGCACCCGCAAGGTCGACGTCTACTACCAGTTCGTCCTGAAGTGCGTGAACATCGACACGGCCGAGATCCTCTGGCAGGAGGAGGAAGAGCTGCGCAAGACCGAGCGCACGGGCATCTTCGGCCGGACGTAGCCCTTCCAGGGTCCGGCCTGGCTCGCCCGCCCGCTGGCGGATTCGGCGCCTTCGACCCGGTCGTCCTCCGCGCCCGTTCGCCAGGGCGGTTGCCGTCCACCTGACCGCGGGATGGGGGAGCGGGACGCACCCGTCGGGTCCCCCGGCACCAAGGAACTTCCAGTCTCCCCGTTCGCCGTCGAGCGCGCCTCGGCTCGATCCCGTGCAGCCGGTTCAAAGGACCACCGGACTGACAAAGGGACTCTGGGACAGGCATCGCGAACCCGCTCGAGGGGTTCGCGATGCTGTTTAAGCCCCTTCCGTCCGTCCCAGCCCGGGCGAACGGGCCTGGGTGCAAGCTGTGGCCGTTCTCTCCATCGGCTAGATTCCCGCCCCATGACGGTGTACGTCGTCACCGGGGGAGCCGGCTTCATCGGGTCCCATCTCGCCGAGGCCCTGGTCCAGCGCGGGGACGTCGTGCGGGTCGTGGACGACCTCTCCTCGGGCCGGCCGGAGAACCTGGCCGGCCTGGAGGTCGGCCCGCCCGGGAGCGGGGCGCCCGTGGAACTCTTCCAGGGGGACGTGCAGGACCCCGAGCTCCTGCGCGCGGCGCTGGCCGGCGCGCGTGGCGTCTTCCACGAGGCCGCCCAGGTCTCGGTCCCGGCCTCGGTGCGCGACCCGCTGGCGAGCTACCGGGTCAACGTGATGGGCACGCTCGCCGTCCTGGAGGCGGCGCGGGCGAGCGGCGTGGCCAAGGTCGTCTTCGCCGCCTCGTCGGCGGCCTACGGCGACGATCCGGTCCTGCCCAAGGTCGAGAGCCAGACGCCCCGCCCGCTCTCGCCCTACGCCTCCGGCAAGCTCGCCGGCGAGGCGATGCTGGCGGCCTGGGCCAGCGCCTACGGCCTCGAGGGCGTGGCCCTGCGGTACTTCAACGTCTACGGCTCGCGCCAGGCCGACGACAGCCCCTACTCGGGCGTGATCGCCCTGTTCGCGAAGGCCCTCCTGGCCGGACGCGCTCCGACGATCTTCGGCAGCGGGGAGCAGACGCGCGACTTCGTCTACGTCGAGGACGTCGTGCGCGCGAACCTGCTGGCGATGGAGCGCCGGATCGAGCCGGGCGTCGTGATCAACATCGGCACCGGCGAGCGCGTCAGCATCCGCGGACTCTTCGACATCCTGGCCCGCCACGCCGGCTTCTCTGGCGCGCCGGTGCTCGCGCCCGAGCGAGCCGGGGACGTGCCTCACAGCGTGGCCTCGATCGATCGCGCGCGGGCACTGCTCGCCTTCGAGCCGCGCTGGCGGCTCGATCAGGGTCTCGAGCGGACGGTCGCGTGGTACCGATCGCGGACCTGAGCTCGGCGCGCTCGGGCGCTCAGTTCGCCTGCTTCAGGTAGCGCGGCTCGTCTTCCTGCTCGAACAGCTGGGCCATGCCGCGCGGCAGGTGCTGGACGTGGTCGCAGTAGGGCTCGGGGCACGTCAGGGCGACGACCCGCCGTCGTGTGCCCTCGACCGCGTGCACCGGCACGAGCAGATGGTCGCAGCGCGGGCAGACGTACTGGAGTTGAGTCTTCATGTGGTTCTGGGGGAGCTCTTGAGCCGGCCGTTCGCGGGCTTCCATGCGCGGGAGGGGGAATCGGCGGCGCGAGCCCGAGCCCGCTCGTTCGATGCGCCCTCCGGGAGGGCGTTTCCCCGTGCTCTCATGCCTTCCGCACCCGTACGCTTCCTTGCGCAGCCCTCTTCGGCGCGAGGGTCGCCAGGCCTTGACACCCCCCTGTTGGGTTCCGGCGACTCCGCGGTAGCCTATCGCGCTGCTCGCCGCCGGCGTGGCCACGGCCGACGGCTCCACCTCCTCCGAACATGAACCCCACACCCCAGACGACCCAGATCGACTTCAAGGCCGAGCTCGAGCAACTGCTCGGGCTGAAGACCGTCAGCTACAAGGCCAACCTCCCCAAGGAGGAACTGTTCTGGGAGGCCATCCGCAACGACCGAGGCCGCGTCGTCAAGGGGGGGCCGAGCGATGCCCCGAAGGCCTTCGCGACCAGGCTCGGGATCCAGGGGCCGCTCGTCTACTACACCGATCCGGACTGCACCGGTCGGCGCGTCAAGGACACCTACGCCGTGCGCTGGCCCGAGGTCGCCGACGTCATCTGGTGGAAGGACGACGTCCAGCCCTACGATCCGGAGAAGTACCAGGGACTCCTGAAGCGCGTCGTGGCGCACCTCAATGCGCGGAAGGCGACCCTCTACGTCAAGGACGTCTTCGTCGGGGCCGATCCGGACTTCGCCCTGCCCTACCGCTTCGTGGGCGAGTACGCCACGCACGCGATGTTCGCCCACAACATGTTCCCCAAGGACCTCAAGGGGGTGCGCGACGTGGCCGCGCGGCGCTGGACGATGCTGAATGCGCCGTCCTTCGTGTGCGAGCCCCAGCGCGACGGCTGCCGGGCCGAAGCGGCGATCGTGATCGACCCGCGCAACCGTATCTGCCTGGTGGCCGGCCGCGCGGACTACTGCGGGGTCGTGAAGAAGACGATCTTCACGGTCGGGAACTATCTCCTCCCGCTCGAGGGGCGGCTCTCGATGCACTGCTCGGCCAACGTCGGCATGCGCGGGGACGGTGCGATCCTCTTCGGCCTGTCGGGGACGGGCAAGACGACCCTCTCGGCCGACCCGGACCGGCGCCTGATCGGCGACGACGAGACGATCTGGAGCGCCAGCGGCCTGTGCAACCTGGAGGACGGCTGCTACGCCAAGCTGATCGACCTCGACAAGCAGGCCGAACCGGTGATCGCCGCGGCGCTGTCCAAGCCCGGCACGATCATCGAGAACGTCCCGCCGCTTCCCGGCAAGAAGATGGAGGAGTGCGACCCGCAGGCCCTCGACCTGAATGACCGCTCGATCACCGAGAACACGCGCTTCAGCTACCCGCTCTCGGCCAACCCCAATGTGATGCCGGGTGCGCGCGGGCCGCATCCCGAGACGATCGTGCTGCTCACGGCCGACGCCTTCGGGGTCCTGCCGCCCGTCGCGGTGCTGGACGGCGAGCAGGTCATGTACCACTTCGTCTCCGGCTTCACCGCCAAGCTGGCCGGCACCGAGGTCGGCGTGACCGAGCCCAAGGCGGCCTTCTCGGCCTGCTTCGGCGCGCCCTTCATGGCCCACAGGCCGCCGGTCTACGCCAAGCTGCTGGCGGAGAAGATGAAGCAGCACAGGACGCGCTGCATCCTGCTGAACACGGGCTGGTCGGGCGGGCCCTTCGGCGTCGGCAAGCGCATCTCCATCGCTCACACTCGCGCGCTCCTGAACGCGGCCCTCGAGGGCAAGCTCGACGCGGGCAAGGTCGAGTACACGACGCACCCGGTCTTCAACCTGAAGGTCCCGAAGAGCTGTCCCGGCGTGCCCGCCGAGATCCTCGACCCGCGTCACACCTGGAAGGACAAGGCGGCCTACGACGCGCAGGCGCTCAAGCTGCGCGACATGTTCCGCAAGAACTTCGAGGAGAAGGGGTTCGGCAAGCTCGGCATCCAGGCGATGATGTAGCGCCTTGGCCACCGCCAGCGAACACTACCGGGCCGGCCTCGCGGCCTACGGCAAGCGCGACTACGCGACCGCCATCGCCAGCTACGGGCGTGCCCTGGCGGAGCGCCCGGACTGGTCGGACTGCCTGCAGGCCCTGGGCATGGCCCAGATGCACTCCGGTCAGCTCGACGCGTCCCTCCAGACCCTGGAGCGCGTCACCTTGCTCGCCCCCGAGGACCCGCTGGCCTTCACCAGCCTCTCGATGTGCCTGCAGCGCCTGAACCGCATCGCCGACGCCGAGGCGGCCCAGGCCAAGGCCCGGCTGCTCTCGTGGAAGCGCGAGCTGCAGACCAACCCCAACGCGCCGCCGCCGTCGGGCGGCATGCCAGTACAGACCTAGTTCCGCGGGCCTGGAGCGGCTCAGCCCTGCGGCTCGCCCTCGTCCGGCAGCCCGAGGATGCGCCGCCCGTTCGGGCTGATGCGCTGCGGGGTCCAGGCCGGCTCCCACACGATCTCGACCTGGCAGGCGCCCACGCCCTCGATCTCGCCGACGCGCCGCTTCACGACCTCGGGGATGCTCCGGGCCTCGGGGCAGGACTGGGAGGTCAGCGTCATCTTGATGCTGCAGGCGTCGCCCTGGACCTGGACGTCGTAGACCAGGCCCAGGTCCACGATGTTCACCGGGATCTCGGGGTCGTAGACCTGCCGCAGCTCGGAGTAGACGTCGTCGATGGTCGGCATGGCCGGATCATAGCACGGTCGCGCGGCCACCAGCCCCGGCGCCTATCCTCGTGGCGTGATCCGCCACGAAGGCACGCTCTACCGTCCGCCCTCGGAAGCCGGGAGCCTGATCCTGCAGGCCACGATCGGCTGCAGCTACAACGAGTGCAGCTTCTGCGGCATGTACCGCGCGAAGCGCTTCCGGGTCCGGCCCCTGGGCGAGCTCGAGGCCGAGATCGAGTGGGCCGGCGCGCACCTGGGCGCGCGCGTGCGCAAGGTGTTCCTGGCCGACGGGGACGCGCTCGTGGCCAAGGCGAGCTTCCTCGCGGCCGTGCTGGAGCGCCTGCGCTCGACGTTCCCCGAGCTGCGGCGGGTCTCCTGCTACGCCTCGCCGCAGGCGCTGCAGGTCCGCACCGTCGACGAGATGGTGCGGTTGCGTGAGCTCGGGCTCTCGCTCTATTACCTAGGCATCGAGAGCGGGCACGACGAGGTCCTGCGCCGGCTCGTCAAGGGCGTGGACGCGGCCGAGATGGTCCGCGTGGCGCACAAGGCCCACGAGGCGGGCGTCGCGCTCTCGACGATGATCCTCCTCGGCGCCGGTGGGCACGAGCTCTCCGCGGAGCACGCGCGCGCTTCGGCCCGGGTCCTCAACGCGATCCAGCCGCGCTTCGTGAGCACGCTGGAGATGACGCCCGTGCCGGACACGCCGCTCCACGCCGAGGCGCAGCGCGGCGAGTACCACCCGCTCACCGACCACCAGGCCACGCACGAGCTGCGCGAGCTCCTCGCCGGGCTCGACCTGCGCGCCACGATCTTCCGCTCCAACCACGCGAGCAATGCCGTGCCCCTGGCGGGCACGCTGTCGCGCGACAAGGCCCGCCTGCTGGCCGCGCTGGACGAGCTGCTCGCGCTCGGGGACGAGGCTCCCTTCGTGCCGCCCTGGATGCGCGGGCTGTAGACGCCTGCGCCTCAGTCCTTCTTCTTGAACAGGCCGTCGAGCTTGCCCCCGAGCTCGTCGCTCGCCTTCTGCAGGGCCTGCTCCGCCTCGGGCCCGAGCTTCTTCGCGTGCTCGCCGAGCCGTCCCTCCAGGGCGTCGAGCTCGCCGCTCAGCCGCTCGTGCGCCATCGTCTCGAGGCCCGCCACGCGCCTCTGCAGGTCCTGCAGCAGCTCCTGCGGGATCGAGCCCTGCCCCGCCTCCAGCGCCGCGCGCAGGACGACCTTCACGACCACGGCGCAGAGCTGCGGCAGGGTCAGGTCCGAGGCCAGGTCCTCGACCACGATCTCCGGCACGGCCACGTCGAGCCGGGTCAGCTCGCCGCCGGCGGGGAGGAGCTGGACCGTGCAGCGGATGTCGCGCAGGGCGAGGCGCTGGATGTGGAACACCTTCTCCCCGCCCTGGCCCGGCTCTCCAGCGGGCTCCCCACCCTCCGTCTCGAAGCGCGAGAGGTGGTCGAGGATCTGGCCGAAGTTCGTGCCCTGCGCCCCGCGCTCGAGGTCCAGGCGGATGCCCTCGAGCTCGAGGGCCGGGATCGTCACGCGCGACTCGAGCAGCTGCCCCAGGGGCAGCGACAGCCGCGCGGAGCGCAGCGCGAAGAAGCTCGGCTGCGCGAAGCCCGGCGGGTTGGCCACCGAGAGGCCGCTCAGCCCGAACTCCCCCGAGAAGAGCCCGATGCTCGCGTCCTCGAGCCGCGTCTCGACCCCGAGCGCGTGCGTCCCGCCGCGCTCGACGGCGGCCTTCGTCACGGAGTCGATCCACAGGAGCACGCCCAGTCCAAGCAGGACCAGGGCGGCCACGAGGACGAGTCCCCAGCGGACGATGCGTTTCATGCCCCCATCTGAGCGCGGGAGCCCCGTCGAGGGAAGGATCCCTCAACGCAGCGGGAAGGGCGCGACCGGGAGGGTTCGCTCCAGGCCCATCCAGTCCTGCTCGATGGCCGAGTAGAGCGCGCGGAAGTCGGTAGTGAAGGGCACGTCGCCGTCGACGAGACCGTTGAGGTCCGGAGGCGTCCCGCGCGGACCTCCGCCGCCGGGAGCACCCAGGAGCAGCACGGGCGCCGCCGCCCCGTGGTCCGTCCCCCGCGAGCCGTTCTCGGCGGCTCGCCGTCCGAACTCGCCGTGCACGAGCGTCAGCACGCGCTCCTCGGCGCCGCTCGCCGCCAGGTCCGCCTCGAAGGCGGCCAGGGCCCGGGCGAGGGTCTCCAGCAGCGCGGCATGGGCCGCGGCTTGATGGGCGTGCGTGTCGAATCCGCCCAGCGACAGGTGGAAGATGCGCGTGTCGAAGCCGCCCGTCACGAGGCGCGCCACCAGGCGCAGCCTGCGGGCGAGGGGCGAGTCGGGATAGTCCGCCGAGGAGCCCCGCGCCAGGGCCTGCTCCAGGCGACCCGCAGCCTCGTAGGAGGCCCGCGCGGCAGCGCGCAAGAAGGCGAGGTCGCCGGTCGCGTCGTGGTCGACCGTACCGGCGCTCTCGCGCCCGGCGGCCAGGCCGGGAAGGGTCGCCAGGGCCAGGCTCGACTCGTCCGGCAAGGCCGGTGCGAAGACCCGCTCGCCCACGAGCGCGAGGGGCAGCTCGCCATCGTCCACGCACAGGGCCGGCATGCCGCCGGAACGCGCCGCGATCCGGTCCGCCATGCGCCCGAGCCAGCCCGTGTGCGGCGTGCCCCGCGGATCGGCGCCGTGCCACACCTCGAGCGAGCGGAAGTGCGAGCGGTCGGGCTCCGGGTAGCCCACGCCGTGCACGACCGTCAGGCGCCCGGCGTCGCGCACGGGCTGGAGGGCGCCGAGGGCCGGGTGCAGGCCGTGCTCGTCGTCGAGCGCGTGCAGTTTCGAGCGCGGAAGCGCCAGCGTCGGCCGGAGGCGGTAGTAGGCGTCCTGGCGGTGCGGGACGACCGTGTTGAGACCGTCGTTGCCGCCGGTCAGCTGCAGCACGACCAGCACGCGCTCGGCTGTCTCGCGTGCGGGCGCCGCACGCGCTCGGAGGGCCAGCGGCACGAACAGGCCGACGCGGAGCCCCGCGACGACGAGCTGTCTGCGCGTGAGGGTCATGGCGAGGCTCAGAAGAGGTGAAACTCGGGCGCGGTCAGGACGAGGGCGATGGCGGCGGGCTCGCTGGACGGCTCGCGCGCAAGGCGCTCAACCGCTTCGCGCAGGGGCGCCGGATCCTCGGGCAGCACGTCGCGCAGGACCTCGGCTCCGGTGCAGGACACCGCGGCATTCTCGGCGAGCTCGACGAGCGCGTTGTGGCGCGCGATCCAGTGTCCTGCGTGGATCCACGCCCGTCCGCCCTCCCAGCCCTTGACCGACGGGGGACGGAAGAGGGCCTGACCCATGGCGCCGGCGCGGCGCGCGAGCGTGCGCGGCGGCACGCGCGCGCCGAGGGCACGGCTGGCCACGGCCAGACATTCGACCGGCGCGGCGATGCGCGCGCGCCGCGCGCGGGGCGCGAAGAAGAGCTCGGAGCGCAGCAGCACACGCAGTGTGCGACCCACGTCCCAGTCCGAGGCCAGGAGCGTCCCGGCCAGGCCATCGATCTCCACCTGCGTGGGTGCGGGCACCACGAAGGCCTCCAGGAGGACGCGCGCCACGTGTCGTGCGCAGGCGGGGTGCGCCAGGATCAGGTCGAGTGCGCCCGCGCCGTCGAAGCATCCGGTGTGGCCGAGGATCGTCTTCGGGCCGTCGTCGTGGTGCTCCGGCGCGTGCACGAAGGAGCGTCCTTCCGTGCCCCATCCGGAGAAGGCGCGCGCGGCCTCTCGCACGTCGCGCTCGTCGTAGTGTCCCGGTCCCAGGGCGAAGAGCTCGAGCACCTCGCGCGCGAAGTTCTCGTTCGGATGCCCCCTGCGGTTCGAGCGGCCGTCGAGCCAGACGAGCATGGCGGGATCGCGCGCGATGCCCTGCAGCAGCCGGCGGAAGTCGCCCAGGCCCTCACGGCGCAGGAGCTCGTTCTGCTGGTGCATGAGGCGCACGTCCTGGACCTTCTCGTGCGAGGTCGCGAACAGGTCGTGCCACACGAGCGTCACGCGCTCGCGCAGCGGCGCTCCGCCGGCCACGATACGCGCCATCCACCAGGCCTGGAGCAGCTCCAGGCTCTCCGCCGCCAGTAGCGGCTGGATCGAGCCGTCGAGCTCGGGTGGCGTCCGGTCCTCGAACAGGCGCTCGAGCGTGGCGTCGAGACCCTCCGCCAGCGCCCGCTCGAGTTCCTCCGGGGTCGCCCCGAAGCCGGCCCGGCGCAGCAGGTGCGCGGCGGCCGACCGGTCCCAGCCCTCCGGGCCCGGGCGCCAGGCTCGCAGGACCGCACTCATCGCGGCGCGACCGCCAGGACCGGCGCCAGCACGAGCTCGTGCACGTCCGGGGCCGGGCGCCCGACCTCGATCCGCACGCTCTCCAGCGACTCGAGCAGGCACTCCAGCCCCACGATCTCTCGCAGCGCATCCTCGTGCGCCAGGCCCTCGGTGAGCATCTTGTGCGCGACGAGCGCTGGACGGTTCCGAGACAGAAGCGGGGCGAGCGCGCGCGGGGCGATCCGGAGCTCCTCCGGGGCCGGCGTGGCGAGCGGCGTCGCGCCTTCCAGCTCCAGCGCCAGCTCGCGCACGAGGCCGACGTGGCTGCCCACGATCAGGTGTCGCCCGACGATGGCCATGGCCGGCTCCAGGTTGTGCCGCAGGTCGACGCCCTCGCCGGGCCGCGGTGCCGGGAAGCGAGCGCTCGTCAGCTCGATCGCGCCCACGCTGGAGAGGTGCAGGCCGAGGCCCGCCCGGCCCTTCTGGGCCTGCTCGATCCCCAGGATCGCGATCAGGGTCTGCAGCGCGCTCCGCCACGCCTCGCCCTCGGCCGGATCGTCGAGCACGGCGATGGCCGCCACGGCCGGCAGCGTGATCTCGGGCCTGCGCTCGGACGGGAACTCGACCTCGCGCGCGACGAGGCGGATCCAGGGGGAGACGTGCGGCAGGACCTCGTTACCGAGGTCGCGTCCGGCGAAGAAGAGCGCCCCGGTCGTGATCGTCTCCGCGAAGGAGGCCTGCGCCTCGGCCGGGAAGAGCGTGGCGCGCCCGGCCAGGAAGCGCGCGTAGTCCCGGTAGAGGAGCGCCGAGCCCAGGTCCTCGCCGGTGACCTCGGCCGGCTGCTCGGCCTGGCGCGCTCCGGGCGCCAGGGACTCGACGCGTGACGCTCCGAGCGCGCGCACCCTCAGCTCCGGGCGATCCCCGGCCAGGACGAGGGAGAGCGCGAGCGCACGCGCGCCGCACAGCGCGGCGAGCTCGGCTCCGAGCAGGCCCTGGCCCGCGGGAGTCAGGCCGACGCGTCGCAGCGCTCGCAGGCCCTCGTCCCCGAAGGCCTCCAGCTCCTCCAGCGCGAGCCAGCCCCACAGCACGGCGTCCGTCGCGCGTGCCTCGCGCTGGGCCTGCAGATCCGGACGCGCGAGCATTCCGCGCGCCCCCGGATCCGCGGCCAGCGCCAGGACCGCGCGCACGTCCTCGCGCCGCTTGCCCGCCACCAGCAGCTCGCCGCGTCGCGCCAAGACCACCTCCTCGCCCAGGAACCAGACCTCGGCCTCGTCCCAGCGCGCGTGGGCTCCGCGCAGCGCGCCTGGCACGCCATGCTGGCGCTCGAGTGCGGCGAGGAGCGTGGCCAGCCCCTCTTCCGCCGCGCTGGCGTCGATCGCGACGGCGACCAGCAGGCCCGCGTCGTGCTCGGGGTCGAAGCCCAGGGCGATCCCGCGCTGCGTCATGCGGGCCGCGAGCGGCAGGACCGGCGCTCCGAGCCAGGCGTCGGCCCGTTCCAGGGCCTGCTCGAGCGAGCCGCCGGCATCCTCCAGTGCACGGGCGAAGGGCGTGGCCCGTGCGGTCGCGAGGAAGGGGTGCGCGAGCCCGCCCCGCACCAGCGGCTCGAGCCCGGGGCCCTCGAGGTATACGCGGCAGCCGGCCGGCATCAGCGTGGCGACTGCGCGCTCGGGCGAGAGGGGCTCGGGTTTGGGGCCCCTGAGCCCGGGACGGAGGATGCACAGTACGGCGAAGGCGGTGAGCGGGAGCGCGCGGTTCATCGTGGGTCTGGAGCGCTCGGAGTGGCCGGACGTGAAAGGATTCCGACAGGTTGCCGAATCGACCCGGCGCCGATGGTCGGAATCTCGGCAGGGGGGCAGAATGGGATGCACGCACCCGGGGCCAGGGCCCGGGAACAACCCCTGCTCCCGTCCCGCATGCGCTCCTTCCGTCTCGCGTCCGGCTTCCTCCTCGCGCTGGCGTCGCTCGGCTCCTCCCTGCTGGCCCAGGCGGCCCCGCGGCCACAACCCTACTGCCTGCGCGGCGTCGCCCTGGATCGGGCCGGCGAGCGCAAGGCGACGCTGATCCTGCGCGACGGGGCGATCGAGGCCATCCTGGACGAGGCCGCGCCGGCTCCGCCGGGAACGCGCGTGATCGAGGGCGAGGGACTCCTGTGCCTGCCGGCCTTCCTGGACGCCTTCACCCGCAACGGCTGCACGGTCCCGCAGCCGGTGAGCGACCAGGACCTGCCGCCCAACGTGCTGGCGGATGTCGTGGTCGACATGCGCTTGGCCAGTCGCAAGGGGATCCAGCCGGCCTTCCGGGCCGTGGAGGAGCTGGCGCTGACGAAGGAGCAGCGGGAGGCGTGGCGCAAGAGCGGATTCGGCGCGGCGCTCGTCGCCCCGGGCGGTGAGCTGCTGGCCGGCTCCAGCGCGCTCGCGACCACGCGCGAGGCGGCCATGCGTGACCTGGTGGCGCGCGACGAGGTCTACGCCCACGCCGCCTTCGCCGCCAGCGGACAGGGCTATCCCAGCACGCTGATGGGCTACTTCGCCCAGCTGCGGCAGTTCTTCCTCGACAGCCAGCGCCACGGGGAGCTCGCGAGCCGCTACGTCGCCGGGCGGCCGGGGCTGCGCCCGGCGTTCGATGCCGAGCTCGAGGCGGGCGCGGCGCTCCTCGCGGGCGAGCGCACGCTCCTCTGCCAGGCCGATTCGGCGGCGGACGTCTGGCGCTGGTTCCGCCTGGCGGACGAGTTCGGGCTCGAGCTCGCCTTCGTCGGGGGGCTGGAGGCCGGGCGCGTGCGCGAGGAGCTCGCGCGACGCGACGTGGCCGTCGTCCTCACGCTGGACTGGGGCAAGGAACCGGAGGATCCGCGCCCCGCGGCGGAGAAGGCCGTCGAGGAGTCCGCGACCGGCGCCGGCGCGGCGGGTGGCGTGCCGGAGGCCGAGACCGAAGCCACGACCGAGGCCGTGGCGCAGGCCGAGCCGACCGAGCCCGTGTGGGAGTACACCGAGCCGCTCGCCGTGCGCCTCGAGCGCCGCCGCGAGTGGGAGGAGAAGCGCGACGCTGCGCTGCGGCTCTCGGAGGCCGGCGTGCGCTTCGTCTTCGGCTCGGCGTCCGGGAAACCGGGCGAATTACTCGAGCGCGTGCGCGCCCTGGTCGCGGCCGGGCTGCCGGCGGAGGGCGCGCTGAAGGCCCTGACCGTCGACGCGGCGGACTTCCTGGGCATGAATGGGCGGCTCGGACGGATCGAGCCCGGCCACGACGCCACGCTGGTGCTGTGGCGTTCCGACCCGCTGACGGACAAGAAGGCCAGCCCGGCCTGGGTCTTCGTCGACGGCTTCCCCAGCGAGTTCCCCGAGGAGAAGAAGAAGGACGCCGGCCCGGGACCGGCCGAGGGGGTCGATCCGAGCGGGACCTGGGAGCTCGAGTTCGTGGCCGAGGGCGAGGGGCTCCGCGCGGCCCAGCTCGTGCTCGAGATGGACGAGGACGGGACGCTCTCCGGCACGCTGGAGGTCGAGAACCCGATGGGTGGCGGCAAGGTCCGCACGGAGGTCGAGGGTCAGGCGAGCGGCGACGAGCTCGAGCTCCAGTGCAAGCTCGCCTTCGGCGAGTTCGAGATCCAGGCGTCGCTCACGGCCAAGCTGGAGGGCGACGCGCTGGACGGGGAGGGATCGTTCCGGGGGCCGTGGGGACCCGAGCCCCAGACCCAGACCTTCACCGGCAAGCGCACGCCGAAGTAGGACCGCCACATGAACACCGCATCGATCCTGCTCCTGCTCGTCTTCCTCGGCGGCGGTGACGGGCCCGGCCCCTTCGAGCATCCGAGCGAGCTCGACGCCGATCGCGTGCCCCGCCTCCAGACTGACGGGGCGGCCCTGATCCGCGGCGTGACGATCCATTCCGCGGTGGCGCCGGCCTTCGTCGGCGACGTGCTCGTGCGCGACGGGGACATCGCCGCGATCGGCAAGGACCTCGAGGCCCCGACCGGCGTCACCGTCCTCGACGGGGCCGGCAAGCACCTGGCTCCCGGCGTGATCGACACGCACTCGCACATGGCGATCGGCGGCGGGATCAACGAGAGCACGCTCTCGATCACGGCCGAGTGCGACATCAGCGACGTCATCGACCCGGACGACGTGTCCATCTATCGCGCCCTGGCCGGCGGCGTGACCACGATCCAGTGCCTGCACGGATCCGCCAACGCCATCGGAGGGCGCAGCGAGGTGCTCAAGCTGCGCTGGAAGCGTACGGCCGACGAGCTGCGCTTCCCCGACGCGCCCCAGGGCATCAAGTTCGCGCTCGGCGAGAACCCGAAGCGCTCGAACTTCGCGCCGGGTGAGCGCTATCCGGCCACGCGCCCGGGCGTCGAGTCGGTCTTCCAGCGTGCCTTCAAGCGGGCGCTCGAGTACCAGTACGAATGGCGTAGCTTCGAGGAGGCTCGCGCGCGGGGCGAGGACGCGCCGCCTCCGCGCCGCGACGTGCGCCTCGACGTGCTGAGCGGGATCCTGACGGGGGACGTGAACGTCCACTCCCACTGTTACCGGGCCGACGAGATCCTGATGCTCCTGCGCACGGCCGAGAACTTCGGTTTCCGCGTGCAGACGTTGCAGCACGTGCTCGAGGGCTACAAGGTGGCCCACGAGATCGCGGCTCACGGAGCAGGCACGTCGACCTTCAGCGACTGGTGGAGCTTCAAGGTCGAGGCCTACGACGCGATCCCGCAGAACGCGGCCCTGCTCGACGAGGCGGGCGTCGTCTCGACGGTGAACTCCGATAGCGACGAGCTGATCCGGCGCCTGTACCTGGAGGGCGCCAAGGCGGTGCGTTATGCCGGCCTCGATCCGGTCCGGGCGCTGCGGCTCGTGACGCTCAACTCCGCCATCCAGCTCGGGATCCAGGAGCGCGTGGGCTCGATCGAGGTCGGCAAGGACGCCGATCTGGTGTTGCTCGACGGCGATCCGCTCTCGGTCTATGCGCGCGTCGAGTGGACGATGGTCGACGGGCGCATCGAGTTCCAGCGGCGTGACGCCTTCGGACTCGACGGTGTGCCCGTGCCCGTTCGCCCGCTCCCGGAGCGCGCGCCGCTCGAAGCGCGCTTCGACCCGCGCGCCGGCGACCTGCTCGCGATCGTGGGTGCGACGTTGCATCCGATCGAGGGGGCCGACGTCCCCGGCGGAACCCTGCTGATGCAGGGCGGCCGCATCGTCGACCTCGGCCGCGACGTCGAGGTGCCGGCGGGCGCGACCGTGATCCAGGCCGAGGGCCAGCACGTCTGGCCGGGGATGATCGCCCTCAACGCCTCGCTCGGGCTGCGCGAGATCGGCTCGGTGCGCGGGACCATCGACGACGCGGAGATCGGCGGCAACCAGCCCGACTTGCGCGTGACGAGCTCGGTCCACGCGGCCTCGGCCCACATCCCGGTGACGCGCACCAACGGCATCACGCGCTCCCAGACGTCGCCGCAGGGGCGTGGCCCCCTGTGCGGGCAATCCGCCGTGATGCGCCTGGCGGGGGACACGTGGGAAGAGGCCTTGATGGTCGACCGTGACATGCTCCACCTGCGCTTCCCCTCGGCCCCCAACGTGGGCGAGGACCGGAAGAAGCCCGAGGAGATCGAGGTCCTGACCAGGCTCTTCGCCGAGGCTCGCGAGTACGGCCGGCTGGCAGACGAGGCCGCGCGCGAGGGCCTCCAGCCGCCGCCCTTCGACCCGCGCCTGGCGGCGCTGGTGCCCTACGTTCGAGCGGACAAGCCCGTGGCGCTGCACGCGGGCAATGCCCAGACGATCCTCTACGGCCTCGAGTTCGCGCGGAAGGAGGGCCTCGACTTCGTCCTGTACGGCGCCCACGAGGGCTGGAAGGTGGTCGACGCCATCCGCGCGGCTGGGTGCTCCGTGGTGGTCGGCCCCGTGCTCGACCTGCCCTCCTCGCGCTACGACCCCTACGATGCGACCTACGCCAATGCGGCGGTCCTGCATCGCGCCGGGATCGAGGTCGCGCTCATGGCCGACGACGACCAGAACACGCGCAACCTGCCGCAGCACGCCGGCACGGCGGCCGCCTTCGGCCTGCCGCGCGAGGAAGCGCTGCGCGCGATCACGCTCACGCCCGCCCGGATCCTCGGGCTCGAGCAGGAGCTGGGCAGCCTCGCGGTGGGCAAGATCGCCGACGTGGTCGTCACCGACGGGGACCTGCTCGAGGTCACGACGCACGTCACGGGCGTCCTGATCGACGGCGAGGTGATGGACCTGGGCAACCGTCAGACGGAACTCTACCGCACCTACCGCGAGCGCATGCTGCGCCTGCGGGCGCAGGACGCGCAGAAATAGCCATGGAGACGAAGGATGTGAACGTCGAGTGTCCCTGCTGCCGCAGTCGGCTCGAGATCGACGTGCGGACCGGCAAGGTGCTGCGCTGGAACCGGGCGACCGAGACGGACGAGTCCGGCAAGCCGGTCGTGCGCGAGAGCGACTGGGGCACCGCGACCGAGCGGGTGAGCAAGCGCATGGGCGCGGCCGCGGACAAGTTCGACGAGTCGCTGCAACGTGAGCAGGCGCGATCCCGCGACCTCGACGAGCTCTTCCGCAAGGCCAACCAGAAGCTGGACCGCGGGGACGAGCCCTGAACTCCAGCCGCACGAAGGCCAGGCGCTTCGCTCTCCGGCTGGCACTGGTCGCCGTGCTCTTGCTGGTGGCCGATCGGGCGGCCAACCGGCTGTTCCTGGCGGACGGGTGGTTCCTCGGGCGGCCGGTGGCGCCCTTCGATCCTCCGCTGTTCTCGCCGTCGCAGCGCGAGGCCCTGGCACGCCTGGAGGAGCGCATCCGCGCCGGGACCGGTGCCGAATCGAAGTTCGACCCGGAGCTCGGCTGGTGCAACCGTCCCGGGAGCGGCTTCGGCGAGTACCGCTACGACTGGGCCGGCGCGCGCATCGGCCAGGCTGAGCTGGCGCGGGGCAAGGCGCCGGGGGTACGGCGCATCGTGGCCGTCGGGTGCTCGATGACGCACGGCGAGGAGGTCGGGGCGCGCGAGAGCTGGTGCGCGCGGCTCGACGAGGAGCTCGAGGGCTGGGAGGTCGCCAACCTGGGCGTGGCGGCCTACGGCATCGACCAGGCGCTGCTGCGCCTGCGCCGGGACGGTTTTGCCCTCGACCCGGACGAGGTCTGGCTCGGGATCCTGCCCGCGGCGGGCCTGCGCGTCACGACGCACTTCCGTCCGCTGCTCGATCACTGGTCGCTGGACGTGGCCTTCAAGCCACGCTTCGTGCGGACGCAGGCAGGGCACCTCGAGCTCGTTGCGAGCCCGGCGGCGAGCATCGAGGACGTTTCGAGCCTCCTGCGGGACCAGCGCCGGTTCCTGGAGCGCCTGGGGGACGACACGTGGGTGGCGCGCGCTCCCCTCGCCTACGCGCCGCGCGGCTCGAGCTGGCTGCACTCCTCCTTCGCGGCCCGCATCCTCCTGACGGCTTGGGAGCGCACCGGACGCAGTCTCGCGCCCTGTTTCGACGAGAGCCACGCGTTCGGGAGCCTCTACACCGCCCTCGTCCGCACGATGGCGCAGGAATGCGCCGCGCGGGGAGTCACCTTCCGCCTGATCCTCCTCCCGGGCCTCGACGATCTCGAGGAGCGCAGCGCGGCCGGGCGTGGCTACTGGGAGGACTGGGCCGAGCGCCGGCGCGCGGAGGGCATGGGCGTGGTCGACCTCGGGCTCGTGTTGCTCCAGGAGCAAGGCGGTCTCGCCCGGCTCTTCGCGCCCCAGGGGCACTACGGTGTCGAGGGGTCGGCGGTCGTCGCGAGCGCGCTGGCGCGCACGCTCGTTCCGTAGGCGCGCGCCGGGTGCACGCTGTCGACCCGGTGCCTGCGACGCTAGGCTGCCGCCTCCCCTCGCCCCCAGTCCCCGATCCGACTCGAGCATCCATGGAGGAACGGCGCTTCCGCGCGGTCAAGGCGTACAAGAACGAGGCCTTCCTGAACAGCCAGGAGGCGCGCAGCCTGCGGATCCTCGCCGAGTACCTGGAGCCCGAGTCGCGCTTCGAGGAGCTGCGCATCCGCGACACGGTCGTGGTCTTCGGCTCCTCGCGCATCCTCTCGCGCGAGGAGGCGAGCCGGCGCCTGGCCGAGGCCGAGCGCACCGGCAAGGACGTCGAGCGCGTCCGGCGCCAGCACGAGCT
>DASVAP010000255.1:0-18404 GCA_036376275.1 Planctomycetota bacterium | reverse complement strand
GCTCGTTCCCCGGCGTCTCGGCCGCGACGTTCGCGCGGCCGTTCGCGAGGTAGTCGCGGAGGATCTCGCCGCGGTTCGCGCGCAGCGTGCCCAGGTTCGCCCAGCTCGCCGTCACCTGGTGGTGCACGGCCTCGCGGTAGGTGAGGACCTTGCCCGAGGGGCGCACGAGCGGGAAGCCCGAGGTGCTCGCCTGCTCGTACAGGATCCCGACCGCGCCCGTGAGCGAGGCCCACGCGTCCGAGTAGAACGGGCCCCACGCATCGGCCCACTCGCGCGTGTAGTAGGCCCAGCCGTGGGCGTCGAAGGCGCGCGCCGCGTCGCTCCCGTAGCGCTCCATCCACGCCTGCTGGTTCACCGGCAGCTGCGGGTTGTGCGGCTTCGCCTGCGGGTAGAAGAGGAACGTGTCGTCGCTGCCCATCTCGTGCGCGTCGACGAAGAGCTGCGGCCGGAACGACAGCACCGCCTGCCAGCGCCCGCGCGTCTCGGGCTGCGTGCCCGCCATCCAGTCGCGGTTCATGTCGAACAGGTAGTGGTTGCCGCGCCCCCACGGCCAGCGCCCGCGGTGCAGGCTCTCGTAGTCGAGGTTCGGCGTCAGGCCGGCGGACTGCTCGACCATGCCGATGATGCGCTCGCGGCCGTCGGGGTTGAGGCACGGATCGATGACGATCACGAGCTGGTCGAGCAGCTCGGCCACGTCCGCGTCCTGCGAGGCCACGAGGTGGTAGCCGAGGGCCACGGCCGCGTCCGAGCCCGAGAGCTCGTCGCCGTGGATCGAGTAGCCCATCCAGGCCACCGCCGGGCCCGCCAGGATGCGCTGCGCCTCGGCCTCGGAGAGCCCGCGCGGGTCGGCGAGCTTCTGCATGTCGGCGCGGAGCGCGTCGAGCCGCGCGAGGTTCGCGGGCGAGCTGATCGCCGCCCACACCAGCTCGCGCCCCTCGTGCGTGCGCGCGAAGGTCTCCAGCCGGATCCGCGGCGAGCTCGCCGCCCAGGCGCGAAAGCAGGCCAGGATCTCGGCGTGGTGCGCGAGGCGCGTCCCGTGCGCCTGGCCCAGGATCGAGTCCGGCGTGACGACCGCCGCATCGTGGCGCGCGCCGGGGAAGAAGGGTGCGTCGTAGGCCAGCGCCTCCGGATCGCCGAAGCGGATCGGCTGGAAGGCATCGGGCGCGCGGCTCGGCTCCTGCCCGGACGAGGGAGCCGCCGCGCCGGCCTGCGCCGAGCCCGGCGGGGCCGAGCAGCCGAGGAGCAGCGGGACGAGCAGCAGGGTCCGGGCGGGGGAGCTCATGGGTGCGATACCCTAGCGCGGCCCCGGAAGCCCCGGGAGACCGCCCCGTGCTCCACCTGCGCACCGAACGCCTGCAGCTCGTGGCCGTGACGCTCGAGCTGGCCCAGGCCGAGCGCGCCGGGCCGCAGCGGCTCGCGAAGCTGCTGCACGCCCACGTGCCACCGAGCTGGCCGCCGCCGCTGAACGACGAGCGCACGCTGCGCTGGACGATCGAGTTCCTGACGCGGCATCCAGAGGGCGTCGGCTGGGGTCCGTGGTACTTCCTGCACCGCGAGCACGCCGAGCTGCGGCTGGTCGGGCAGGGCGGCTTCACGGGCCTGCCCGCCGAGGACGGCACGGTCGAGATCGGCTACTCGATCGTGCCCGAGTGCCATCGGCTGGGGCTGGCGCCCGAGGCGGTGCGCGCGCTGGTCGCCTGGGCCTTCGGGCACCCGCCGATCACGCGCGTGGTCGCGCACACCCTGCCGAGCCTCGTGCCCTCGATCCGCGTGCTCGAGAAGTGCGGGTTCGCCGCCGACGGAGCGGGGACCGGGCCGGGGACCGTGCGCTACACCCTGACCCGCGCGGCGGCCCCACGCTCACCCGGCACGCACGCCCGCAGCTGAACCGGCAGCACGGGTGCTCTCGCGCTGGAGCCCGCCTCCCGGGGGCGGCAAGATGGGCGCGTGACGACCCCGCCGACGCCCACGCTCGTCGCCTTCCGCTTCGTGCCGCTGGCGATGGCCTTCGGCGTGCTCGTCCTGACCGGCGGCGCGGTCGCGCTGCGCGCGAGCGGCACCCTGGCGGGCTCGCCCGACACGGCCCGCATCCTGACCTACTGCGTCGCGGGCCTCGCCCTCGCGCTCGTCCCGGCGCTCGTCGTCCTGCGCGCCACGCAGGTTGCCCGCCTGCGCGCGGGGCGTGCCCAGGCGCTCGAGCTCCTCGCCCAGGGCCGCGTGCCGCACCCGGTGCTCGCGCTGACGATCGGGAGCTGCGCCCTCGTGGAGGGCCTCGGGCTGCTGGGCGCCGTCACGGTGCTGCTGGGCGGTCCCTGGGCCGTGCTGGCGGTGCCGGTGCTCGCCGTGGCGGTGATCCTGCTGCAGGTGCCCACGCGCACGCGCATCGAGACGCTCGTGCGGAATCCGTAGGCGACCTTCGCGCGCCTACCGCGCTCGCAGGAAGAGCCCTGCAGCGCTTGCAGGACCGGCATTCGCACGGTCGAGCTCGCGCTCGCCGTCCAGGAGCACGAGCTCGTAGTCGCGCTCGACCAGCGGCTCGAAGCGGAATCCGCCGTCGGCGGCCGGCTGCACACGTGCGTGCTCGCGGCGCGTGCGCGGGTCGCGCGCGACGACGGCGAGCGTGGCGGGGTCGTGCCCGGCGGGCTCGACGCGGCCCTCCAGGGTCAGGCAGCGGCCGGCGACGAGGTCCTCGACCGCGACGGTGCGCTCGCCCTCGATCCTCGCGTAGACCTGGGCCGGGAACGAGCAGGCGCGCTCGGGATCGTCCAGGTCCAGCCACAGCTCGTAGGTGCCCGGATGCAGGCCGGCGAGCGCGTAGCTGCCGTCCGCCTCGGTCACCACCTGCTCCCAGCCGCCGGCCAGGATCACGCCGTTGCCCTCGAAGTTCAGGTGCCAGTGGACGACCACGCCCGGCACGCCCTGGCCGTGCACGTCGACGACGCGCCCGCGCAAGCCCGCGGAGGCCGGGGCGGCCTCCAGGACCAGGTCGAGGACGCGCGTCTCGCCCGGGGCGAGCTCGACATCGTGCCGCAGCGCGTGCAGCGTGCCGGACGAGCGCAGGTGCGCCCAGCCCGCGAGCGGATCGAGCCCCTGCTCTGCGCCCGCCTCCGCCAGCAGGGCCGGGAGCAGCGCTTGTCCCTCGCGCAGCTCGATCCAGAGGCCGATCCGCCCCGCCGGCAGGTCCGGGAGGAGCAGCACGCCCTTCTCGTCGGCCGCTTCCATGCGCGGGTTGCCCTGCGCGTCGATCGTCCACACCTGCGCGCCCGCGGCCGGGCGTCCGTCGGCCAGTGCGAGGCGCAGCTCGAGCGCGCAGCCGGCCGGCTCGAGGGTGAGCTCGAAGTCGTAGGCGTGGTCGTCGCGGGCCTCGCTCAGGAACGCGCGCGTCGTCGTGCTGACGTAGCCCTCGGCCTCGGCCAGCAGCCAGAAGGTCGCCTCGCGGCGCGCGTCGATCTGCGAGAGCTCCTCGTTCGCGCCCGTCAAGCGGAAGCGCCCGTCGGCACCGGTCGTCGCGTGCGGGTGGACCGAGCCGGGCTCGAGCGTGAAGGTCTCCAGCCACACCTTCGCGCCCGCGACCGGCGCGCCGCTCTTTGCGTCGAGCACGGTCCCGGTCACGACGGCGCCCGGCGCGAGCGCGACGTCCAGGGTCTCGGTCCGGTCGGGCTCGAGGGCCTGGTCGAGCGCGAGCACGCGCGTCGCGAAGCCGCGCGCGCGGGCCTCGACGTGCACCAGGCGGCCCAGCGGGAGTCCCGTGGCGCGATAGCTGCCATCCGGCTCGAGCTCCACCGTCCGCTCGCGTCGCTCGCCGCTCGCGGCGTCGAGCACGTCGAAGCGCACGTACCCGGGCGGCGGCACGGGCTGGCCGGCCGGGTCCAGGAGCCGCCCGACGAAGGCCGGCAGGGCCTGCAGGGCGAGCGTGAAGGGCTCCTCGGGCTCGAGCTCGACCTGGCGGTGCAGGAAACCATCGCAGGCGACCTCGGCCAGGAGGCGCCGTCCGACCAGCTCGCCCGGGAGCTCGAGCGCGAGCGCGCCGTGCTCGTCGCACCGCGGCGGATCCTCGCGCAGCGGCTCGAGCGCCCGCTCGGCCTCGACCGAGAGCGCCTCGGGTCCGGTCCGGAGGATGCGCACCGTCGCTCGCGCGAGCCCGACTCCGCGCGTGTCGGTGACACGCCCCACGAGCCGGCACGGAGCCGCGCGCGCCTCCGGCCCGCGCTCCGGCGCCGTGCGCTGCTCGGCGGAGCTCGTCCCGGGCTCGACCGCGGGCGGAGCCGCCGTCTCGGCCGGGCTCGCCAGCTCCGCGACGGCCGCGGGCGCCGCGCGGGGCTCGCTCCGTCCCCGGCCGGGCTCGCGCCCGGTCGTCAGCCACAGCGCCGCCGCCACGATCACGCCGCCCGCGATGCCCGCCGACACCTTCGCGCTCACGAGGAGTCCTCCGGTCCCGAGTCCGAGCGCCGGCATCCGCCCGAGGAGCGGCACGAGCGCCAGCAAGCCCTGCCGATCGCGCGCAGCCAGCCGCGTGCGCAGCTGCGCGAGCCCGCGGCTCACCCGCTGGCGCGCCAGCTCGCGCGTGCAGCCCTGCCGGCGCGCGATCTCCGCCGGCGCGAGCCCGTCGAGGTGCCGCAGCACGACCGCCGAGCGCAGCGGCTCGTCGAGCGCCACCAGGGCCTCGACCAGCGCCCGCTGGAGCTCCAGGCGCTCCAGCTCGCCCGCGCCCGGCTCGACGCCCTCGGCGCGTGCCGCCGCGCGCTCGAGCGCCGCGCGCACTGCCTCGCGCCGCCGCCGCCGCCGCGCCAGGTTCCCGGCCACCGCCGCGAGCCAGGCGCGCAGCCCGCCGCGCCCCGCGGGCGCCGAGCCGCGCTCCAGGGCCGCGACCCACGTGTCCTGCACCACGTCCTCGGCCAGCCCCTCGTCCAGCACGAGCCGGCGCACGATCCCGCGTACCCAGCCCGTCTGGGCCAGGAGCTCCTCCGGCTCGAGCGCGCGCGCGGTGGGGGCCATCGCTCCCGATCTTCCGTGGGACAGCGAGGCGTGACAGATCGTCGGCCGGAAATCGCGCCCGGCGGCGCCGGGGGGCTACCCTGGGGGCGTCCCGGATCCGAAGGAGGTCCTCTGGTGCCGATTCGAGGTTCGTCGCTGACCGCGCTCGCGCTGATGGCCTCCTGCTCCCCCGAGGCCGAGCCTCCCGCCACCTTGGAGGAGCTCCCGGCCGTGGCCCAGGAGCCGCCCGGTGCGATCGAGCTGGCCGAGGAGCGCATCGTCCTGTTCGGCCTCGAGACGCGTGACCACGAGGTCTGGTTGCACGCCGGCGAGCACTACACGATCAAGAACAAGGACGGGACCGTGCTCGCCAGCCAGATCGACCAGGCCGCGTTCGAGCGCGACTTCGCCGAGCTGGCCGCCGACATGGCGCGCATGATCGACCTCCAGGATGGCGGCCAGCTCATGGGGATCGGCGGCGACTGAGCCCGGGGACCGTGTCGCCGCGGGCGGTCACTTCCCGGCCGCGTCCAGCAGGCGCAGGTACCCCTCGATGCTCGGGTCGTCGTTCGCGGCGACGTGCGCCAGGATCTCGCCCTCGCAGGAGAGCACCAGGCTGTCGACCGGGTAGGCGTAGGCCTCGGCCACGTCCTTGGCGATCGGGGCCCACGGTCCCGAACCCTCGCCGAGGCGCACCAGGTCGTCGTGCAGGATCCAGGTGCACACGAAGTCGCGCTCGAGCCGGTCGAGCACGCGGTCGTCGGAGAGCGGACCCGCTCTCACGTTCTTCCCGCTCGCTCAGCAGGACTCGTCGTCGAGCGTGCCGAAGAGCACGATCACGAGCACGGACCTCTCGCTGGCGCTGGCGCGTGTCAAGGCCTCCTCGAAGGGGAGCCACTCGAGCCGCGCGAGCGGGTAGAACGCGCGCGCGAGGCGCCGGCGCGCGTCCGCGTCGGTGAGCTCGTGCTCCCAGGGCGGCGCGAGACCCGGCGGCGCCGGGCTGACGAGCGCCAGCTCCGGCACGTGCCCGATGTCGGCCGCGCCGCCCGCCCCGCCCTTCGGGCGCACGTTGACGTCGACGTTCGTGTCGCGGTCGGGGAGCACGATCGAGAGCGACAGCGGCGTGCCGCGCTCGCGGTCGAGCAGCAGCCGCCCCTCGAACTGCGCCGGACGGTAGAGCACCTCGGGCGTGAGCCAGAACTCGGCATGGGCGCGGAACAGGAGCTCGATCCGCCGCGGTCCGACCGCGCGCAGGCAGGCGAAGGTACCGGGCTCGCCGTACTCGAGCTCCGCGCGCGCGCTCGCGTGGAGCTGGCGCAGGAAGGGCAGGATCGCCTCGCGCGGGACGGGCCAGACCTCGCCCAGGGCCACGGGTCCCGGCGGCAGGAAGGGGGCGAGCTCGGCGGCGGGGTACGTGCGGCGTGCCTCGGCGGGTGCCGGCGTGCGCAGGACCTCGGTGCGCGCGAACAGGCCGTACTTCGAGCGCCGGCAGGGCGCCCAGGCGGCCTCGAGCGTGACCGACGCGGCCGGATCGAGGACCACGGAGAGACGCTCGGGCTCGGGCGCCTGGAGGAGGAGCGGGAGGGCGAGGAGGAGGGTGGGCATGGCGGGGACCGAGAACCGGCGACGGACGAGACGGCGCGCTCGGGCCCGATTTCGACACCTCCGCGCGCGAACGGCCGGGGACCGCCCCCACGGTACCCTCTCGCGGCATGCCGCTCGTCCTGCGCGTGCTGCTGCTCGTCCTGGCCGCCTACGCGGGGCTGTGCCTGCTCGTCGCGCTGTTCCAGGCGCGGCTCGTCTACTTCCCGGGCCCACCCCCGCGCGTCGATCCGGCGGCCCTCGGGCTCGCGCACCGCGAGGTCGAGCTCACGACGAGCGACGGCGAGCGCCTGCACGGCTGGTTCTTCCCGCGCGAGGGGGCGGCGGGGGCCGTGCTCGTGTGCCACGGCAACGCCGGCAGCGTCGAGAACCGGCTGGAGCTGGCGCGCGCGTTCCTCGAGCTCGGCTGGGCCGTGCTGCTCTTCGACTACCGCGGCTACGGGCTCAGCACGGGCAGGCCGAGCGAGGCGGGCACGTACCTCGACGCCGAGGCGGCCCACGCGCACCTGACGGGCGTGGAGGGCTTCGCGCCGGAGCGCATCGTGCTCCACGGCGAGTCCCTCGGCGGCGGCGTGGCTCTGGAGCTCGCCCTGCGCCGCCCCTGCGCGGCGCTGATCCTGGAGAGCGCCTTCACCTCGATTCCGGACATGGCGGCCGAGGTCTACCCGTTCCTGCCGGCGCGGCTGCTGGCGCGCATCCGCTACGACAACCTGGCGAAGGTCGTGCGCCTGGGCGTGCCGCTCCTCGTCGTGCACAGCCCGCAGGACGAGATCGTGCCCTTCGCGCACGGCGAGCGCCTGCTCGCGGCGGCGCGCGAGCCGAAGCGTCTCCTGCGCACGGGCGGCGGGCACAACGCCGGTGGCTTCGTGCAGCGCGCGGAGTGGCGCGCGGAGGTCGGGGCGTTCCTCGCGCGCACCCGGACGCCGGCGGCGCGCTGATGGAGTCGCTGCGCGCTCAGCGAGGCGCTGCGGCGCTGGGGACGGTGCCCGACTCGGCCTCGAGCTGGGTCGCGAGTGCCTCGAGGCCCGCGGCCTGCGCGGCGTCGGCAGAGCTCGAGAGCCTGGCCAATGTTGCGCGCGTCCTCCCCGCCACGTCGGCCAGGGCCGTGAGGTCCCCCGCGCTGCGGGCGTACGCGACGACGGCATCGATCGTCCGACGAAGGGTAGCCAGGTGCGAGGCCTGCTGGGCGCCGCCCAGCACGAGCTGCTCCGCGTAGGCGAGCCCGTCCTCGGCCGCGCGCCGTCCTTCCTCGAGAAACCCTGCGTCACGGAGCGGCCACCCCACCCACTGGCTGGCGTCGGCCAGCCACTGCAGGAGGTCGCGCCGGGCCGGATCCAGCTCGTGCGCCAGCTTGCCGTAGCGCAGGCATTCCCGCGCGTGTTCGGCGGCGCGCGCGAGGTCGCCGGCGAGCTGGTGGGCACCGGCGGCGAAGAGGTGGGCGTGCGAGAGGTTGTAGAGCTTCTTCCAGGCCTCGAGATCGCTCGCCTCGAGCTGCATGGCCAGGGTCATCCGGCGCAGGTGGAGTGGCGCAGCCTCGTCTTGATCCCCGCGCTCGCTCGCGGCTATCGCCATCCGTTCCAGGCTCCAGCACAGGTCCTCGACCAGCTCGGGGTCGCCCGGGAACTCGCGCACCAGGGCTTCGTCCTGCTCCAGCGCGCGCGCGAACCAGGTCCGCTGTGCGTCGGGCTCGTGTGCCTCGCGCGCGGCCTCGCCGAGCTTGGCGTAGATCTGCGAGAGGTGCGTGCGCGTCTCGAGGTCGTGCGGGTCGGAGGCGGCGAGCTCCTCGCGCAGCGCGCGGGCGGCCTCGAGCCGCGCGCGCAGGGCGGGCAGGTTGCCGTCCGCCTGGTCGAGGCCGGCGAGCTCGTACAGGAGCCGCGCGCGCAGGCCCCTCAGCCCTCGGACGTCGGCGCCCTCATCGCGCAAGCGCTCGAGCAGCGCCAGAGTGGTCTCCATGTGGCCACGCTCCCTGGCGCCGAAGCCGAGCTGTGGCGAGAGGTCGAGCATCCGCTTGCTCAGCAGGCCGGCCGCCTCGGTCGCGAGCGCGGTCTTGCGGCGCGCGTCGCGCAGGTTGGCGAGCGCGAAGCCGAGGCCCGTGGCGAGGGCGAGCACGACCGCCAGCGTCGCGACGGTGAGCAGGCGGTTGCGGCGGACGAACCTGCGTGCCTGGTAGATGGCCGTGGCGGGGCGCGCGAGCACCGGGCGGTTCGCCAGGAGGCGTCGCACGTCCGCCCCCAGCGCCCCGGCGCTCGCGTAGCGCCGTTCCGGCTCCTTCTCGAGCGCCTTGGCGAGGATCTTCTCGAGGTCGCGCGGAAGCTCCGGGCGCAGGTGCCGCAGCGGCGTCGGGTCCTGGTTGCACACCGCCTGCACGGCTTCCACCAGCTCGAGCTCGTCGGTCGGCACCGGCACGAGGCCCGTCAGGAGCTCGAAGAGCACGGCCCCGAGGCCGTACACGTCGGCGCGCGCGTCCACGTCGCGCGCCCCGCGGGCCTGCTCGGGGGCCATGTAGGCCAGCGTCCCGATCAGCATGCCGGTGCGCGTCATGCCCTCCGCGCCCGCCCCCGAGCCCTCGCGTGCGCGCGCCACGCCGAAGTCGAGCACGCGCGGCCGTCCGGCCTCGTCGATCATCACGTTCGAGGGCTTGAGGTCGCGGTGGACGATGCTCCTGGCGTGGGCGTGCTCGACCGCGTCGCACACGCTGGCGAAGAGCTCGAGCAGGTCCACGAGGCCTGGACGCCGGTCGCGCACGTGCTCGTCCAGGGTCGCCCCGCGCACGTACTCCATCGCGATCCAGGGCAGGCGCAGCGTCCCGTCCTCCAGCACCCCGGCCTGGATCACGCGCGCGATCCCGGGATGGTCGAGCCCCGCCAGGATCACCGCCTCGCGCTCGAAGCGCGCCACGTGCCCCGGCGCCAGCGAGTCGAGGCGCAGCACCTTCAGCGCCACCTCGCGCCGCGGGCTCGCCTGCTCGGCGCGGTACACGGTGCCGGAGCCGCCGGTCGCCAGGCACTCGAGCATCCGGAACCCGGGGATGACCAGGGTGGGCGCCGCCGGCGCTCCGACCGGCGCGGCGCCGGCGAGGAACCCCGGGCCGGCCGCCGCCGCGTGCGCGAGCAGGTCCAGGACCTCGGCCTCCAGCGCCCGATCGCCCGCGCAGGCCTCGGCGAGGAGCCGGCCCCGGTCGCCCGCCGGCCAGGCGAGGGCGCGCTGGAAGAGCTCCTTGACGCGCAGGAATCGGGCCTGGTCCATGCTCTTCGGTGCGGATCTTGCCACGCTCGGCGGGGACCGACCAGCCGGCGCGGCCCACGGCCCTCGCCGGTCGCGCTCGGGGTGAGAGAATCCGGAGAGGGGCTGCGCGCGACCGCGCTCGAGTCCGTTCAGCCCCTCGACCCATGGCCCGCCCGCGCGACTCGAAGCCCCCGGAGCGCCCCGCCCGCGACAAGCTCGACGAGGAGGTCACCGGCCTCTACGCGACCCTGCGCAGCCTCGCGCGCCGTGCCGTGCGCGGCCGGACCGGCAAGCGCCTGATCGAGCCGACCGACCTGGTGCACGAGTGCTACCTGAAGCTCGCCAAGCAGAAGAGCCTCGGCCAGCTGACACGCACCGAGTTCCTGGCCCTGGCCGCGACCGCGATCCGCACGGTCCTGGTCGACCACGCGCGCGAGCTGCAGACCTTGAAGCGCGGCGCCGGCTACCGCCGCGTGACCCTCGACGCCCGCAACCTGGTCGAGCGCTCCGAGCTCGACCTCCTCGGCCTCGACGCCGCCCTGACCAAGCTGGCCGCCCTCGATCCGCGCATGGCGCGCGTGGTCGAGCTGCGCTTCTTCGCCGGCCTGGAGATCCGCGAGGTGGCCAAGGCCCTCGACGTCTCGCCGCGCACCGTGGACAGCGACTGGTCGCTGGCCCGGGCCTGGCTGCACCGCGAGCTGGAGCGGTGAGGGCGCCTGGCGAGCCCCGGGCTCACTCCTCGACGTCGTGCTCGATCTCGTCCAGGTCCCAGTCGAGCACCAGGCCGCGCCCGATGCCCCGGGCGGCCTTCTCGCCGTAGAGGAGCTCGCACAGGTACAGCGCGGCGTCGAAGGACTTCGCGCCGCCGACGGAGGTGATCAGGGCGCCGTCGTGGACGAAGGAGACGTCCGCGCGCACGTCCACGCGCGCGCCGAAGCGCTCGCGGAAGGCGGCGATGTCGGCCGGGAAGGTCGTGGCGGCCTTGCCGTCGAGCAGGCCGGCCTGGGCCAGGACGAAGGCGCCGTCGCACAGCGAGAGCACGAACTGCGCGCGCATGCCGACGCTGCGCACCCAGCGGATCAGGTCCTCGTTCTCGAGGTCGTCGTCCATCGAGTGCTCGGCGCTGGGGACGACCAGCACGTCGATCGGCGGGGCACCCCCCAGCGGGTAGTCGGGCACCAGGCGCAGGCCCTCGAAGGTGCGCACCGGCTCGCGGCTGGGCGCGACGGTGAAGACCTTCATGCCCGGCTGGGCGTGGAAGACCGTGTGCTGGAAGACGTCGAAGGGGGCCGTCAGCTCGGTGTTGTAGACGCCCTCCACGATCAGGAAGCCGACGCTGAGCGTGCGCGTCGGCGCATCCTCGGGGACGGTGGGGGTCGAGCCGCAGGCGGACAGGACGGCCAGGGCCAGCGCGAGCGCGAGACGGGCGAGGGGCATCGGGCTATGGTACGGAGCCGCGCGATGAAGCTCCTCACCTTCCAGGCCCGGCGCTTCCGCTGGAAGAGCTTCTCGAAGACCCTGCCGGAGGCCGAGGACCTCGATGTGGACGAGACGGTCGAGGAGTGCGTGGTCGTCTTCGTGCACGCCGAGGAGGCCGACGCGGCGGCGCGGGACTCGGTGTTCAGGAAGTCGCTGAAGCACGTCAAGTGGCTGGCGAACAAGCGCGGGCTGAAGCGCGTCGTGCTGCACTCGTTCACGCACCTCGGGGCGGCGAGCGCTCCGGCGGGGTTCGCGCGCAGCTTCCTGGAGGAGCTGGCGGCGCGGCTGCGCGCGACGGGGTATGCGGTGTGGATCACGCCCTTCGGGTGGTTCTGCGAGTGGGACCTCGGGGTGTACGGGGACAGCCTGGCGAAGGTGTGGAAGGAAGTCGGCGCGGGCGGGGAAGAGTGATGGGCGCCGACTAGAATCGGCGGGGATGACCGCGCTCCCCGCCCTGGCCCTCCTCCTCGCCCTCCAGGCCACGCCCGAGGAGCTCGCCAAGCAGCTCGGGGCCAGCGACCCCGCCGCGCGGCTCTCGGCCATCAAGACCATCGCCGCCGACGGTCACCCGCAGGCCGAGGCGCTCTGTCTCAAGGCCCTCGGCGACGAGGACTGGGAGGTGGCCACGATCGCGGCGCGCGAGCTGGGCGAGCTGGTCGCGGTCAAGGCGCAGAAGCCGCTGCTGGACCTGGCGCTCGAAGGTCCCGTGCGCGGCCTGCGGCGCGCGGCGGGCGAGGCCCTGGGGCGCATCGACGCGCCCGGGAGCTACGAGAAGCTGGTCAAGCAGCTCGGTGGCGACGCGAAGGTGCGTGCCTGCGAGGCGATCGCGGCCCTCGGTCCCGGGCTCGAGGGAAAGGCGGCCGAGCTCAAGACCAAGGAGCTCGAGCGCCTGCTCGAAGAGCGCGATGCCGGTGCGCGGCGGGCCGCGGCGCGGGCGCTCGTCGCCGTGGCGGGCGCCCAGCGGCCGGCGCGGCTCGCGCCGTTCCTCGCCCACGAGGACGTGGCCCTGCGCGCCGGCGTGATCGAGACGGCCGGGCTCACCGGCGACGCCGCGCTGTTCGAGCCGCTCGCGCGCGAGCTGGAGAAACCCGGCCTCTCCGACCTCCTGGCGCGGCGCCTCTACGCGACGCTGCGCACGCTCCACCTCGCTCACCCGGAGAAGAAGGCGGACTTCCAGGCGGTCCTGGACGGCCTCGCGAAGAGTCGCACCGCCGCCGGCCATGGCGCGCGCCTCCTCGGCCTGCTGGCCCAGGAGCGCCAGGGCGCGCGCGCCCTGGAGCCGGCCGAGGCCCTGGCCGCGCTCCAGCCGCACCTCGCGCACGCCGAGGCGGCGACGCGCGCGACGGCCGCGGCCGCCTGCGGGCGCATCGGCTCCGACGAGGCCCTCGACGCGGCGGCCAAGCTGGCGCAGGACGATCCCGACGCGCGCGTGCGCCGCATCGCGACCGGCGTGGTGGCACGCGCGCGGGGCGCGAAGCACGAGGGGACGCGCGCGCTCCTGCTCGCGCGGCTCGGGAAGGACGCCGACGCGCGCGTGCGCGAGACGGCCGCCTCCTACCTGGGCGTGCGCGGCACGCCGGACGTGATCCCGGTGCTCGAGGCGGCCCTGGCGGACGCCGACTGGCGCGTGATGACGAGCGCGGCGGTCGCGCTGGGCAAGACCGAGCACGAGGAGAGCGGCGCGGCCCTGGTGGCGCTGTACCAGCGCGGGTCGGGCGACTGGCGCGTGCGCGCCTCGGCCGTGGCCGGGCTGACCCGTTTGCGGGCGCGCTCGGCGGTGCCGATCCTGATCGCGGCGCTGGAGGACGAGGAGACGCTCGTCGCGCGCACGGCCTACGAGTTCCTGTGCGAGATCGCGCGCCAGCGTCTCGAGCCCAAGCCGCCGGTGTGGACGAAGTGGTGGGAGGAGCACGGCCCCAAGGTCAAGCTCTCGGTCCCCGAGGAGGTCGTCGAGCGTCGCAAGAAGCTCGAGTACGTGCGCACGCCGGAGGAGCTCTTCGCCGGGACCTACGTGGGCATCGACGTGCTCGTGCTGCAGACGCGCTCGGGCGGCGACGCGATCGAGTCGGTGCTCGAGGGCATGGAGATCGAGCACCGCCGCACGACCTCGGGCCAGGTGCTCTCCGACGGGCTCCATCCGCAGGGCGTCTTCGTCTCGAACTGCCCGGGCGAGATCACGACCGCCGAGGCCGAGCGCCTGTCCTGGTTCGTGCGCGCCGGCGGGGCCCTGTTCGGCTCCTGCTGGGCGCTGCAGGAGACGATCGAGAAGATCGAGCCTAGCCTGATGCGCAAGCTCGAGACGCGCGGCGAGGTCCTGGACGACGTGGCCGCCTTCCCGACCGACGTCGAGAGCCGCTTCCTGCAGGGGGTCTTCACCACCGACGGACGCCCGATCTACCACCTCGAGGGCGCACACCTGATCGAGGTGCTCGATCCGGAAGAGGTCGAGGTCCTGATCGACAGCCCGCCCTGCGCCGCGCGCTACGGCGGCGGCAACCTGGCGGCCTGGTTCCGGCTCGGGCATGGCCTCGTGCTCGATTCCGCCAACCACTTCCAGGGCCAGGGCTTCAGCTCGGCCAGCGACGTGCGCTCGCCCGAGGCGCGCATGGCCTGGGCCCTCGACCACTTCGGGCTCACCTACGAGAAGCTGCGCGAGCTGCGCAAGGAGAAGTGGTGGTCGAAGACCTCGGCCACGGCCGAGCACGTCAAGGACCTGTCGGTGTTCAGGCTGATCACGAACTTCGTGTGGCTGAAGCGGCTGGCGGAGGAGTGAGAAGACGGAACCGGCCGCGGAGGCGCGGGGGGGAGGAGGAGAGCGCGAAAAGGGAGGGGAGCTGAGCAGTACGCGCACAAGCGGGGCGGTAAGCTGCTCGGGTCATGAGCACCACGACCGTGCACAAGCGGATGTGCCCGCTCGACTGTCCGGATACGTGCAGCCTCGACGTGACGGTCGAGGACGGACGGGTGACGCGGCTCGAGGGGAACCGCGTCAACCCGCTCACCGACGGGTTCCTGTGCGGCAAGGTGCGCGACTTCGCCGAGCACGTCTATCACCCGACGCGGCTGACGGAGCCGCTGGTGCGCGTGCCGGGCTCGCGCAAGGGCGAGAGCGCCTTCCGGCCGGCGAGCTGGGACGAGGCCCTCGGGCTCGTCGCGCAGCGCATGGCCGACGCACGCGCGCGCCTCGGCGGCGAGTCGATCCTGCCCTGCTGCTACGGCGGCTCGAACGGCAAGCTCACGCACGACGCGGTCGACGCGGCGCTGTTCCGGCGCCTGGGGGCCTCGCGCCTGCTGCGCACGCTGTGCGCGGCCAACACGACCGCGGCCTCGCTGGCGCTCTACGGCGGCATGCCGGGCATCGCGCTCGACGACTACGAGCACGCGCGCCTGATCGTCGTGTGGGGCACGAACCCGCACGCGAGCGGGATCCACTTCGTGCCGATCGTGCAGCGCGCGCAAGGTCGGGGCGCGCAGCTCGTCGTGATCGACCCGCGCGCGACCAAGCTGGCGCGCGTCGCCGACCAGCACCTCGCCGTGCGGCCGGGTACGGACCTGCCGCTGGCCCTGGCCGTCGCGCGCTGGCTGTTCGAGCAGGGCCGGGCCGACCAGGCCTTCCTCGCGCGCCACGCGAGCGGGGCCGAGGAGCTGCGCCGGCGCGCCGAGCCCTGGACCCTCGCGCGCGCGGCCGAGGAGTGCGGCCTCGAGCCGGAGGAGATCGAGCGCTTCGCGCGCCTCTACGCGGACTCCTCACCGGCCGCGCTGCGCTGCGGCTGGGGTCCCGAGCGCAACCGCAACGGCTGCGCGGCCATCGCCGCGATCCTGGCGCTGCCGGCCGTGGCCGGGAAGTTCGGCGTCCAGGGCGGCGGCTACACGATGTCGAACGGGCGCGCCTTCCCGCTCCAGCCCGCGGTGCGCGACGCCGAGCCCGCGACGCGCGCGATCAACCAGAACCAGCTCGGGCGCGCGCTGCTGGAGCAGCGCGACCCGCCGATCGAGGTGCTCTTCGTCTACGACGCGAACCCGCTGGCCACCTTCCCGCACCAGAACCTCGTGCGCCAGGGCCTGGAGCGCGCCGGCCTCTTCACGATCGTCTTCGAGCAGGTGATGACGGACACGGCGCGCTACGCCGACGTCGTCCTGCCGGCCACGACCTTCCTCGAGCACCACGAGCTGCGCAACGGCTACGGCGCCTACGGCCTCCAGTACGGCGAGCCGTCCATCGCCCCGCTGGGGGAGGCGCGCCCCAACTACGCCGTCTTCGCCGAGCTGATCGAGCGCCTCGGCCTCGCGCTCCCGGGCGACGACTTCACTCCGCTCGGGCTGCTGCGCGCCGTGGCCGGCGACGAGGCCCTCGTGCGCACCCTGGAGCGCGACCGGATCGCCTTGCCGCCCTGCGGCGCCCATCCGGTCCAGTTCGGCGACGTCTTCCCGCGCACGAACGACGAGAAGGCGCACCTCGTGCCGCCCGAGCTCGAGCGCCCGGGCGCGCCGCCCTTCTACACCTACGTGCCGGATCCGGGCGAGGCGCGCTTCCCCCTGGCGCTCGTCTCTTCCTCGCACGTGCGCATGGTCAGCTCGACCTTCGGCCAGCTCCTGGCCCACGAGATCCCGCTGACGATGCACCCCGACGACGCGCGGGCGCGCGGGCTCGCGAACGGCGACACGGTGCGGGTGTGGAACGAGCTGGGGGAGGTCGTGACGGGCCTCGAGCTCGACCTGCACCTGCGACCGGGGGTGGTGGAGCTGCCGAAGGGGCTGTGGAGCCACCACACTCGCAACGGGGCGACGGCCAACGCCCTGGCGCCGGACACGCTGACCGACCGCTCGGGCGGCGCCTGCTTCAACGACGCACGGGTCGAGGTGCAACGGGTCTAGGCGATCTTCGGATCGCCTACGGATTTCGCCGTCAGCGCGACCGCCGTGGTTCGGTTGGCGGGCGTCAGCCCGCACGGCGATCCGCGGCGCATTCCGGGACAGGCTCCTTGGCGATCCTCGGATCGCCTACGGATTTCGCCGTCAGCGCTGGTCTTCCAGGGCTCGAGCGTGGTTTTCGGCCAACGCTCACCCACCTCCATCCATCTGCAAGGGTGCCGAACGGCCCAGGCTCCCTTCCCATGGCCCCTCCCATGCCGTCCCTCTCACGTCTCGTTGCCGCGGCCCTCCTGCTCTCGCTCCCCGCACGGGCCCAGGTCGGCCCATGGGCGCAGCACTCGATCGACTCGAACCCTTCCTCCTCCCTGCACATGGCCCTCGGCGATCTCGACGGGGACGGGGACGCCGACCTCCTGAACGGGGCGGCGTGGTACGAGAACCGCCCGGCGGGGTTCCAGCGGCGCTTCCTGACGAGCTCCAGTCACGGGAGGGAGCTCCACGATCTCGATCGCGACGGCGATCTCGACGTGGCCGGAACGGACGGGCCAAACAGTGCCGTCTACTGGCTCGAGAACGACGGGGGCGCGCCGCCGACCTTCGCGCAGCACGTGATCGCCACGTCCCTCTTGCACCTGCACAATGGCGCTGGCGCGCGCGTGGGCGACCTGGATTCAGACGGCGATCCCGACCTCGTCGCTGGCGAGGTCGTGAGGGGCTACCTCTGGTGGCACGAAAATCTGGCCGGAGACCTGAGCTCCTGGGTCGCGCGCCCGATCTGGGACGGCCCGGTCCTGAATGGCTTCGAGCTGGCCGACCTGGACGGGGACGGGGATCCCGACGTGCTGGCCAGCGCGACCACCTTCCAGCGGCCAGGCCAGGGCTACACGTGGTACGAGAACCGCCCCGGCCTGGCCTGGGGGCGGCATCCGCTGGGCGGACGCGGCAACGAGGAGGAGCGTCAGGCGCGCCCGGTCGACCTCGATGGCGATGGAGACACGGACGTGGCCTTCACCACGACCAGCTTCGACGGGACCTCGGCCGTCGGCTGGTTCGAGCGACGCGGGCCGCGCCCTCAGTTCCAGGCACACGTCCTGGCCACGACCATCGCGCCGAACCGGTTCGGCAGGTTCGCCGTCGCCGACCTGGACGGCGACGGTGCCCAGGACCTGGCCCGCACCTCCGGGCGCGGCATCGGCTGGTCTCGGAACCTCGGTGGCGGCGCGAGCTGGGCGGATCACGCCATCCTGCTCGACACGCTCCACAACACACCCGCCGTGGAAGCTGCCGACCTCGATGGCGATGGGGATCTGGACCTCGCTGCCCGCCTCGACCGCCTCACGGGCGGCAGCTCCGTGAGGAGCCTGGCCTGGTTCGAGAACCCGAGATGACTCCGCGCTGTGCGCGCGGATCACGGCTCACTCCGGATCCAGGCGCACGCCCTCTTCCTTCCACTGGTCCGGGGTCAGGCTGCGCTCCCAGGATTGCTCGCCGTCGACCAGCGTGACCAGATCGGTCACCAGGCGGAACTCGTAGTGACCGGGCCCCGCGTGAACGACCAGTCGGTAGGTGCCTGGCGCGCGTGTCGCCAGCTCGAAGCGGCCGCCCTCTGCGACTCCGCAGGACGCCACTCGGATCGGGTGCTCGCCGGGGAGCAGGAGATAGGCGTAGCCCGCGCGGATCTGGTCGCCGACGGTCAGCGTCCCGCGCAGGCGGCAGCTCCCGCCCGGCTGGCGCAGATCCAGGTTCGCGAGGGTCTCGCGGCCTTCGGTCACGCTCAGCACGAAGGGCGTCGCGCGCGCGAGCTCGCCGTCCTTCGCGCTCCATCCCAGTGCCTGCAGGGCGCCGGGCGAGAGCTCCGGCGCGAGGAGCCAGGGCCCAGGCTCGAGGTGCGGCAGGCGGTAGCTGCCGTCCGCCTGCGTGAGCACGTGGATGCGCCGACCGACCTGGCAGCGGGAACTCTCCAGCTTGTCGCCCCGGTGCGCGCTCAGGCGAATCCCCGCCGGGTTGCTCCCAGCCAGCCGCAGCTCGCCCGCCAGCGTGCCTCCAGCCGAGAGCTCGAGCTCGATCCCGGCCGCCGAACCCTGCACCTCGGCGGAGTACGCGGGCGCGAAGCCCTCGGCCCAGGCGCGCGCGCGCCAGCGGTAGCGCGGCCAGTCGTTGGGGATGGAGAAGCTGCCATCGGCCGCGCTCGTCGTGCAGTTGCCGGGCGTGCAGGAATAGAGCCGTCGCTCGGGGCGCCCGAGCAGGTCGTC
>DASVAP010000251.1:0-20590 GCA_036376275.1 Planctomycetota bacterium | reverse complement strand
AGGGTGAAGCGGATGTAACAGTCCGTGGAGGCCCGAACAGGTGTAGGTTGAAAACTGCTCTGATGACCTGTGGATAGGAGTGAAAGGCTAATCAAACTCGCAAATAGCTGGTACTCCCCGAAATAGCTTTCGGGCTAGCCTCTGGTAATTCGCGTGCGGGGGTAGAGCTACTGAATGGGATAAGGGCCCCTCCAGGTACCTTGCCTAATCAAACTCCGAATACCGCACGTGCTATCCAGGGAGTCAGTCTACGAGCGATAAGGTTCGTGGACGAGAGGGAAACAGCCCAGACCGTCAGCTAAGGTCCCAAATGCAAGCTAAGTGCAGAGAAGGAAGTGGAATCTCTAAGACAGCCAGGATGTTGGCTTAGAAGCAGCCATCATTTAAAGAGTGCGTAATAGCTCACTGGTCGAGAGGTTCTGCACCGAAAATGAACGGGGCTCAAGCTTGCAACCGAAGCTACGGCATGTACGAGATCGTCGATCTCGTGCTTGGGTAGGGGAGCATTCCAATCGAGTGAAGGACGACGGAAACGACGTCTGGACGATCTGGAAGAGATTATGCCGGGATAAGTAGCGATAAAACAGGTGAGAATCCTGTTCGCCGAAAACCCAAGGTTTCCTGGGCACGGTAAATCCGCCCAGGGTTAGTCGGATCCTAAGGCGAGGCCGAAAGGCGTAGTCGATGGACGACAGGTTAATATTCCTGTACCGTTGGAAGGCGTTATCACCGATGGGGGGACGCGGAAGGAAGAGCCATCGCACCGACAGCTTGGTGCGTGCAAGCCCGAGGGAGGCACACAGGAAAATCCGTGTGCGTAATCCCGGAGGTGATGCCGAGGTGCGCAAGCACGAAGTGGCCGGACCGACCGCCGAGAAAATCCTCTAGGGAGTCTAACCAACGTCCGTACCAAAACCGACACAGGTGGGTGAGGTGAGTAACCTAAGGCGCTCGAGAGAACTGCCGTTAAGGAACTATGCAATCTAACCCCGTAACTTCGGGAAAAGGGGTGCCCCCGAGCGTGTAGCTCTTCACGAGCGAAGCGCATGGGGGTCGCAGAGAAATGGGACTGCCGACTGTTTACTAAAAACACAGGTCTGTGCGAACTCCAAAAGAGGAAGTATACAGACTGACGCGTGCCCAATGCCGGTAGGTCAAGAGGAGGAGTTAGCGCAAGCGAAGCCCTGAATCAAAGCCCCGGTGAATGGCGGCCGTAACTATGACGGTCCTAAGGTAGCGAAGTTCCTTGTCGGGTAAGTTCCGACCCGCATGAATCGCGTAACGAGTGGTCCGCTGTCTCAACGGCAGGCTCGGCGAAATTGTAGTCGTGGTGAAGATGCCACGTTCCCGCATCAAGACGGAAAGACCCCGTGAACCTTTACTACAGCCTGATATTGGGGCTTGTCCTGACGTGCGTAGGATAGGTGGGAGACGTCGAAGCTGGGCTCTCGGGTCCAGTGGAGTCACCGGTGAAATACCACTCTCGTCATGATAGGCTTCTAACACTGTACCGTGAATCCGGGCAGTGAACAGTGTCAGGTGGGTAGTTTGGCTGGGGCGGTCTCCTCCAAAAAGGTAACGGAGGAGCGCGATGGTGCACTCAGCGCGGTTAGCAATCGCGCGTAGAGCGTAAGGGTAGAAGTGCGCCTCACTGCGAGAGATATAGCTCGAGCAGACACGAAAGTGGGCCCTAGTGATCCGGCGGATTCCGAGTGGAAGGGCCGTCGCTCATCAGATAAAAGGTACTCCGGGGATAACAGGCTGATCGCATCCAAGAGTTCATATCGACGATGCGGTTTGGCACCTCGATGTCGGCTCGTCGCATCCTGGGGCTGAAGGAGGTCCCAAGGGTTTGGCTGTTCGCCAATTAAAGCGGCACGTGAGCTGGGTTTAGACCGTCGTGAGACAGGTCGGTCCCTATCTGGTGTGGGTGCAGGATGACTGAGGAGGTCTTCCCCTAGTACGAGAGGATTGGGGAGGACGGTCCTCTGGTGTTCCAGTTATCACGCTCGTGGTACAGCTGGGTAGCTATGACCGGAAAGGATAAGCGCTGAATGCATCTAAGCGCGAAGCCCTCTCCAAGACGAGTCATCCCATGAGTCCCCTGGTAGACCACCAGGTTGATAGGCCGGCGGTGCAAGAACGGTGACGTTCTCAGCCTACCGGTACTAATCGGACGATCGGCTTAGCCACCTTTTCCCAGTCGGCCGCTTTGCGGCCGGTCGGGAAAGGGCAAGCTTTCTCGCTGCGTTGTTGATCATGCCGTGACCAGTTCACCTTTCTTCCAGGACCCGCTCAGGCGGGTCGGCTGCGCCTTCGGGCGCAGCGCGTATTCCCGGTGACCATAGGCGCCTGGCCATACCCGTTCCCATCCCGAACACGGTCGTCAAGCAGGTGCCGCCGATGATATTGCTTCGCGCGAGAAAGTAGGTATCGCCGGGTTTTTCTTCTGGCCCCGACGTTTCGACGTCGGGGCCTTTTTCGTTTCCCGACGAGGCCTTGCTAGCGAAGGACCTTGGGCAGGCCAAGGCTGCGGGCAATCGCGCGCAGGACCTCGAGCGGGGCCTGCGACCTTCCGTCCCCCGGGGCCTGTTGCAGGCCGACCTGGTGCAGCATCGCGAGCCCATCGGGCGAGAGCTCCGGCGGCGTGCGAGTCGCGGGGGTGGGCCGGTGTCGGAGTTCCTCGTAGAGCTGGACCACGGCGTCGACGTGGTGCTCCCGCTCGAAGGCGCGCGCGCGCTCGCGGCACGCCGCCGACATGCGCTCACGCTGGGCGAGGGGGAGCCGGAGGTGGTCGATGACCACCCGGGCCAGGTCCCGAGGGTCGCCCGGGTGGAAGGTGATCCCGCATCCCCCCTCGAGGAGCTCTGGGATGCCCCCGAGACGGCTCCCGGCCATCGGGAGCCCCGAGGTCAGGCACTCGTAGGCGACCAGGGGGGAGTTCTCGGTCCAGAGCGAGGGCAGGATGCACAGGGCGGCCCGCGCGTAGTGCTCGGCGATCTCGGTGCGCGGGATCTTCTGCAGGGTGCGCAGGCGCGCGGCGATGCCGAGCCGGTCGGCGAGCGCGCGCAGCTCGGAGAGCTGGGAACCGCCCCCCACGACCGTCAGCCGGACCTCCGGGAGGCTGGCGGAGATCTCGGGCAGGGCCCGTAGCAGGACCGGTACGCCCTTCTCGGGCTCGATCCGGCCCACGTACAGGAGCTCGTGAGAGGAGCGCGGGACGGGTCGGGAGGGCGGCGGGAAGTCGATGAAGTAGGGCAGGTGCCGGACGTCGCTCCAGCCATGGGCGCGCAGGCGCTCGACGAGGTAGGCGCTGGGGGCGACGGCGATCCCCGTGCAGGTGGACAGCCAACGCTGTCGCAGGGAGCTCAGCAGGACCCCCCAGGCGTCGTAGGGATAGTTGCTCTGGCAGCCGTGCTGGAAGCACTGTGCTCCCGCCCCCCCGGGGCAGGGCTGCCCGTCGCCGCGCACGCACCAGGAGTTGGGACAGAGGAGCTGGAAGTCGTGCACCGTCTGCAGCAGCGGGATCCCCTGCGTTCCGAGGTGCTGCAACACGCCCAGCGCGACGGAGAAGACGTTGTGGACGTGCACGACGTCGGGCGCGAAGCGCTGCAGGTAGTCGCGCAGGGCCGCCAGGGCAGCCGGGTCCTGGACCAGGCGGTCTCGATCGTAGAGGGGCCGCTGGATCACGCGCAGGCCAGCGCGGTCGATCTCGCCCTCCGGAGAGGCACCGAACAGGGCGACGTCGTGACCGCGCGAGCGCAGGGATTCGACCAGGCCGTGGGCATAGACCTCTGCTCCCCCGATGACCTCGGCGTAGTTGCAGAAGTGCAGGATGCGCACGGGCCGGAGCTTAGCCTGCGACGGGTGCAGAACTCGCGCCCGGCCGTGGGTTCTCGGGGGTCAGCGCGGCAGGATCTTCGGCAGGTGCAGGGCGCGCGCGATCCCGCGCATCCTGGTCAGGGCCCGGCCCCGCAGCGTCGGCCCGACATGGGGAAGGAGGGTGACTTCGGGCTCGCGGGCCTCGTTGCGCTCGCGCACGAGCCGCGCCACGATCGCGCGCAGGTCCGCATCCATGGGGGTCGCCGGGATCATCGGCTTCCGTGGCATCCCGCGCACCTCGGCGTACACCTCTTCCACCCTGGCGACGTGGGGCTCGAGGCGGTACTGGCGAGAGCGCTCCAGCAGGCTCAGCTCCAGGCGCCGGCGCTCCTCAAGCCCGAGCGCGAGGAAGCGCGCGACCTGGTCGGCCAGGTCCCGCGGATCCCTTGGCCGGAAGGTGAAGCCGGTGACCCCGTCCTCGACCAGCTCCGGGAGGGCGCCGATCCGGCTCGCGATCATGGGCAGGCCGGCAGACATGCATTCCAGCGCCACCAGCGGGGCGTTCTCGAACCAGATCGAGGGCAGGATGCAGGCGCTGGCGCTGGCATAGAGCCGACCGAGCTCGGGCCGCGGGACGCCGGTGAGGACGGTCAACCCTGGCTGGGCGCGCAGGCGCGCGAGCTCGCTGGCCGACGGGTTCCCGCCCAGCGCCAGCGTCAGGGTCACGTCGGGGTCACGCCGGCGCAGGATCGGCAGCGCCTCGAGGAGCGTGTCGACGCCCTTCTCGGGGGTCAGACGTCCTACGTAGAGCAGCTCCTTCGACCTCCGCTCGATCCCGTCGGGACGGGGGATCGGTTCGATCGCGTTGGGGAGGTGCACGACCCTGCGCTGGCCGTGGGCGGCGATGAGCCGTGCGAGTGCCTTGCTGGGGCAGAGGGCCACATCCACCAGCTCGAGCAGCGCGCGGTGCCGAAGCAGGGCATGCAGGGCGACCTCCGCGTCGAACGGGTAGTTCCGGCCGCAGTCGTGCTGGAAGCACTGGGCTCCCACGCCGCCCTCGCAGGGTGAGCCGTCCCCACGCACGCACCAGGAGTTCGGACACACCCGGTTGAAGTCGTGCACGGTCTGCACGGTGGGGACCCCGAGCCGGCCCAGGGCCTCCAGCACGTCCAGGCCGAGCGCGAAGACGTTGTGGACGTGGACCAGTTCGGGCCGTAACCGGGCGGCGAAGTCCGTGAGGGCCTCGCTGACCGCCGGCTCGCTCCACAGGCGACGCGGGTCGTAGGCCGGCCGGCGCACCACCCGCAGGTGCTCCTCGTCCACCTCGCGCGTCGCGGAGGTGCCGAAGAGCCCGACGACGTGCCCGCGGCGGGAGAGCTCGCGGGCCAGGGCAATGGCGTAAACCTCCGCCCCTCCGACGGGATCCGCGTAGCAATTGAAGTGCAGGATCCTCAAGCGGTGCAGGGAACCCATTCTCGCTTCCCCCTGTCCACGTCGGCAGGGGCAATCCGCCGAATCCCCCGCTTCAGGGCCGCGCCGGGGGAGACAGGGCGCGACGCAGCCGACGGAAGAGGGGCTCTCGGCCCTCCTGCTGCTTCTTCTGCCGCTCGGCTTCGAGCTCCTGCTCCCGGTCCTGGATGCGCCGCTCCAGGGCCGCCAGGTGCTGGGCGTGCTGCTCTCGCTCCGAGCGCTGCTGGCCCAGCCCCTGCTCGAGCTGGGCGATGTAGCTCACGTGCTCGTGGAAGAGGCTCGCCATGCGGGCGCGCTCGCGGCCGTACTGGGCGAGGAGCGCCAGCAGGTCGGCGTCGACCGGCAGCACCGGCGCGCTGCGCCTCGGGGCGGTCCGCAGGAGCTCGGCGTACAGCGCCTCGAGGCGCTCGAGATGCGGTGTGGGCTGGAAGTCCCGCGCGCGCTGGCGCATCGCCTCCGACATGCGCTCGCGCTCGACGGGCGGAAGAGCCAGGAGCTTCAGGGCCTTCTCCGCCAGGTCGCGCGGGTCGCGCGGGGTGAAGGTGAACCCGGCCTTGCCCTCCGCGACCAGCTCCGGGATGCCACCGATGCGGCTCGCGATCATCGGCAGGCCGGCGAAGAGGCACTCGTAGGCGACCAGCGGTGAGTTCTCGCTCCAGATCGAGGGCAGGACGCAGGCCGTGGAGGTCGCGTAGAACCGGCCCAGCTCGGCCCGCGGAACGTGGGAGACGAAGGTGACAGCCGTCCCCAGGCCGAGATCCCGGGCTCGCGCCTGCAGGGACTCGCTCAGCGAGCCGCCGCCGACGATGGTCAGGCGCGCCTCCGCGTGGCCCTTCAGGATCGCGGGCATCGCGTCGAGCAGGTGCTCGATGCCCTTCTCCGGCTCGAGCCGGCCGATGAAGACGAGCTCGTTCGCAGCACGCGGCGTCGAGGGGCCAGAGACGATCGGATCGATGAAGTAGTGGAGGTGGCGCACCTCGCGCACGCCGCCGGCACGGGTCATGTCCGCCAGGTACCGGCTCGGGCTGACGGCCAGGTCCACCACGGCCGCCATCACCCGCTGGCGCAGCAGGGTGTGCAGCGCGACCTCGCCGTCGTAGGGGTAGTTCTGCTTGCACTCGTTCTGGAAGCACTTCGCCCCGGCACCCCCGGGGCAGGCGGTCCCGTCGGGCAGGACACACCACGAGTTCGGGCACAGCAGGCTGAAGTCGTGCACCGTCTGCAGGACGGGGACGCCGCTCTGGCCGAGGCCTTCGAGGACGTCGATGCCCATGGCCGAGACGTTGTGGACGTGGATCAGCTCCGGGCGGAAGCGCCGAAGGGTCTCTTCCAGGGCCTGACGGACGGACGGGTCGCGGGTCAGACGGGCGGTGTCGTAGCGCGGTCGCTGCACGACGCGCAGGTGCTCCTCGCTGGCCTCGCGGTCCGGGCTCGTGCCGAAGAAGACGACCTCGTGGCCGCGCTGGCGCAACTCGCGCGTGAGGGCGAGCGCGTAGACCTCCGCTCCGCCGACCGGGTCGGCGTAGTTGTTGAACTGTAGGATCCTCACGGGCCCCCGGATTCTCGCCCCGCGGCCACGGGGAGCTGAAGCCGGAACCCTGCCTTTCCGGTGATCCGGGCCGTCGCCCTCAGAGGCGCCGGATCACGCCGATCACGACTCCGCGAATCTCCACCTCGTCGACCAGGATGGGCTCGAGGTCCGCGTTGGCGGGCTGGAGGCGGATGCGCCCATCGGGCTCGGGGTAGAAGCGCTTCAGGGTGGCGCTCTCGCCCGGCAGCACGGCGACCACCGTCTCGCCCGGGGCGGGATCCGAGCGCCGCTCGACGAGCACCAGGTCGCCGTCCCGGATCGAGTCCTCGATCATCGAGTTCCCGCGCACGCGCAGGACATAGACGTCGCTCCCGGGAGGGATCAGCTCTTCCAGCGACAGCGTCTCGGGGGTCTCGAGCACCCCGATCGGCGTTCCGGCGGCGATCGTTCCCAGCACGGGCAGACCGCCCGCAGGCCGATCCTCGGGCACGATCTGCAGGCCGCGGCTCACCCCGGGCGCCGAGCGCTTCAGGCAGCCCTTGCGCTCCAGCTCGGACACGTGCCCGAAGATCGTCACCTTGTTCACTCCGAAGTGCCGCGCGGCCTCCTCGAGGGTCGGGCTGATCCCCTGGGCGGCCGTGTAGTCCGCGAAGAAGCGCAGGATGTCGCGCTGCCGCCGGGTGAGGGGTTGACGGGGACTCACGGGCTCAGACGAGGAAGGTGGCCGCGATCAGGGCCGCGAAGAAGCAGTAGGACAGGAGCTCGGACCGAACGGAAGGGGAACTGGCCAGTCGATGCATGGGCTTCCTGGGGGATGGGGATCCAGAGAGCTCGGACTCCGGCAGGAGGCGCGGGGGGGATGGCCTCCCGCCGGAACCCGAACGAAGGCCTAATCTACCCGCTTCGCGGTGGCGAACAAGAGGCGAACCTAAAATTCCCCTCACCTGGTTCGTCCGTCGCTCTCAACCTGATTTCAGGTAACGGTTTGAGAGCGTTCAGGAGGGCTCTTCCCGGTCCCCAGGGGCGCCCATCGAGCCAGGCCGGGCAAGCCACCCGTGGAAGGCCCCAGGTGGCCCTCCCGGTTGCCCGGACCGCGCTCCCGGGTCGATCTGCGCGCCGGGGACCGTCGGCCCTTCGCGGACCGTGCCGGGTCGCCCGCGAGCGCGGCCCTACAATGCGCCCGAATTGAAGCAACGCTTCGCGCTCGATCATCCCTCGCGGCTGCTCTCCGTGGACTCGCGACGGGTCCCGATCCATCGCTTCGGGGTCGTGGTCGTCGGCTCGGGCGTGGCGGGCGCCACGGCGGCCCTGGCGGCGGCCGACGCCGGCATCGAGGTCGCGCTGCTGACCAAGGCCGGGCTCGAGGAGTCGAACACGGTCTACGCCCAGGGCGGGGTGGCCGCGGTGCTCGGACCCGGCGACTCGCCGGAGGCCCACGCGGCCGACACCCTCGCGGTCGGATGTGGGCTCTCCGAGCGGAGCGTGGTCGAGTCGGTCGTGCGCGCCGGACCGGCCGCGATCGCCGCGCTCGAGCGCCGGGGCACGCACTGGGACCGCCGCGCGGACGGCGCGCTCGAGCTCTCGCGCGAGGGCGGACACAGCTCCGCGCGCGTCGTGCACGCGCGCGGCGACGCCACCGGACGCGAGGTCCAGGACACCCTCAGCGCCGCCGTGCAGGCGCACGCGCGCATCACGGTCTTCCCGCACACCTTCGTCGTGGACCTCCTGTGCGCGCACGAGGGCCGCGTCGTCGGGGCGCTGGTGCGCACGGCGCGCGGCGACCTGGCGGTCTTCTCCGGTGGAGCGGTGATCCTGGCCACGGGCGGTGCCGGCCAGCTCTACCGCGAGACCACCAACCCCGCCATCGCCACGGGCGACGGCGTGGCCATCGGCTTCCGCGCCGGCGCCGCCGTGCGCGACCTCGAGTTCTTCCAGTTCCACCCGACGCTGCTCTACATCGCCGGCGCGGCGCGCGTGCTGATCTCGGAGGTCGTGCGCGGGGCCGGCGGGGTCCTGCGCGACCGCAGGGGGGTGCGCTTCATGGAGCAGGTCCCCGGGGCCGAGCTCGCCCCGCGCGACGTCGTCAGCCGCGCGATCTTCGAGCGCATGGTCGCGACCCAGGACACCAGCGTCTACCTCGACCTCAAGGGCGTCGCCGGCGATCCGCACGCGCTCTTCCCCGGCATCAGCCGCATCTGCCGCTACTTCGGGATCGACATCGCGCGCGATCCGGTGCCCGTGCGTCCGGGGGCCCACTACATGATCGGCGGCCTCGAGACCGACCTCGAGGGGCGCACGACCCTGCCCGGCCTGTGGGCCGTGGGCGAGTGCGCCAGCTCCGGCTTGCACGGTGCGAACCGCATGGGCTCGAACTCGCTGCTCGAGGGGCTCGTGCTCGGCGAGCGCGCCGGCCGGGCCGCGGCCGAGGAGGCCCAGGGCAAGGGCATCCAGGACTGGCACGTGCGCCCGCCGCGCGCGGCGGTCTCCGCCCCGGACGGCATGCGCGTGAACATCCAGGACGTGACCTACTCGCTGAAGTCGCTGATGTGGCGCCAGATGGGCATCGAGCGGCGGCGCGCGGAGATCGAGGACGCGCTGGCCAAGATCCGCCTGTGGAGCCGCGCGGTCAGCGAGCTCGGCACGGCCGAGCCGGCCACCTGGGAGCTCCTCAACCTCCTGACCGTGGCGCACCTCGCGGCGCTCGGGGCCCTGGTGCGGGCCGAGTCGCGCGGGGTCCACTACCGCACCGACCATTCCGCGCCCGAGCCCCTGTGGCGCGCCCACACGCGCATCGAGCCGGTCTTCGAGGAGGACCAGCTCCCGGAGGTGGTCCTCACGCGCGTACCGCTCGAGTCCGGCCTGGCGGTCGCCGGCGCATGAGTCGCACGCCGGCCGAGACGCGCCGACCCCGCGAGCGCGTCCTCGTGTGCGGGGTCCTGTTCCCCGACCAGGCGCTCGAGCACGAGGGCCCGCTGAGCGAGGCCAAGAGCCTGGTCGAGGCGGCCGGGGCCGAGGTGGTCGAGGACGACGAGCCCCTGGTGCAGCGCCGGCCCGCGCCGGACCCCTCGACCCTGATGGGGCGCGGCAAGGTCGGCGAGGTGCGCGCCGCCATCGAGCGCCTGAAGCCGGACGCCGTGCTGGTCGACAACGACCTCTCGCCGGCCCACATCCGCAACCTGGAGAAGGCCTGGGAGCGCCGCGTGCTCGACCGCTCCGAGCTGATCCTCGACCTGTTCGCGGCGCGCGCGCGCACGAACCAGGCGCGCCTGCAGGTCGAGCTGGCGCAGATGGAGTACCTGCGCCCGCGCCTGCGGCGCATGTGGACGCACCTCGAGCGCCACGAGGGCGCGATCGGCACCCGCGGCCCGGGCGAGACCCAGCTCGAGACCGACCGGCGCCTGATCGCGAAGCGCATCCAGCGCCTGAAGGAGCGCCTGGCGGAGATCGAGGAGCACCGCCGGCGCCAGACGCGGACGCGCACCGAGGCCTTCACCGTCGGCCTGGTCGGCTACACGAACGCCGGCAAGTCGACGCTGCTCAACAAGCTGACGGGCAGCGACGAGTTCGTGGCCGACATGCCCTTCGCCACGCTCGACACGAGAACGAGACAGTGGCGCCTCTCCGACGGGCGCACGGTGCTGCTCTCCGACACGGTCGGCTTCGTGCAGCGCCTGCCGCACCACCTGGTGGCCTCGTTCCACGCCACCCTGGAGGAGGCGCTGAACGTCGAGCTCCAGCTGCACGTCGTCGACGCGAGCCACCCGGACGCCGCGGCCCAGGTGCGCGCCGTGGACGAGACCCTGGCCGGGCTGACGAGCCGCAAGGCCGACGTGCTGGTCCTCAACAAGATCGACCGCCTGGAGGAGCGCGCCGGGATCCAGGCGCTCCTGCGCGGGCGTCCGGAGGAGGTCGTGTTCGTCTCGGCGCACTCCGGCGAGGGGCTCGAGCGGCTCGACGCCGTCGTGCGCGAGCGCCTCGACCGGCGCTCGCCGGTCGTGCTGGCGCGGGTCTCGGCGGCCGACGGCCAGGCCATCGCGCTGCTCAAGGCCGCCGGGACCGTGCTGGAGCAGACGTTCGCGGACGGGAGCGACGGCGACGGCGCGGGCGAGCTCTGCCTGCGGCTACGGGTGCTCGACGGCGCCCTCGGGCAGCTCCAGAGCGCCCTGGGCCCGCGCGCGCGCTTCGAGGTCCTGCGCCCGGCGGCCGAGCCCTTCCTGCGCGAGGGGTGAGGGGGGCGCCACGGGCACGGCCGGAAGAACCGGGAAGGTGCCGAAACGGAGCCGCCCGGCGGCGTGAGGAGGCAGCGATGAGCCTCTCGCCCTCCGAGCTCGAGTCCCTGCTGGCGCGCGACCGTTGGGTGCGCAGCCTGGCGCGGCGCCTGGCGGCCGACCCGGCCACGGCCGAGGACCTGGCCCAGGAGACCTGGCTCGCGGCCCTGAGCGCGCGCCACGCGCGCCCCGGCGAGCGCCCCTGGCTCGCACGCGTGCTGCGCAACGCCTGGAAGGATCACCTGCGCGGGCTCGGGCGGCGCCAGCGCCGCGAGCGCGCCGCGGCCGCCGCCGAGGCCCTGGCTCCGGCCGACGAGCTGGTGGCCGAGCTCGAGCTGCGCGAGCGCCTGATGCGCGCCCTGCGCGAGCTCGAGGAGCCCCTGCGCAGCACGCTGGCGCGGCGCTTCTTCCGCGACGAGTCGCTGGCGGCCATCGCGCGCGCGGACGGCGTGGCCGTCTCGACCGTGCACGAGCGCCTCGCGCGCGGCCTCGAGCGCCTGCGGGCGCGCCTCGATGCCGAGCACGGCGGCCGGCGCGGGGCCTGGGCGGCGACGATGCTGGCCCTGGGCCGGCGCGGCGGTGGGGGACTCGGTCCGCTGGAGGTGACAGGCATGACTGCAGGGCTCAAGCTGGCGGCGGCGGGGGTGATCGTGCTGACGGGAGTGCTGGGCTGGGTTTGGTTCGTACGCGAGCCCACGCAGCTCCCGCCCGGGCTGTCACGGGGGGATGGAGCCGTGGAGGCCCCCCTCGCCGCCTCCAGCTCGGCGAGCATTGCGTCGCCCCCGACTCTCGCCGCGCGCGAACCCACCGGCGGAGCCGCGACGTCTTCGGTCGGCCCGGCGACGGAGGAGCCCGTGCTCACCGGACGTGTCGTGGATGTCCATGACGCCCCCGTTGCCGGTGTAGAGCTCGTCCTGGAGCGGCGCGCGGGCCCCGTGACCGCCGTGAGTGAGGCCGACGGCGGGTTCGTGCTGGCGGTCGATGCGGAGGTGTCCTGGTGGAACAAGATCCACTGCACGGACGAGCGCCTCGTGACCCTGGTCGCTGGGGCGTCGCGCGGACCCGAGCGCCTCGTCATCGTGGCTCCGCGGGCGGCCCTCGCCGGGCGCGTCGTGGATCCCCAGGGCACACCCATCGCCGGGGCGGCGCTGGCCTTCCGCCCGCGCCCGAGCCTGTTCCGCGAACTCGGGCTGGAGCTCGCTCCCGCTGCGGTGCAGGCCGGGTGGGAGGGGATGAGCGATGCCACAGGAGCTTTCGCCCTCGACCCGGTCGCGCTCGGCTCGCACTTCGGAGTCGAGGCACGCGCTCAGGGCTTCGTCGCGCGCGAGGTCGACCTCCCGGAGACGGCGGGTGAGCGGCTCACCGTGGTCCTGAGCCCGGACACGCGTGTCCGGCTCCTCAGCGGGCGCGTGCTGGGCCCCGACGGCGTGCCCTTCGAGGGCGCCAGGGTCTCGGCTGGGCACGAGATCGTGACCACCTCCGCCGACGGTCGCTTCGAGCTCGCCGCGCACGCGGATACTGGCCGCAACGTCCAGGACGAGCAGGGGACCTGGCGGCCGGAGACACGCGAGAAGGTGCGCGTCTGCGCTCTCGCGCCCGGGCACGCGCCCGGCTCCGTCGAGGTCGAGCTGGCCGCGCCACCCATCGAGCTCGTCCTGTGCCTCGGGCCCGAGCCGCTCTCCATCACCGGCCATGTTCTCGACCAGGACGGCGCTCCACGCAGCGGCGTCGTGCTGTGGCCGCGTGCGTTGACGCCCTTCGGGCGGGAGTCGCGCGGCGTCATGGGCATCGACGACTTCCGGACCGTTGAGGGCGAGGTGTGCGGTACCTCCTCGCTCGGAGCCGTCTCGGCTGCGGACGGGAGCTTCGCCCTGGGCTGCCTGCTCGGCCAGATCTACGACCTCGAGGTCTTCGATTCGCGCACGGCCGGCCGGAGCGTCGTCGAGGGCGTGCACGCGGGCACCCGGGACCTGGAGGTCCGGCTCACGCCCGAGCCGGGTACGGTGCGCGTGGCCGGCAGAATCTTCAATGGGAGTTCCGAGCCGCTGGTCGAGGTCGAGGTCCGTCCCCGTCGTGCGAGCTTCGACCGGAACTCCCCACCGCTCCTCGTCGGCGCGGACTACTCGCGCGAGACCGACGCCGAGGGCTGCTTCGAGTTCGAGGCGCTGGCCACGCAGGGTACGGTCCTTGACGTCTTCACCATGCCCTGGGTGACCGTCGAGCTCGATGGATTCTCCGACCTCGGGCAGATCGAGATCGTCGTCCCCACCCCGTGCGAGCTGCAGGTCGTGCTGGGCGATCCCGAGATGGCCGATGCCTTCGCCGTGCTCGACGCGAGCGGCGCCGAGCTCGAGATGGTCGAGATGCTGCGACGCGACGGCAGGAGCATGGCCTTCACGATGGACGAGCGCGTCGAGCTCACCGACGGCCGCTCCAGCGTCGTGCGTGCCCCCGAGACCGCGCGCACGCTGGTCCTCTTCCGGGACGGGGTCGAGGTCCTGCGCCGGCCGCTCGTGCTCGACCCGCAGGGGCCGACCCGGGTCGAGCTCTGACCGACCGACCGCCGGAATCCGCCGAAATCCGCGCCCGCGGCGCGGACCGGTAGCCTGGATGGGCGTGCCGCCGACCCTCGACCTGCAGGGCCTCCTCGCCGAGGACCAGTGGATCCGCCGCCTGGCGCGGCGCCTGGCCGGCGACGCGCAGGCGGCCGAGGACCTGGCCCAGGAGACCTGGGCCGCGGCCCTCGGGGCGCGCGGGCCGCGGCCGCGCGCCGTGCGGCCCTGGCTGCGCGGGATCCTGCGCAACCTGTGGATCGATCGCCGGCGCGCAGGCCAGGCCCGCGATCGGCGCGAGGCCGCGGTGGCGCGCGACGAGGCCCTGGAGGCGACCGGCGAGCTGGTGGCCGAGCTCGAGCTGCGCCAGGCCGTGTTCGAGGCGCTGCTCGGCCTCGAGGAGCCCTATCGCCGCGCGCTCTACCTGCGCTTCTTCCGCGACCAGTCGCTGGCTTCCATCGCGGCGCGCGAGGGCCTGGCGGTCTCGAGCGTGCACGCGCGCATCCAGCAGGGGCTCGAGCGCCTGCGCGCGCGCCTCGACCGCGCGCGCGGCGGGCGGCGGGCCTGGGCGGTGGGACTCCTCGCGCTGGCGGAGCCGGCGCGCGGCTCGTGGATCACGACGACGGTGGAGGTGCTGGCGATGGCGGGAACGCTCAAGGTGGCGGCGTCGGTCCTGGTGGTCGGCGCCGGGCTCGCATGGTGGTGGCTCGAGCGGGACGGAACGCCGCGCGCGACGCTGGCGGAGGTCTCGGGGCGATCGGCGGCGGCCCCGGAAGGCGCGCCCCCCGGTGTGCTCGCACCCGCGACGGCTTCGGCCGAGCGCGCCAGCGCGGAACCGCTCCCGCGGCAGGCCGCGGCAACCCGTGCCGACCCGGTCGTGCGCTGGATCGAGGGGCGTGTGCTCGATGCGCGTGGCGGGCCCGTGGCACAGGTCGAGGTCGGCTGGTCGGGGCAGAACGAGGTCGAGCCCGCCCGCAGCCGCGCCGACGGCACCTTCGCGCTGGCCGAGGCGACCCCGCCTGCCGAGGTGCGCTGCCTCGATCCGCGCTTCACCACGCTCGTCGCGGCCGAGCCGCCCTTCCACGGCGAGGCCGTGGTGGTCGTCGCGCCGCGCGCCGCCTTCGCCGGCTCGGTGTGGACGCCCGCGCGCGAGCCGGTGGCCGGCGCGCGCATCGTCTTCCGCGTGCGCGACGCGCTCTTCCGCGAGCTCGGGCTGCAGCGCCTGGGCTTCGGCGACCGGCTCCCGCGCACCACCAGCGATGCGGGCGGGCGCTTCGAGCTGGCCGACGTGGCCGGGGGCGAGCGCACCTACCTCGAGGTCGAGGCCGAGGGCTTCTGGCCGCTCGAGGTCGCGCTGCCCGCGCAGGGCGACCCGGCGCTCGAGGTCGTGCTGGAGCCCCGCACCGGCGGGATCCTGATCCGCGGGCTCGTCCTGGACGCGCACGGGGGCGCCGTGGAGGACGCGCAGGTCTCGGCCGGCAAGGAGATCGCGCGCACCGACGCCGGGGGCCGCTTCGAGCTCCGCACGGATGCCGGCGGCGTGGAGTTCGAGGGCGATCCCGGAGCTGCCCGCACGCAGGAGACCTACCTCACGGCCCTCAAGCAGGGCCTGCGGCCGGCCCGCGCGCGCCTCGGCGACCTCGACCTCGCGGCGCCGGTCGTGCTCACGCTCGAGCTCCAGCCGCTCGCGCTCGGCGGACGCGTGCTCGATCCCGAGGGCCGGCCGCTGGCCGGCATCGTCCTGTGGATCGGTGATCCGACACCCTTCGGCCGCCATGTCGACGCGGCGGGCGAGCGCATGACCGTGGCCTGGGACACGACGATCGAGGACGAGCTCGTCGGGGGTGTCCCGGGGCGCGGCACGCGCACCGACGAGCACGGCGCCTTCGAGCTCAGCGGCCTGATCGAGCGCGAGTACCAGCTCCAGGCCTTCGACCCGCTGACGGCCGACCGCGCCGGGCCCTGGCGCGTGCGCGCACCGGGCCGCGGGCTCGAGCTCGTCCTCGCGCGCGAGGAGCGGCGCGGACCCGTGGCCGGACGCCTCGTCTCGCTGGGCGGCCAGCCGATCGTGGGCGTCCGCGTCAGCGCTCGCCGCATCGCGGATGCGGACGCGCGCCGCGCGCCTCCGCACCTCGGGCGAACCGGGGTCGAGACCGATGCCGAGGGCCGCTTCGCCTTCGCGGAGCTCGCGCTGGAGGGCACGGAGCTCCTGCTCGAGCGCCACCCGTTCTTCCTGCGCACGACCGTGCTGGCGGCTCACCCCGATCCGCAGCACCTCGAGCTGGTCGAGCCGCTGCCCTGCGAGCTGCAGGTCGATCTCTCGGCCGATCCGGCCTTCGCCGACGAGCTCGCGGTGCTCGACGCCGCGGGCCAGCCCCTCGAGACGATCGAGTCCTTCGGCAACGGCTTCTCGCTGGGCACCTCGGCCCGCATCACGGACGGCAAGAGCCCGGTCGTGGTCGTGAAGGAGTCCGCGACGACGCTGGTGCTGCGCCGGGGGGGCAAGGAGGTCCTGCGCCGGGTGCTGACGCTCGATCCCGCTCAGCGCACGACCGTGCGGCCCTAGGCGATCGAAGATCGCCTACTGATTGCGCCGTCAGCGTGACCGCACCGGTTCTCCGGGCGGGCGCGCGCCCGCCCGGTGATCCGGTGCGCCGATTCCCGACAGGCTCCCAGGCGATCCAAGATCGCCTGCTGATCTCGCCGTCCGCGCGCGCTTCCCGGACGAGCCCCCGGGCGCCTCCCCCGATCGCCCGCGGATCGCGCCTTCCGTGGGACCGCCCCGGCCCTCCGGCCGAGCCCAGCTTGCACCCCAGCCGGCGCGGTCGCGCCCGCGGAGCCGTGCATGTCGAGGTAGCGCCGCGCGCCACCCGGCTCACACGCCCTCGGACTGGACCTCGGCGCCTTCCTCGGCTTCCTTGGCCTTGCGGCGGGCCTCGTCACGCTTGCGCTCCTCGTCCCGGCGCGCGCGGGCCTGGGCGCCACCGTCGGTCTTCTGCTTCTGGCTGCGGGTCTCGAGCCACAGGAAGACGGGGTTGGCGATGTAGACCGTCGAGTACACGCCCGAGAGCGTGCCGAAGATCATGGCGAAGGAGATGCTCTCCAGGACGTTGCCGGTGCCGACGTTGAAGGCGTACTGCACGACGATCGCCAGGAAGACCGTCAGCGAGGTCATGATCGTGCGCGAGAGCGTCTCGTTGACCGAGGTGTTGAGCACCTCGCGCAGCGGCTTGTCGCTCTTCGGCAGGTTCTCGCGCACGCGGTCGAAGATCACGATCGTGTCGTTGACCGAGTAGCCGATGATCGTCAGGAACACGGCGATCATCGCCAGGTTCAGCTCGCCGTTGACGATCCCGAAGTGGTTGCCGATCGAGAGCGCCGCGAGGGTCACCAGCACGTCGTGCACCAGGGCCACGATGGCGGCGATGCCGTAGCTGTACTCGGCGAAGCGCACGCGGATGTACATGACCGTGATGAAGAGGCTCACGGCCAGGGCCAGCAGGGCCTTGTCGCGCAGCTCGCCGACGACCTGCGGACCGACCTGGCTGAAGCTCGGGATCGGCGCGGCGAAGGTCACGTCCGGGACGCGGCTCAGGGCGTCGCCCAGGCTGCGCTCGAGCTCGACGTGGTCGCGGCCCGAGGTCGTGAGCGCGGAGACGTTGAAGGCGTCCGCCCGGCTGCCGGCCGAGACGGTCACGTCGCGCAGGCCGACCTGCTCCAGCGCGGAGCGCAGCGCGCCCTCCTCGGGCGGGTCCTTGAAGTAGAGCTGCACGTCGGCGCGGCTGTCCTCGCCCACGTCGCTCAGCGCGACCTGCACGGGGCTCTCGAGCAGGAGGTCCTTCAGGGCGGCCTGCAGGATCGGGCGCATCTCCTTGCCGAGGTCGACCTCGCTCGACCCCGCCAGCGTCTTGAACTGCAGGCGGAACTTGGTGAAGGTCCCGTCGCCCTGGCCCGTGTTCAGCACGGTCTTGACCTCGGCCGAGTCGCCGATGCCGGGGATCTGGGCCACGCGCGTGCGCAAGGTATCGATCGTCTCGGGCTTGGCCGTCTCGATCATCGCCTCGACCCCGCCGGTGAAGTCGATGCCCAGCTTCTCGTGGTCGGGCAGGGCCCAGAAGGCCATCAGGCCGCCCAGGCACAAGATGATCGAGCCGGTGACGGCCGTGCGCGTCTTGCCGAGGAAGTCGAAGTTCGCGTCCGCCATCCAGCGGCCCATCTTGAAGGTCTGGCTGCCGCGCGAGAGAGCCCAGTGGACGAACACGCGCGTCGTGACCAGGGCCGCGAAGACCGAGGTCAGGATGCCGATCATCAGCGTCACGGCGAAGCCGCGCACGGGCCCGGTGCCCAGCTTGTAGAGCACGATCGCCGTGAGGAAGGTCGTGACGTTGGCGTCGATGATGGCCGACATCGCGTTGTCGAAGCCGGCCTTGGCGGCCTGCTTCGGGTTGCGCCCCTTCTCGGCCTCCTCGCGCAGCCGGTCGAAGATCAGGATGTTCGCGTCCACGGCCATGCCGACCGTGAGGATGATCCCGGCGATGCCCGGCAGGGTCAGGGTGGCCTGCAGGAAGGCCAGGCCGCCCATGAACATGACCAGGTTCGTCAGCAGCGCCAGGGCCGAGAAGACCCCCAGGCGCCGGTAGTAGATCATCATGAAGGCGACGACGATCACGAGCGCCAGCACGCTCGAGTACAGCCCGCGCTGCACGTAGTCGTCGCCCAGCGTCGCACCGATGCGCTCGTCGTTCTCCAGCGTGGGCTTGAGCTTGAGCGAGCCCGAGCGCAGCACCGTGACGAGGCTCTTGACCTCCTCGGGCTTGAAGCGGCCCTCGATGATGCCGCCCCCGACCAGCTTCGAGTTCAGCGTCGGCGCCGAGCGCACCTCGTCGTTGAGGATGATCGCCATGCGCCGGTTCAGGTTGTCACCCGTGAAGTCGGCGAAGTCGTCGATGCGCTCGCTGCGGATCTCGAAGCCGACCGCCGGATAGCCGTACTGGTCGGTCGTGTAGTAGATGCGCTGCAGGTCCTGGCCGCGGATCGTCTCGGCCGCGGTGCGCGGCGTGCGGATCGCGGTGGGCGGGCCGTAGATCGGCTCGCCCTGGTCGTCGGCGAAGCGCGTCGGATACCAGCGGATCGAGGGGTCGGGACCGCCCTCGGCGGGCGGCACGAGGTTGAAGGCCACGATCGGGGCCCCCGGGTTCTCGCCCTGCCAGGCGGTCAGCTTGTTCTGCTCGCCCCCCAGGTCGGTCCCGCTGCCGGTGAAGTCCTGGGCCTCGGCCACCAGCACGAAGGCCAGGTCGCCCAGGTTCTCGATCGCGTCGCGGATCGCGTCCGAGTTGACCAGGCGCACGGCCTGGCCGGCGGCGTGGGTCTCCTGCTTGCCATCGTGGGCGCGCGTCAGGTCGTGCAGCGTGTTGCCGTCGCGCCGCGCATAGCGGATCTGCTCGGCGCCGACCTGGATCACGCCCGAGCTCGAGAAGCCCGTGGCGTCCGTGAGGACCAGGCTGGTCTTGGTGGTCAGGTCCAGCGCCTGCCCGAGCGTGGTCTCGGCCTCGGCCGTGCCCTCGACCGCGGTCTTGCCGGGCAGCTCGATGACGATCTTGTCCTCGCCCTCGGTGCGCACGATCGCGTCGCGCGTGCCGGTCGGGTCGACCCGCTGGCGGATGATCGACTTGGCCTGCTCGAGGATCTCGCTCTCGTCCTCGCCCTCGCCGATCTCGCCACGCTCGCGCGCGGCGTCGAAGTCGAAGCGGTAGGTGATGCGCGTGCCGCCCTGCAGGTCGAGGCCCAGCCGGAAGGGCTGCTCGGGCAGGATCATCAGCCCGATCGAGACCAGGAGCAGGACGACGATCAGGGCGACCTTGCGGCCGACGTTCTCGAGCATGGCAGTGGCTTCACTCGGCCGGCCTTCAGGTGCTGCGCCGGTCCGGCCGGGCCGCGGCGCAGCGTGGAATCACGTCGGGGTCGCGGTCCTCAGACCTGGACCGTCTCGGAGTCGGCCTTGTCGGCGGAGGGCGCGCCGGTCGCGCCGGACTCGCCCTCGTCGCCGCCCTCGGTCGCCGGGCCGCCCGCCAGCCGGCGCGCGCGCTCGCCCAGGAGCTCGCCCACGCGCGTCTGCTTGCCGACGCGGTCGCGCAGGAAGTAGAGCTTGGCGCGGCGCACCTTGCCGCGGCGCACGACCTCGATGTCCTTGACGCGCGGCGAGTGGAAGGGGAAGACGCGCTCGACGCCCTCGCCCTGCACCAGGCGCCGCACGATCAGGCTGCGCGCGATGCCGCGCCCGCGGATCGCGATGACCGTGCCGGCGAAGGGCTGCACGCGCTCCTTGTCGCCCTCGCGGATCAGGTAGTGGACGCGCACGCTGTCGCCGACGCGCACCGCGGGAAGGCTCTTCTTCCCGTTTTCCTTGCCGAGCTGTTCGATCAGGTTCATGGGTCGACTCCGTGCTTTCCGCTTCCTGCGGGGCTAGTCCTGGACGAGATCCGGGCGTCGTGCGCGCGTGCGCTGCTGCGCCTCGCCGGCGCGCCAGCGCTCGATCGCGGAGTGGTCTCCGCTCTTGAGCACGTCGGGAACGCTCCGGCCGCGCCAGGTGGGCGGCCGGGTGTAGTGGGGGTGGTCGAGCTGGCCCTGCTCGAAGGACTCGCGCACGGCCGACTCCTCGTGGCCCAGCACGCCCGGGACCAGGCGCACGACCGCCTCGAGCACGCACAGGGCCGCGAGCTCGCCGCCGGAGAGCACGAAGTCGCCCAGCGAGACCTCGTCCCAGGCGTACTCCTCGCGCAGGCGCTCGTCGAAGCCCTCGTAGCGGCCGCAGAGGAAGAGCAGGCGCTCCTCGGCGACCCAGGCGCGCGCCGTCGCCTGGCGGAAGGGGACCCCGTCCGGGGTCAGCAGGATCTTCTTGAAGGTCCCGTGCTGGGCCTCGAGCCACTCGATGCAGTCGTGCACCGGCT
>DASVAP010000236.1:0-2872 GCA_036376275.1 Planctomycetota bacterium | reverse complement strand
CCCACACGAACCGAGTCCAGGAGAGAACCATGCGTTTCATGCTCATCGGCAAGGCGACCAGGGAATCCGAGGCGGGCGTCCTGCCGAAGCCGGAAGCGATCGCCGCGATGCAGGAGTACAACGAGGACCTCGTGAAGGCGGGCATCCTCCTCGCCGCGGAGGGGCTCGCCCCGAGCTCGAAGGGGGCGCGCGTGAAGTTCCGCGGCGACGAGCGCATCGTCATCGATGGTCCGTTCGCCGAGGCGAAGGAGCTCATCGGGGGCTTCACGATCATCCAGGTGAAGTCGCTGGCGGAAGCGATCGAGTGGGTGAAGCGCGCTCCGAACCTCTCCCCGAGCGGCGAGGCCGAGGTCGAGATCCGCAAGCTGATGGACGTCGAGGACTTCGGCGAGGGGTTCACGCCGAACCCGGAGATCGCGAAGGTGAAGTTCGGATAGGCACGCGTGCCGGGGCTCGCGGCATTAGCCAGCGGACCGGGGAGGAGGCGCGCGTGGCGGGGGAGGTCGGCCCGCGCGCCCCTTGCGCTCTTGCTCAGGCTCGGAGCGCGGGCGCGGCGAGGTCCTCAGCGGCCGGGGACGAGCTCGAGCGCGTTCGTGAAGGAGGGCGTCGGGCCGCCGAGCTCGACGGCCTGGAAGTGCAGCGGGATGCCGGCCAGGCGCATGTCGTTCGGGACGGGCTCGCTCCAGACGGCCAGCGGGCCCGGACGCGTGGCCCAGGTCTCGGCCTCGTCGATCGACACGAGCAGGCGCTGGCCGGTCGAGAGCGGCACCGAGGCCGGCTTCAGCGAGAAGAGCACGAAGGCCGCCGTTCCAGGGCGCGCGCTGAGGTCCACCTCGAGGCGCAGGAGCGTGCCGAGGCGCGCGGGCGAGGCGCGCAGGGTGCTCGGGTTGCCCGGGGCGTCGCGCACGGTCACGCTCGCGGCCGGGCAGGTGCTGGCGGGCGGCGGACCGAGGAGGAGCAGCGCGGCCTTGGGCGCGCCCTCGTCCCGGTAGGGGCGTGTGACCGGCGTGGTCACGAGCTGGTTCATGTCGTTCCACATGCCGTAGGCCTCGACCAGGGTCGAGTCCTGGTCGGTCATGAAGCTGTACCACGCGGCCTGGGCCACGCCCTCCTCGGCCAGCATCGGCAGGAACCGGTCGGCCAGGATCGGGAAGAGGCGCGCGTCGGTCTGCACCGCGCGCGCGGCGGCGGCCCACGGCTGGCCGATCGACTTCAGGTTGAGGCCGATCTCGTACAGCTCGAGGTTCGGGTTCGAGCCGTCGGGGTTCGTCCAGCCCTGCGCGAGCGAGCGGTGGGCCGCGACCTGCGGGCGCAGGACCTCGACCGCGCGCTCGGCCGTGGCGAGCAGCTCGTCCACGCCGGGCGGCGTGATGGCCCACGCGTCGAGCTCCGGCCGTCGCGGCCCGAGGTAGGCTGCCGGGCCGAGCGCGTCGAGGCGCGTGCCCGGCCGCAGGAACCCGAGCACGCGCCGCAGGTACCCCGGGTCGGCCGCGAAGCCGCCGACGTAGGTGCGCAGGCGCGCCGCGTCGGGACCGGCGAAGACCGTGCGCGCCACGTCGAACACGAGCTGGATCTCGCGCGCCACCTGCTGCGCGAAGGGGATGCCCCGGCGCGTGGCCTCGGCGTTCATCCAGGCGTTGACGGGGAAGCCGCTGTTCCAGATCTCGTTGGAGAGCTCGAGCGTGACCGTCAGGTCCGGCCGCAGGCCGGCGAAGGGGCGTCCGCCGAGGACCCCGGGCACGCCCGGCGAGCCGTCGCGGATCACCGTCAGCGTGCGCGTGACGAAGGCCAGGTAGTCGGCCTCGGAGAGGGCGCCCGTGCGGTGCGGGAGCTGGAAGTGCAGGTCCGTCCCGAGCTCGTTGCAGAGCGCCACCTGGTACTCCGGGGCGACGCCGCGCGGCGTTCCCTGGCTCGCGCTGGCGGGCGTGATCACGCCCACGAGGTCGAAGACGAAGCCGCCGCGCGCGACCGCGCGGCCGTACTCGTTCACGCGCGTCCAGTCGAGCGTGCGCCAGATGCTGGGGCCCTGGCCCGCGCTGGTCGCGCGCACGCGGCGCAGGAAGGGCGGCCAGAAGACCTGGCCCGTGCCCTCCATGCCCGGCAGCCACACGTGCACGTCGCGCACCGGATCGGCTGCGTCCGGCGCCGTCCAGGAGACGGAGAGCAGACCGTTGCCGCCGCCGCGCGTGGGATCGACGAGCACCTCGACGCGCTGCGCCGCGCGCGCGCCCTCGCCCAGCACGAAGGGCCCCTCGAGCCGCACGTGGCCCGTGCCCTTCCAGGTCACCACGTAGGGCGTCGTGCGGCCGTCGGGGACGGTGCCCTCCATCGAGCCGAACAGCAGCGCGCCGTAGCGCGCGCCGGGGGCGAGCTGCGCCGGGTCGGGCCAGCCCGCGCCGAGCCGCCCGGAGCCGAGCGGGATCAGCGGCGCGCTGCCCTGCGGAGCGCCGTTCCAGTGGACCATCTCGCGCACGCGCTGGAAGGCGTCGGCGAAGACGATCGCGCGCGAGCTCCAGGTCTGGAAGCTCGGGTTGATCCCGAGCTCGAGCGCCGGACGACAGCGGCCCTGGGCGCGCGCCGCGGCGGGCAACACCGCCAGGGCGAGCGCGACGAGCAGGCCAGCGTTGCGCGCGAGGGCGCCGCGACGAGAGGGACGATCGGCGCGAGCGGGTCGTGCCATGGGGGGTGAGTTCCCGCCGTGCGAGGCGAGGGTGCGGAACCGAGGTGGGGGGGGACTCCCGAGCGCGGTCGGGAGCCGGCCGGACCGCGGTCAGCGCGGCCGCGGTCATCCGGCGTGGGCACTCAGTTACCCGGAGGGCGGCCCGGGTTCCAGCGAAGTCCGCGAGACTTCACTTTGTGGATAACTTCGGGG
>DASVAP010000226.1:0-2154 GCA_036376275.1 Planctomycetota bacterium | reverse complement strand
AGGACGGCTGGTTCGACCTCTCGCGCTTCCTCGCGACGCCGCACGGCTTCCTGCCGCTGGTCGTGCCGATCACCGAGCCGGCCCTCGGCTACGGCGCGGTCGTCGGGGCGGCCTTCCTCGAGCCGCGCGAGTCCGCCGGGGACGAGGGCTGGGCGCGCCCCAACATCACCTTCGTCGGCGCGCTCGCGACCGAGGGCGGCAGCGCGGGCGTCTTCGCGGGCAACTCGAGCCTGTGGGCGGACGGTGACCTGCAGACCCTGCTGGGCGCCGGGCGCCTCGCGCTCGAGCTCGAGCTGTCCGGGATCGGCGCGGATCCGACGCTCGAGGACGACCCGCTGGAGTACCGCCTGGACACGACCGGGGTGGTCGGCGAGGGCCGCGCGCGCCTCGGTCGCTCCGACTTCTGGGTCGCGTTGCGCTTCGCCTACGCCGACGCCGAGGTCCACTTCGAGCGTCCGGCCGGGGGCCTGGAGGGCGTCGATCCCGGCGACGACGACGTGACCCTCTCCGGTCCGGCCCTGGGCCTGCGCTACGACTCGCTCGACAACCTGTTCACACCCACGCGCGGCCTCCTGTCGGACTCGGTCGTCACCCTCTTCGACGAGGCCTTCGGGGCCTCGCAGAGCTTCCAGCTCCTCCGCCAGGTGCTCATCCACCACCGGCCGCTCGCGGAGCGCTGGTTCCTCGGCGCGCGCGCCGACGCCGGCTTCTCCTTCGGCGACGTGCCCTTCTACGCGCGCCCCTTCGTGTACGTGCGCGGCGTGCCGGCCCTGCGCTACCAGGGCGAGCACGCCGTCTCGGCCGAGCTGGAGCTGCGCTGGCAGTTCCACCCGCGCCTCTCGGCCGTGGCCTTCGGCGGCGGCGGCCTGGCCTGGACCGACCTGGACGGGTTCGAGCGCGAGCAGAGCGCCTTCGGCCAGGGCCTCGGCCTGCGCTACCTGCTGGCGCGCAAGTTCGGGCTCCACGCCGGGCTCGACGTGGCGCGCGGGCCGGAAGAGGGGGCGATCTACGTGCAGGTGGGCAACGCCTGGATGCGACCGTGAGGCCCGCAGCGCCGCCCCTTCCTCCGCGCCGGGTCCGTCCCTAGCCTGGCGGGGACATGCGCCTCCGACGCCAGGCCCGGATCGCTGCGGGTCTCCTCGTCCTGTCCGTCGGCCTGGGCGCCTGCGGCCTGCTCAAGAGCACGGCCGAAATGCCCGGGCGTGTGGCCTCGGCCGCCTTCAAGCCGGGCGGCCAGGCCCCCGCCGACCCCACCCTGGTGCAGACGCGCTTCATGCGCTTCGCCGACCTCTTCGCCAGCGAGATCGAGCAGGCCACGGCCGACTTCGCCGCGCGCGCCGGAACGGTCGAGGCCCGCGTGCAGGCCCTGGACTGGCGCATCGACTACGCCAACACGCTCTGGCGCCTGGCCTCCGGCCCGCGCCCCTACGCGGCGCTGTTCGACGCCATCATCGTCGTCACGTACGTCCGGCACCTGCACGAGACGCACTGGACCGAGGTCTACGGTGCCGCGGACCAGCCGATGATCGAGGCCCTGCAGCGCCAGGAGCAGGCGATCTGGAACCTTACGGCCGAGGGCCTGCCCGAGCCCTATCTCGGCAAGGTGCGCGAGATCGTCGCCGCCTGGCTGGCGGGCGACGACGCCAGCCGCATCGCCGAGGTGGCGAAGCTCCCCGGCTTCGCCGACATCGGCGCGAAGCAGGGCGGAGGCCTGGTCGGCGACCTGACGAGCCTGGTGCGGCTCGACACGCTCTCAGGCCTCGAGCCGATGGTGCGCGAGGTCGCGCAGTCGCGCCAGCTCCTCGAGCGCGTCTTCTACTACCTGCAGCGCCAGCCCGAGATCCTGAGCGCGCGCGTCGAGCTGCTGACGCTGCGCGCGAGCCAGTCGAGCGAGTCGCAGGGCGTGCTGGCCAGCGTCGAGCGTGTCTCCCTGGCGGCCGAGTCGCTGGCCGCCACGGCCGCGACCCTGCCCGCCAGCGTCGCCGCCGAGCGCGAGGCCGCGCTGACCCAGCTCTCGGCCGAGCTCACGGCCCAGCGCGAGGGACTGGTGGCCGACCTGGAGTCGGCGCGCGCACCGCTGGTGGAACTGCTGGGCGAGACGCGCGGGACGGCCGAGTCCGGGCGCGCGATGGCCGACTCGCTGACCGGGACGCT
>DASVAP010000219.1:0-8165 GCA_036376275.1 Planctomycetota bacterium | reverse complement strand
AGCGGCAGCCCGGCGCGGAAGGTCGTGGGCAGCGGAACGGTGCCGAACTCCTCGAAGCGCAGCAGCTTCTGCGTGAAGGAGCGCGCGCCGAAGAGCGGGCTGGGCGCGATGCCGGTCGGGATGTCCTCCGAATCGACCTCGTCCTCGGAGAAGGGGAACTGCTCGCGCGTGTCCTCCTTGGTGCCGGTCGCACCGCCCTCGAAGGCGCCCTGGTTGGCGGGCGGCAGGTCCTCCAGGCCGTCCTCCTGGGGCTGCGCGGCGAGCGCGCTGGACATGAGGAACGTGCAAAAGACGGTGCGGATCGCAGCCGGAGAGACGGAGGGCTCGGCGCGCCGCGAAGGGCAGGCGGACATCGGCAAGGGGGACGGGAGCGGGGGGGAGATCTCCGGCGGGATCCGGAGCTGGGGCAGCGATTCTGCGGGCACTTCGGGAATCCGCAATCCTTCGGATGCCGCTTTCCTGGATCTTCCTCCGCGTCGAAGGGGAGCCTTCCAGGGGTCGCGCGCGCGCTCACCCGGCCCTGGTCCAGGAGCGCTACGGACCGCGTCCAGTTCCAGGATAGAGCGAGCTCCGGCGCGCGCCGCGCGGAGCGCCGGCGACGGGCTCCCGGCGATCGGTCCGTAACGGAGGCCGGCCCGTGCGCTAGCCTGTGGCCCCGGAGGAATCCAAGTTCATGCGCTCGTTCCTGCTGCTCGTCCTCGTCCTCGCCTGCTCCGCCTCGCTCGCCTGCCGCTCGGGTGCGCGCCGCTCGGAGGTGCCCTGCACCTGCGGCACCGCCGAGGCGGACTTCCACGGCTGCGCCCACCACCTGTGCCTGGCGGGCCAGCGCAACCCCGACAACCCCGACTGCGTGTGCGGCACGCTGACGATCCCGAAGTGAAGAACTCCATGCTCCTCCCCCGGACCGCGTCCCTGGCGCTCCTGGCGGCCCTGGCCCTGCCGGCCGCGGCCCAGGAGAAGATCAAGCTGAAGAGCGGCAAGGTCGTCACCGGCCGCGCCACCGCCTACGACGACGACCAGAAGATCCTCTCGTTCCGCACCGATGCGGGCGAGAGCGTCCAGTGGCCGCTGGACCAGCTCGACTCGCGCTCGGTGTACCTGGTGTACGCCAGCGTGATCCCGAAGGAGAACGGCAAGGGGCAGCTCCAGCTCGCCAACTTCGCGCGCGACGCCGGGCTCTACGAGCACGCCGCGCGCCGCTACGGCTACGCCAGGGAGGCCGACCCGAGCCTGGCGGCCGACGTCGAGCGCGAGGGCGCCCAGCTGCGCCGCGTGGCGGCCGAGGCGTGCATGGCCAAGGCCCGCGAGGCGCGCCAGAAGGGCGACGAGAAGGAGGCGCAGAAGTGGCTGACCACGATCCTCCAGCGCCTGCCGAACGAGCCCCAGGCGGCCGAGGCCGCGGCCATGGTCCAGGAGGGCTACGCGCGCGAGGCCAACGCGCGCGACGACGCCCTCGAGCAGAAGATGGCGGGCCTGCTCGAGAAGGACCTGAAGAAGGGCAAGGAGCACTACGACAAGATGATCGAGCGCACGCGCGACGGCCTGACGGCGCGCAACGACGGCAAGGCCGAGAGCCTGTGGAAGCAGGCGCTGAAGGACGGCGACGTCGTGCTCGAGGAGATCGAGCGCCTCGCCAAGAAGTACCCCGACGACGCGCGCGTCCAGGAGGGGGCACCGAAGTACCGCCAGCTCACGATCGAGCAGATGGTCTCGGTCCACCTGCACCTCGCCAGCCAGTACACGGTCAAGTCGAGCTTCAAGGCCGCCATGAAGGAGGCCAACGCGGCCCTGGCCCTCGATCCGAAGAGCGGCGAGGCCCTGGCGGCGCGCGCGCGCATCGAGCAGGCCTCCAACGAGGGCCTGATCGACTGGTGAGCCCGGCCGGCCGCGGACCATGCGGGTCCGCGGCGAGGGGGACCCATGGCCTGGCTGCAGCAGCTCTTCCAGAAGTCGCCCGAGCTCGCGGTCTACCTCGCGCTCGGGCTGGGCTACTGGGTCGGCGGGTTGAAGTTCCGCGGCTTCAGCCTCGGAGGCAGCACGGGCTCGCTGCTGGCCGGGCTCCTGATCGGCGGCTTGCTCGAGGTGCCGGTCTCGAGCGCGGCGAAGTCCGTGCTCTTCATGCTGTTCCTGTTCGGCATCGGGTACTCGGTCGGGCCGAAGTTCGCCAAGGCGATGAAGGGCGACGGCTGGCGCTTCGCGGTGCTGGGCGTGTTCGTGCCCGTGGTCGGGCTCGCGACGGCCTGGGTCGTGGCGCGCGTGCTCGGCCTCGACCCGGGCTTCGCCGGCGGGCTCGTCTCGGGGGCATTGACCGAGTCGCCCGCGATCGGCACCGCCAGCGAGGCGATCCAGGCCCTCGGCCTGGCGCCCGAGGTGACCGAGAAGCTGGTCGGGCACGTGGCCGTGGGCGATGCCCTGTGCTACGTGTTCGGAGCCTTCGGCGTGATCTGGTTCTGCGGCACGCTCGGCCCGCGCCTGCTCGGGCTCGACCTGGTGGCCGAGGCCCGCAAGCTCGAGGAGCAGTACGGGATCGACCGCACCCAGCCGGGCGTGGCCTCGGGCTGGCGCCGCTTCGAGCTGCGCGCCTTCCGTCTGGGCGACACGAGCTCCTTCCGGCGCGCCTCGGAGCTGGAAGCGAGCGTGGGCGGTGCGCGGCTCTTCGTCGTACGCCTGCGGCGCGCCGGGGAGGTCCTGGAGGGCGCCCCGGACCTCGCGCTGCAGCCGGGCGACGTCGTGGCCCTGTCCGGGCCGCGCGAGGCGCTGGTCGCGCACCCCGCGCCGGGCCTGGAGGAGGTCGAGGACCGCGAGCTGCTCGACCTGCCGGTGGCCTTCCGCGAGGTGTTCCTGACCTCGGCCGACTTCGACGGCGCCACCCTGGAGGAGATCGCCGCCCGCGCGAGCGAGGTGCGCGGCGTGTACCTGCGGCGCATCCTGCGCGGCGAGCAGGAGATCCCGATCGGCCCGCGCACGGTGCTCGAGCGCGGCGACGTCGTGCGCCTGGTCGGTCCCGAGGCCGCCGTCACGCGCGTGGCGGCGCGCATCGGTGCCACGATCCAGTCCACCGACACGACCGACTTCCGCGTGCTCGGGATCGGCGTGGTGGTCGGCGCGGTGGTCGGGATCGTGTGCGGCTTCGACCTGGAGGGCTTCAAGCTCTCGCTGGGCTCGAGCGTCGGCGTGCTCCTGGCCGGCATCGCCGTCGGCTGGCTGCGCGGGCGGCGCCCGCTCTTCGGGCGCATCCCGGACGCGGCCGTGTCCTTCATGCAGTCGCTGGGGCTCTCGGCCTTCGTGGCCATGGTGGGCCTGGGCGCCGGGCCGCACTTCGTCCCGGCCGTGCGCGAGGCGGGGCTCGGGCTCTTCCTGGGCGGGATCGTCGTGACGATGGTGCCGCTGTTCGCCGGGCTCTACTTCGGGATCCACGTGCTCAAGGCGAACCCGCTGCTCCTGCTGGGCGGCCTCTCCGGCGCCCAGACCTTCACCCCGGGGCTGGCGGCGGTGCAGGAGAAGTCCGGCAGCCCGATCGCCGTGCTGGGCTACTCGGGCTCGGTCGCGATCGCCCACGTGCTCCTGCCGATGTGGGGCTCGATCATCGTCTACCTGGTCGCGCCGGGCGGGACGCCGCCCGGCTAGGTCCGCGGCGCGCATGCCGTCCCTCGCCCTGGTCCAGGAGCTGGAGCAGTTCGAGCTGCCGCTCAGCTTCAGCCTGCTGGCGCACTTCACCTTCGGCGTCACGGGCGCCCTGGCCGGGCTGAAGCGCGGCTACGACGTGATCGGGGTGATCTTCCTGGCGCTGATCACGGCCGGCGGCGGTGGGCTGATCCGCGACGGGCTGCTGATCTCGAGCGGACCGGCCTCGATCCTCACCGATCCCTATTCGCTGTATGCGGTCGGCGCGGCGGCGCTCCTGACGCTGTTCCTGCATCGGCTCGTCGGGCGCGTGGGGCGCGTGATCGCCGTCATCGACGCGCTGGGCCTCGGCGCCTTCGCCGTGCACGGCGTGCAGCGCTCGCTCGAGGCCGGGCTCAGCACGCCGGCCGTGATCCTGGGTGGGACGATCACGGCCGTGGGGGGCGGGCTGCTGCGCGACGTGCTGGTGCGCGAGGAGCCGCTGCTCTTCAAGCCCGGGCAGTTCTACGCGCTGGTCGCGATCGGCGGCTGCTGCCTGTTCGTCGCTCTCCTGCACTTCGGCTGGGAGACGCCGCGCCGGGCCGCGCTGCTCACGATCGCCGTCGTGTTCGTGCTCCGTTCGCTGGCGATCCAGCTCAACTGGCACACCCGAGCGCTCTACCGCGAGCTGCCCACCCCGCCCCCGGGAGCCTGACGGACTCGATGCCCGCGGTGCGTGGCGCGGGGGAAGGCCTGGCCTGGGCGAGGGGCGTCCCGAGCGATGCGCGAGTTGCACTCTCGCAACCAATGCGCCCGGGCCCGAGGATCGAGTGCGGCACGTCGGAGCCGGAGGTGGCCTGCTTGGCGCCCCGTGCGGTTGTGGATACCCTGTCCGGCGTCAGGGCGTCGGTGGGAAGATGGTAGTTTCGAAGGCAGTCCCGGCAGGGAAGCGAGGTCGAGTGACGAGACATCACCAGTTCCTGGGGAGCGTTCCATCGAGGCCGGCGAGCGTGCTCGCACTGCTGAGCTTGCCGTTCGCCGCGCAGCTGTCGGGACAGGAGCCACCGCCGCCCGCCAAGGGGCTCCAGCTCGAGACCGGCGAGTACACCTGGAAGCTGGGCGGCTACGTCAAGCTCGACCTGATCCACGACTTCGACGCGATCGGGTCGACCGATTCCTTCGACGTGCGCACGATCCCGACCGGCACCGACGAGGGCACGGACGACAGCACGCGCATCCACGCGCGCCAGTCGCGCCTGAACCTGGACGTGAGCGGGCCCTCCTCGGTCGGAGAGTTCCGGGCCTTCGTCGAGGGCGACTTCTTCAGCGACCAGAACGGCTTCCGCATGCGCCACGCCTACGGCACGGTCGCGGGTGTGCTGGGCGGCCAGACGTGGACGACCTTCATGGACGAGAGCGCGATGCCGGAGACGATCGACTTCGAGTCGCCGGTCGCCTTCCCGCTCGTGCGCCAGCCGCAGGTGCGTTACACGCGCGCTCTCGAGGACGGGAGCTACTGGGCCGTCTCGCTCGAGGATCCCGACTCCGACGTGCAGTTCCCGAGCACGGCGATGGGCAAGGTCGAGGAGCCCCTGCCGGACGTCAACGCGCGCCTGCACCTGGCGAACTCGCGCGGCCACGTGCAGCTCGGACTCTTCGGCGGCATGGCGCGCTTCGATCCGGACGCCGGCGCGAGCGAGGACGTGGCCCTGTGGGGCGCCAACCTCTCGACCAAGCTGGCCACCGCGGGCAAGGACTCGGCCATCGTGCAGGTCACTTACGGCGATGGGGTCGGGCGCTACCGCGGCGGGACGACGGCCATCCTGGACGACAGCGGCAACCTCGAGGCCATCCCCGTGCTCGGGCTGCTGGGCTCCTACGAGCACCACTGGTGCGAGGAGTACCGCAGCACGATCGGCTACAGCTGGGGCGAGGGCGACATCCCGAGCGGCACGAGCCTGGTCGTCTCCGAGGAGCTGGTCTACGCCTTCGCCAACCTGATCTGGCAGTTCACCGACCGCGCCTGGGCCGGGGTCGAGTACCTGTACGGCACGCGCGACACGACCGACGGCGAGGACGGCGACGCGAACCGCCTGCAGTTCGCGCTGCGCTTCGACCTCTGACACGACGGCTGACTCGACCGCTCTCGCCTGGCGCCTTCCCCGGCCCTCCCACCCATGAAGACCATGCCCGCCAAGACCGCTCCCCGCAGCGACACGTCCTCTCCGTCCCCGAGCTCCGCGTCCGCCGCCGGCCTGGATCACTTCTTCTCCGCCGTCTCGGCGCGCCACGATCGCTGGCGCGACCTGGGCAAGGCCGCGCAGGCCTGGGTGGCCAAGGGCGCGGGCCCGGCGCTCAAGGCGGAGTGTGCGCGCCGGCTCGAGGAGCTGAAGCCGTTCGAGTCCCTGCAGGCCTTCCCCGGAACGCGCTGCCTGCGCACGCTCGAGGAGCGCGTCGGGGCGGGCGACGCCCACGGCGTCCTGCGCCTCGTGCAGCGCGTGATCCAGGCGCTGATGTCCGGCGCCTACCGCAGCGAGGCCGGCGAGTGGGAGGCCGACGAGGAGGGCACGCTCGGCGAGCGCGTCATGCCCACCGCGGCGCGCGAGACGAGCGCGCGGCACTACTTCGAGACGCTCTTCGTGACGCCCTCGCCCGCGGCCCGCTGGCCCGCGCAGATCCAGCAGATCCGCAAGCTCCGCCGCCCGCAGGACGAGTTCGTGTACGAGCCCGTGATGGTGGGGAACTTCGAGGACGCGCTGCTGGCGGTGATCCTCAACACGAACCTCGAGTCGGTCGTGCTCTACGACGGCTTCCCGTTCGCCTCGGCGCACGACCTGCCGCTCTTCAAGAGCTGGCTGGCCTCGCGGCTCCCCGCGGGAGCACAGGAGAGCGCCGGCGACCTCGGCCTGGCGCTGGCCAGGGCCGTGAAGCAGATCCGGCCGGAGCTGGACGTGATCCTCCTGTCCGACCGCAACGCGGACGAGATCCTCTCCGACCCGGCCGCGGCCGGCCTGCGGCGCGTGTTCTACGAGGTCGAGGAGCCGCTCGAGATCCACCTCTCGATCCTGGCGGGCGTGGCCGAGCGCTTCGAGACGCCCTTCTTCGACAACCTCAAGAAGTACGCGCAGAAGCCGGTCGGCACCTTCCACGCCCTGCCGGTCGCGCGCGGCAAGTCGATCTTCCGCTCGCACTGGATCCGCGACATGGGCGAGTTCTACGGCCCGACGCTGTTCCTGGCGGAGTCCTCGGCCACCACCGGCGGTCTCGACAGCCTGCTGGAGCCCACCGGCAACATCAAGAAGGCCCAGGACGCGGCCGCGCGCGCCTTCGGCGCCGATCGGGTCTTCTTCGTGACCAACGGCACCTCGACCTCGAACAAGATGGTGCACCAGGCCCTGCTCGAGCCGGGCGACATCGTCATCGCCGACCGCAACTGCCACAAGTCGCACCACTACGGCATGGTCCTGGCGGGGGCGCAGCCCTATTACGTCGAGGCCTTCCCGCTGGTCGCGTACTCGATGTACGGCGCCGTGCCGCTGCGCGCGGTCAAGCAGGCGCTGCTCGAGCTCAAGGCCGCCGGGCGCCTGGCCAAGGTCAAGACGGTCACGCTCACCAACTGCACCTTCGACGGGCACGTGTACGACACGCGCCGGGTGATGGAGGAGTGCCTGGCGATCAAGCCGGACCTGATCTTCCTGTGGGACGAGGCCTGGTTCGGCTTCGCGCGCTTCTCGCCCTTCTACCGCCCGCGCACCGCGATGGGCGCGCGCGCGGCGCTGAAGGAGGCCTTCGCCGATCCGGCCTACCTCGAGCGCTACCTGGCGCAGGAGAAGACCCTCGGCGCCGACCTCGACCCGAAGGACCCGCGCGTGCTCACCACGCGCCTCGTCCCCGATCCGCGCAAGGCCAAGCTGCGCGTCTACCAGACCAACTCGACCCACAAGTCGATGTCGGCCCTGCGGCAGGGCTCGATGGTGCTGGTGGGGGACGAGGACTTCGCGCGCCACGAGCAGGCCTTCAAGGAGGCCGTGTTCACGCACGCCTCGACCTCCCCCAACCTGCAGATCATCGCCTCGCTCGATGTCGCGCGGCGCCAGATGGAGCTCGAGGGCTACGAGCTCGTGATGGGCTCGATCCAGAACGCGCTCGAGATCCGGCGCCAGGTGAACCACCACCCGCTGGTCTCGAAGTACTTCCGCGTGCTCGAGCCGGGCGAGATGATCCCCTCCGAGTTCCGGCCCTCCGGGATGACGAGCTTCACCGAGGGTGCCACCTGGGCCGACGCGTTGCAGGCCCTGCGCGAGGACGAGTTCGTGCTCGACCCGACGCGCCTGACGCTCGTGTGCGGGACGGCCGGCTTCGACGGCACGCAGTTCAAGAACCTACTGGCCTCGGAGTACGAGATCCAGCTCAACAAGACCTCGCGCAACTCGATCCTGCTCCAGACGAACATCAACAACACGCGCAGCGACGTGGCCAACCTGCTCAAGGTGCTGGTCGAGATCGCGAAAGGCATCGAGGAGCGCTTGAAGAGCGGCGGGGCGGCGGCGCGCGCGGCCTTC
>DASVAP010000190.1:0-3992 GCA_036376275.1 Planctomycetota bacterium | reverse complement strand
GCCCGGCCGGCTCGACGCCGAGGGCCGCGCCGAGGCCGAGGGCGCCGAGGCGCCGCCAGGCCTCCGGCGCGTCGCCGGCGGCGGAGAGCGAAAAAAAGCACAGCCGCGCGCGGGCGCGCTCGGCCGCGGGGACCTGACCGGGACGCGCGGGGGCCGAGGCGTCCGCGCGCGTGGACGTGGTGGGAACGGAGGCGGGTTGTTGCATGGGAGGCGGCGGGAATCCAGGGAAGCCTACCCCGTCCCGGCGCACGCGCGCGTCCGGCCGGGGGCGCGGGGCGGCGGCGGCTACCATGCGCGGATGAGCTCCCCCCAGACGCGGGCCGAGTCGTCCCGCTACCTCGAGACCTCCCGCCACGCCGACGTGATGGCCTTCCTGGCAGCCCTGGAGGCCCGCCGCGACCCGCGCCTCGCGCGGCAGAGCTTCGGGACGAGCCCGGAGGGGCGCGACCTGCCGCTGCTGGTGCTGTCGACGCGCGGCGTGCGCTCGCCGGTCGCGGCGCGCGCGGCGAACCTCCCGATCGTGCTCGTCATCAACGGCATCCACGCCGGCGAGGTCGAGGGCAAGGAGGCGAGCCTGATGCTCGTGCGCGACATCCTCGACGGGAAGCTGGGTGATCTCCTGGAGCACATGACGCTGCTCGTCGTGCCGCTCTTCAACCCCGACGGCAACGACCGCATCTCGCCCGAGAACCGCAAGCTCGACCTCGCCAACCTGGAGGGCCAGCTCGGGCCCGTGAGCGGCGTCGGCACGCGCGTGAACGCCTCCGGCGTCAACCTGAACCGCGACTACATGCGCCAGGGCGCGCTGGAGATGCAGTGCCTGCAGTCGCGCGTGTGCCAGCCGTGGAAGCCGCACCTGACGGTCGACTGCCACTCGACCAACGGCTCGGTGCACCGCTTCGACCTGACCTTCGACGTGCCGCACACGATCGAGAGCGGGCGCAGCGAGCCGATCCTCTACATGCGCGAGCGCCTCCTGCCGGCCGTGCGGCGCGAGGTGAAGAGCCAGTGGGGCCACGAGACCGGCTGGTACGGCAACTTCCTGGTGGACGAGAAGAAGAGCGGCGAGGGCTGGATCACCTACACGCACCACCCGCGCTTCGGCAGCAACTACCGCGGGCTCACGAGCCGGCTCGACGTGCTGCTCGAGACCTACTCCTACATCTCCTTCGAGGAGCGCGTGCACACGACCTACGCGTTCCTGGTGGAGCTCCTGCGCTTCACCGCCGAGCGGCCGGGCGAGCTGCTGGCCGTGGTCGAGGGCTGCCAGGCGCCGCGCGAGTCGATCGCGGTGCGCTACGACCTGCAGCCCTTCCCCGAGCCGATCGAGATCCTGACGCGCTCGCCGCGCACGCTCGAGGGCGCGCCCACGAGCGTCACGATCCCCCACCACGGGCGCTTCGTCGGCAGCGAGGTCGTGCGCCGCCCGTGGGCCTACGCCGTGCCCGACTCGCTGGCCGCCTTCTTCCGCGGCCACGGCCTCGAGCTCTCCTGGCTCGGCACGAACACGAAGGTCCTGGGCGAGGTCGCGCGCGTCGACGCCGTGCACCGCGCCGGCAGCCGCAAGATCCTCGAGAGCACCGACCTGGGCGAGCTCACCCTCGAGACCCATGCCGAGTCGAAGGGCCTGAAGCTGCCGCAGGGCACGCTGTACCTGCGCACCGACCAGCCCCTGGGCGCCGTCGCGACCTACCTGTGCGAGGGCCGCAGCGACGACAGCCTGTGGAGCAACGGGCTCCTGCCGGAGCCAGCCGTGGGCGAGGAGCTGCCGGTGCTGCGCGTGCTCGAGGCGCTGGAGTGAGCCGGCCCGCTCCGGCTCACACCACGAAGCGCACGAGCTCCGAGCGGCTGAGGGCGACGAAGACCTCGTTGCGGTGGGCCTCGTCGCGCACCGTCAGGACGAGCTCGACCCGCCGGTAGCGGCCGCCCGAGCTCTCCCCGAGGCTCGTCACGCGGTGCTCGGACTCCCCCACGAGCCCCGCGACGAAGAGGCGCAGGGCCGGCTCGTCCGCGCAGACGATGCGGTAGGTCCACGGGCAGGGGTAGACGATCACCGGACGGCCTTCGAGCGGCTGCACGCGTCCGAGCCTACCCGCCCGCGCCCGGGGCGCGGAAAAAAGGCGGCGCCCTCGTGCGGGAACGGCGCGTTCCGGGGAGCCTGTTCGCCTCCGGAACCGTCCCACTCCCCCCATGCTCCGCCCGACGCTCCCGATCGCGCTGCTGGCCCTCCCCGCCCTGCTCGCCGCCTGCACCGGCCAGGGCACGGCGCGGGCCGTCTTCCCGCGCCCCACCGAGGACGTGCTCGATCCGGAGGCCGAGGAGCGCCAGACGCCGCGGCGCAAGGCGTGGTTCGAGCACCGCCACCAGACGGCGCCGGGCGTCGACTGGCGCGCGCTCGAGCGCGCGAACGGCGAGGCACAGATCGAGCGCCGCAACCGCCTGGCGACGGCGCTGGTCGTCCCGCCGAGCGCGTGGGTCGAGCGCGGCAGCCAGAACCTGGCCGGGCGCGTGCACGCGGCGGCGCTGGCGCCGGACGGGCAGTCGCTCTACGTCGGCACGGCCCTGGGCGGCACCTGGGAGGGCACGCTCGACGGCGGCGGCTGGACGCCCTTCGGCGACAACCTCTACGGCGGCGGGCACCACCTCGCGGTGCTGCCGGGCGCGCAGCCGGGCGATCCGGACGTCGTGCTGGTGGCGAGCGACGGCGGGCTCGTGCACGTGACGCGCAACCGCGGGACGACGTGGGAGGTGCCGGCCGGGCTCGGGCAGACGAGCGCCGTGCGCCGCGCGCTCACCGCCAGCGACGGCAGCGGCACGGTCTACCTCGTGCGCCGGCGCAGCTCGGCCTGGAAGCTGATGCGCTCGACCGACGGGATGGCGAGCTTCACCGAGGTCCACCACCTCGGCAGCTTCGCGGGCGACGCCTGGACGACGCGCGACGGGCGGCCGGACCTCTACCTCGTGACGGGCTCCGGCCTCCTGAAGAGCAGCGACCACGGCACGAGCTGGACCAGCGTCGGGCCGGCGCCGACCAGCGGCTCGCAGGCCGAGCTGACCGGCTCCGAGGCCGGCGCGCCGCGCCTGTGGGGCGTGTGGAGCGGCGGCGGGCTCGAGAAGCTGCACCGCTCCGACGACGCGGGCGCGACGTGGAGCTTCGTGGCCAACCTGAGCGACTACTGGAACGTGCTCAACGCCTCGATCACGACGCCCGACACGTTCCTCTACGGCGGCGTCGAGACGCACCGCACGGTGAACGGCGGGACGAGCTTCGCCGTGATCAACACCTGGCAGGCCTACTACGGCAACCCGGCGGCGCGCCTGCACGCGGACATCCAGGGGATCGACGTGGTGCCGCAGGCCGGGCCGCACGGCGAGACCTGGTACATCGCGACCGACGGCGGGCTGTACCGCTCGACCGATCTCCTGGCCAGCGTCCAGAACCTCTCGCTCTCCGGGCTGCGCGTCTCGCAGTACTACACGACGCACACCTCCAGCGCGAACCCGCTGCACGTCGTGGCCGGCGCGCAGGACCAGGGCTACCAGCGCGCCAGCGCGGCCCCGCCCTTCCCCGGCACGAGCCTCGCCTTCAGCCAGCTCATCAGCGGCGACTACGGGCACCTCACCAGTGGCGACGGCGACCACGGGTTCCTGTTCTCGGTCTACCCGGGCTTCGTGCTGTGCCAGGTGGGCGAGGGCAACCCGCAGCTCTACCTCGAGGACTTCCCGGCCGGCGAGGACCACGCCTGGATGCCGCCGGTCGTGGCCGACCCGCTCGACCCGCGGCACTTCTTCCTGTGCGCCTCGCGCCTCTACCGCTACACGCGCGGGGCCGGCAACGACTGGAGCTTCGCCCTGTGGTCGAGCTTCGACTTCGGCGTGGCGAACGGCGAGTACGTCAGCGCGCTGACCTTCTCGCCCCTCGATCCGCAGAAGGCCTGGGCCGTCACCGACCGCGGGCGCATCTACCACTCCTCGGACCGCGGCGTGAGCTG
>DASVAP010000181.1:0-19087 GCA_036376275.1 Planctomycetota bacterium | reverse complement strand
GCGCACGCTGTCGCCGACGCGCACCGCGGGAAGGCTCTTCTTGCCGTTTTCCTTGCCGAGCTGCTCGATCAGGTTGGTGGGCAGGTTCATGGGTCGACTCCGTGCAATCCGCTTTGGGGCTGGTCTCTTCCGGTCACTCGCTGACGAGATCGGGCCGGCGTGTCTGCGTGCGGCGGCGCGCCTCGCCGGCGCGCCAGCGCTCGATGGCGGCGTGGTCGCCGCTCTTGAGCACGTCGGGAACGCTCCGGCCGCGCCAGGAGGGCGGCCGGGTGTAGTGGGGGTGGTCGAGCTGGCCCTGCTCGAAGGACTCGCGCACGGCCGACTCCTCGTGGCCGAGGACCCCGGGCACGAGGCGCACGACCGCCTCGAGCACGCACAGGGCCGGCAGCTCGCCGCCGGAGAGCACGAAGTCGCCCAGCGAGACCTCGTCCCAGGCGTAGGCCTCCCGGAGACGTTCGTCGAAGCCCTCGTAGCGGCCGCACAGGAGCAGCAGGCGCTCGACCCCGGCCAGGGCGCGCGCCTTGGCCTGGCGGAAGGGCGTCCCGTCCGGCGTCAGCAGCACCTTGTGATAGGGGCCGTGCTCGCGCTCGAGCCACTCGACGCAGTCGGAGACCGGCTCGGGCTTCAGCACCATGCCCGGGCCGCCGCCGTAGGGGCGGTCGTCCACGGTGCGGTGCCGGTCGCGCGTGAAGTCGCGGATGTCGATCGCCTGGACCCTCACCCGGCCCTTGGCCTGGGCCTGGCCGAGGATGCTCGCGCCCAGATAGGGCTCGACGGCCTCGGGGAAGAGGGTGAGGAGGGCGACTTGCACGGGTGCATTCCGGGCGGGCGGTCCGCGGAAAAAGGCAGGGAAGTCTATGCGCGCGGGGCCCTCCGGGCAAGCACGCGCCGGCCCCGCGGGGGGCCGCGGGCGGGCCCGGGCGGGGCTCCCCAAGCCCTTGCTCCGCAAACCCTTGTTGCCACCATGGGGTCGTGTTCACCGGACTCGTCGAGGGCCTGGCGGAGGTGCGCGCGCTGCGGCGCGTCGGACGAGGGGCGCGCCTCGAGCTCGCCCGGCCCGTCCTGGCGCGCGGTGCCCCGCGCTGGCGGCCGGTGGCGGGGGAGAGCATCGCCGTCAGCGGCTGCTGCCTGACGGTGAGCGCCGTCGGGCGCGGCGGGACGACGCGCTACGACCTCTCGCGCGAGACCCTGTCCCTGACCTGGCTCGCGGAGCTCTCGGTGGGTCGGCGTGTCAACGTCGAGCGCGCCGTGCGCCTCGCGGACCGCCTGGGCGGGCACCTCGTGAGCGGGCACGTGGACGCCCTCGGGCGCGTGGCGGCGGTCGAGGCGAGCGGCGACGGCGGGCGCCTCGTCACCTTCGAGGTGCCGCGCGGCTTCGAGCGCTGGCTGCTGCCGAAGGGCAGCATCGCGGTGGACGGGATCAGCCTGACGATCGTCGCCCCGCGCGGCCGGCGCTTCCGCGTGGCCGTGATCCCGGAGACGCTGGCGCGGACCACGCTCGGGGAGGCGCGCGCCGGGACGCCCGTGCACCTCGAGGGCGACGGGATCGGCAAGTGGGTCGCGCACCTGCTCGGGCACCGAGCCGGACGAGCCGGCCCCGCGCCCGCGCTCAGAAGGCCGCGAACAGGACGCTCGTGAAGGACGTGATCGGCGCCGCCTCGCGGTAGTCCTCGAGGCTGCGCGTGAGCACGGCGATCGCCTTGCGGAAGTCGTCGTAGAGCGCGTCCTCGGTCAGGAGCTTGCCGACCGTGCCCTTGCCGGCCTTGGTGTCGGCCACCAGCACGCGCACGTCCGCCAGCATCGCGTTCAGGTCGGCGACGACGGCGCTGAGCTGCTCCTTGAAGGCCTGGTCCGTCATGAGCATCGGCAGCGCCCCCTGGCCCTCGTCGAGCTTGCCGACGAAGGAGGCGATGTCGTCGATCGCCCCGATCAGGCGCTCCTTCAGGGCCGGGTCGTAGATCAGGGCCCCCAGCGCGCCCTGCTGGCTGCGCAGGTCGGCCGAGAGGCCCTGCAGGTTGTCGAAGGTGTCCGTCAGCTTTTCCTTGAGGGCCTCGTCGTAGAAGAGCGATCCGAGCACGCCCTGGCCGCTCTTGAGCTGGGCCGAGGCGTCGCGCAGGTTCGCGGAGAGCTCCTTGGCCGAGCCGAAGAGCTCGCTGGCGTCGCTGGCCATGGACTCGCTGGAGATCAGGCTTCCGAGCAGGCCCTTGCCCGCCCGCAAGTCGTCCGTGATCGCGTCCAGGTTGGTCAGGAAGCCGTTGATCGACGCGCGGTTCTCGTTCAGCAGCGTGCCGATGTCCCCCAGGCTCGCGAAGGGGTTCTTGAAGACCTCGCCGTAGAAGGCGCCGTCCTCCAGCGCGACCATCACCGGCCCGCCGAAGGTGCCGGGATCGATGAACACGTTGCGACCGCCCAGCAGCGAGGTCTCGCGGATGCTGATCACGGCGTCCTCCAGCAGCTCGACCTCGCGGTCGAGCGACAGCACCGTGCGGATGCGCTTGCGGGCCTCGACCGTCACGTTCGGGGCCACCTCCTTCACGCGCCCGATGCGCGCGCCGAGCAGCTGCACGGGGTCGCCTTCCCGCAGGTTGTTCGCCTCCGGGAAGTAGACCGTCATCAGGATCGGCTTCGAGAACAGGTGGACGTCGGTCAGGAACAGCGTGTAGAAGGCCAGGATCGAGAGCGCGACGATGAAGAAGACACCCAGGAGGATCTGGCGCTGGTGGTTCATGGGGAGCTCGGGAAGGAGCCGCGCGGGGCGCGCGGCGCTGGATCAGTCGTAGGGTTTGGCCAGGAAGCGCTGCAGGCGCTCGTTCGGGTTCGTCAGGAACTCCTGGGGCGTGCCCTCGGCGAAGACGCGCCCCTGGTCGATCAGGACCACGCGGTCGGCGGCGAACAGCACGCAGGAGACCAGGTGCGTGACCACGATGGAGGTGATCTCGAGGCGCTCGGCCAGGTCCCGGATCAGGTGGTTGACCGACATCGAGATCTCGGGGTCGAGGCCGGTGTTGGGCTCGTCGTAGAAGACGATCTCCGGGTCCGTGACCAGGGCCCGCGCCAGGCCCACGCGCTTGCGCATCCCGCCCGAGAGCTCGGGCGGCATCAGGTCGTAGGTCCCGACGAGCTGCACCAGGCCGAGCTTGTGCTCGACCTTCTCGCGGATCTCGGCCTCGGAGAGATCCGTGTTCTCGCGCAGCGGCAGGGCGATGTTCTCGCCGACCGAGAGCCAGTTGATCAGGGCCCCGTCCTGGAACAGGTAGCCCATGCGCCGGCGCAGCGCGACCAGGTCGTCGGGCTCGATCGTGCTCATGTCGTGGCCCTCGACCAGCACGCGCCCGCTGTCGGGGTGCAGCAGGCCCACGGCGTGGCGCAGCGTGACCGACTTGCCGATGCCCGAGGGGCCCATGATCGCCAGCGTCTCGCCACGCCGCACCTCGAGGTCCAGGTCCTGCAGCACGACCTTGGGCCCGAAGCGCTTGCACACGCGCTCGTAGCGGATCACGACCTCTCCGGCGGGGCGCGTCACGGCCTCACTGCTGGTAGAAGAACCAGGTCATGAAGTAGTTGAGGATGATCACCAGGATGATCGAGTCGCGCACGGCCGAGCGCGTGGCGTTGCCCACGCCGAGCGCCCCGCCCTGGGCCATGATCCCGGAGGCGCAGGAGACGATCGAGATCACGATCCCGAACACGAAGGACTTGAACAGGCCCGAGTAGACGTCCTTGGGCAGGGCCAGGATGCTGGACGGCTCCTGCAGGGCCTCGAGGGCGGTGTCGTAGTAGAGCTGCAGGCCGACCCCGAGCTGCGAGCGCGCCACCAGCCCTCCGCCCACGATCCCGACCGTGTTGCACAGGATCGTCAGGGTCGGGCACAGGATCGCCAGGGCCACCGTGCGCGGCATGACCAGGAAGCTGACGCGGTCGATCGAGAGCACCTCGAGCGCCGCCAGCTCCTCGCTGACCGACATGGTCCCGATCTCGGCCGCCAGGGCGCTGCCCACGGCCGCCGCCAGGATCGTGGCCGTGATGAAGGGGCCCATCTCGCGCGCCATGGAGAGCGCCACCAGGGTCCCGATCTGGTCCTGCTGCCCGATGCGCGCCAGCTCGAGCCCGGTCTGCAGCGAGACCACCATGCCGATCGAGAACCCGACCAAGAGCACCACGTGCACGACCTTGATCCCGCCCACGTAGAGCTGGTCGGTGATCAGGGCCCGGCGCTTCCAGGCGTGCGGCAGGCGGCGCAGCACCTGCACCAGCAGCTCGACGCGGTAGCCGGCGTCCTCGAAGGGGGCTCGGAGCGCGCGGGGGATGACCATTCGGGACCGGTGGGGCGATCAGAAGAAGGTGCGGCTCTCGCCAGCCGGGGAGGGCTCGGCCGGGGGCGGCCAGCCGGGCCCGGGGAAGGCCGGACGAAGCATGGCGAATCCCTCGCCCGCGGTCACGCGCCAGCGCAGGAGCCCGAAGAGGAGCGCGGTCTCGCGCACGGCCCGACCCTCGACCGCGTAGCGCCGGCTGGCCCACAGGCCGGCGACGGAGCGCCGGTCCTCGCCGCGTCCGGCCTCGCGCCGGTAGAGGCCCAGCAGCGCGCGCTCGCGGCGGAAGGCGGGCTCCTCCTCCCACTCCCAGAGGCGGAAGAAGCTCGTCAGGTGGCGCGGCACGAGCGTGTTGCGGAAGAAGGGGTCGAGCTCGAGCAGGGCTCCGGCGCGCCACTCGCCCTGGCGCTCGTGGGCGTAGAGCGGCCAGAGCTTGCGGTACGAGGAGGTCTCGCCCGTGACCTTGTCGAGCTTGTCCCAGCTCTGCCAGAAGGGCACGAAGGCGGCCAGGTCGCGCTCGTACTCGGCGCGCTCCTCGTGGCGCAGGTGTCCCAGCGGCCACAGGAAGCTGCGCGCGCGCAGGTCCTCGGTCACGAGCTCGGAGTAGAAGGGCCACACCCGCCGGCGGCGGATCTCCTCCGGCCCGCGCTGGAAGCGCACGAGGAAGAAGGGGAAGTCCAGGGCCCAGAAGCCGCTCTCGCTGTCGCGCGAGAAGCCGAAGAAGGGCCACAGGAACGTCCAGGAGTCGTAGCTGCCGCGCCGGATGTGCCCGAAGAAGGGCCAGAACCAGCGCACCGTCTGGGGCTCCTCGCCGCCGCCACCCTGGAAGTTGCGCTGCCAGTGGAAGAAGGGCCACAGGGCGTAGCTGCGGTCGTAGCGTCCCTCCCAGCGCGCGCGGGCGTAGAGCGGGAAGACGTGCCAGCTCGTCTCGCCGGCGCCCGTGGTCCAGCCGAAGAAGGGCCACAGGATGTGGTGCGAGACGCGCCCGGAGCGGTCGGAGCGCACGTACAGCGGCCACAGCGCGAAGGTGGTCGAGTCGAAGGTCAGGAGCTGCTCGAAGTGCCCGTAGAAGGGGAACCAGCCCCAGTGCACGTCGTCCCCGTTGCGCTGGCGCATCGGCCCCAGGATCGAGAGGAACACCGAGCGCTGCTTCCCGTCCGCGGCCGTGCGGCCCCAGCCGAGGTAGAGCGGCACCAGGTAGGACGTCGTCTCGCCGTCCACGCTGCGCGTGCGGCCGAGCAGGAAGGGATGCTCGGCCCGGTAGTCGCCGTCGCGCTCGCGCTCGATCCCGTACAGCGGCGCCAGCGTGCGCCACTCGAGGAAGCCGCCGTCGTCGCGCCGGTGCTGGCGGTAGAGCCCGCCGGCCGCCTCGACCAGGGTCCCGCCGTCGGCCGTGGCGATGCGCGTCCACAGCGGCGCCAGGTGCACGTCGCTGCCGGGCGCCGCGCAGGCGGCGAGGGCCAGGGCCGCCGCGGCGAGCGAGGGCGGCACGCCGCGCGCGGGCGAGCGGGGGGGCATCGGCGCTCGGTCATAAGGATCGCCCCCGCCGGGCTCAAGGGCGCGCCTTGTTCGCGCCCGGAGCCGCCGGTACCGTCGCGTGGTGGACGTCGTCCTCTCCGGCATCCAGCCCTCGGGCCGGCTGCACCTCGGCAACTACTTCGGGGCCATCCGCCAGCACGTGGCCCTGCAGGCCGAGCCGGGCGAGCACCTCTACTTCATCGCCGACTACCACGCCCTGACCTCGACCCGCGACCCGGCCGAGCTGCGCGAGAACGTGCGCGAGGTGGCGCTGACCTACCTGGCCCTCGGGCTCGACCCGGCGCGCGCCACGCTCTTCCGCCAGAGCGACGTGCCCGAGGTGTGCGAGCTCGCCTGGCTGCTCGCCTGCGTGACCCCCATGGGCCTGCTCGAGCGCGCCCACTCCTACAAGGACAAGGTCGCCAAGGGCCTCAAGCCGAACGCCGGCCTCTTCACCTACCCCGTGCTGATGGCGGCCGACATCCTGGCCTACGGTTCGACCGTCGTGCCGGTCGGCAAGGACCAGGAGCAGCACGTCGAGATGACCCAGGACATGGCCCAGTCCTTCAACCACCTCTTCGGGCGCGGAGCGGGCGGAGCCCCGCTGGTCGTGCCCAGGGCGCGCGTGCCCGGCGAGGAGCGCGTGGCCAAGGTGCCCGGGGTCGACGGCGAGAAGATGAGCAAGAGCTACGGCAACTCGATCTGGATCTTCGAGGAGGGCAAGGCCCTCAAGAACGCGGTCAACCGCATCCAGACCGACAGCCGTCCGCCGGAGGAGCCCAAGGACCCCGACGGGGTGCTGCTCGTGCGCTTCCTCGAGCTGTTCCTGGCGCCCGACGAGCTGGCCCAGTGGCGCGCGCGCATGCGCGAGGGCGGCGCCGGTGCGCCCGGCTACGGACACCTGAAGGCGCGCCTGATCGAGGCCATCGACGCGGCCTTCGGGCCGGCGCGCGCCCGCCGCAAGGAGCTGCTCGCCGATCCGGCCGCGGTCGAGCGCGTGCTCGACGCGGGGGGCCGCCGCGCGCGCGAGCGCGCCCGCGTGACCGTCGACCGCTGCTACCAGGCCTGTGGGTTGAGATGAACCGTCCTGCTCCCATGCACCGCCGACACCTGCTCGTCCTCCCCCTCCTCGCGCTCTCCTCACTGCTCGCCTGCCAGCGTCCACGCGCCGACGGGCCCCAGCTCACGCTCGAGCCCGGCACGCTCCCGACGCGCGCCTGGACCAGCGCCTTCCAGCGTCCGGCGGTGCTCGTCGCCGACGAGATCTTCATCGAGGGCCCGCCCGATCTGGTGGACCACGTGGCCCTGCGCCAGGACGACGAGAGCACGCTCTACGCGACCCGGACCGTGCCCGAGGGCCTGCACCAGGAGCTCGCCGCGCGCCCCGAGCTCGGAATCGAGGTGCGCGCCCAGCTCGACGCCTGGTCGCTGGCCGCCCTGCGCCGGATCACGGTCCTGGCGCGCCCGGGTGAGGTGCCGGTGACGGTGCGCGCGCGTGGCAGCGCCTTCTGGGCCGCGGCCGACGGCAGCGGCGAGCGCCGCGAGAACGAGCTCGTCTTCCAGGGCTCGCACGGGCAGGCGGCGCGCGGACGCTGAGGTGGGTCGGAGCGCGCTGGTCCTGCTCGCGCGCGCCTGGATCGCGCTTGCCCCGCTCGTGCTCGTCGTGGGCTGCGGCGCGCCGAAGACCTACGTCTCCGAGCCGGGCCCCTACGATCGCGTGCCGGCCGAGTGGCGCGAGCCGCTGGCGGCGGCGCGGCTCGCCTTCGAGCGCGGCGATCCCCAGCGCGCCTACCGGCTGGTGACGCCGCTCGCGCTCGAGCGGCCGAAGCTCATCGCCGTGCGCTGCTTCCGCCAGGAGATCGAGCTCGCCCTGCTGACCCTGGAGGGCCGCCTGGGCGAGAACCTGGTGGCCGCCGGTCCGGAGGAGGCGCGCAGGGTCCTGGCGCGGCACTACGAGGACCAGGCCGAGGGGCGCCTCGAGCCCGAGGCCTACGTGCTCGCCGCGCGCCTGGCGGACGACGCCACGGCGGCCCTGGCGCTGCTCGACGAGGCCGACACGCTCGACCCGCGCTGCGTGTGGGTGCACTACGGGCGGGCCTGGTGGCGCTACCGCGATCGGCGCTTCAAGGAGGCGCGCGAGGCCCTGCGCGCGGCCCAGCGCCTCGACCGCGGGCACCTGCCGAGCCTGCGCCTGCACGCCACGATCCTGGCCGGGGCGGGCGACATCGAGCCGGCCATCGGGGCCCTGGAGGTGTGGCTCGAGCGCAGCGAGGGCGACCCGCTCTTCGCGGGCGCCGAGCGTGCCGACGCGCTGCTCGACCTGGCCGCGCTGCGCGTGCTGGCGGAGGAGCCGCGCGCGGCCCTGGAGCTCCTGGGCGAGCTCGACCCGCGCGCCGTGCGCGACCCGCTGCGGGCCGAGGCCGTGCGCGCGGCCGCGCTCGAGGCGCGCGGCGACTCGGACGGGGCCCTGGCGGCCGTGGCGCGCGCGCTGCTGGCGCGCCCGGACGCGCTCCTGCCGCTGGTGCAGCGCGCCATGCTGCTGCGCGCCGCCGGCGACGCCGTGGGCGAGGCCGCCGCCTGGCGCGAGCTCCTGGTGCGCACCGACGTCGAGCGCCCCGGCGCGGAGATCGACTTCGAGGCGGCGCTCTTCCGCATGCAGGCCCACGCGCGCCTGGCGCGCCTGACGGGCAGCGCGGGGACGGCGCCGTGAAGGCCGTGCTGCAGCGCGTTACGCGGGCCGAGGTGCGCGTCGCCGGCGAGGTCGTGGGGCGCATCGAGCGCGGCCTGGTCGTGCTCCTCGGCGTGATGCGCGGCGACGACGAGGCCGTGGCCGTGCGCTTCGCCGGGCGCGTGGCGCACTGGCGCTGCTTCGCCGACGAGGCCGGGCGCATGAACCGCGCGCTGCTCGAGGTCGGCGGCGCAGCCCTGGTCGTGAGCCAGGTCACTCTGGCGGCCGACGGGCGCAAGGGCCGCCGCCCCTCGCTCGACGCCGCCGCCGAGCCGGAGCGGGCGCGTGCCCTCTACGCGCGCTTCGTGGACGCCCTGGAGGCCCTCGGCGTCCCCTGCGCGACCGGCGTGTTCCAGGCCGAGATGGCCGTCGAGCTGGTCAACGATGGGCCCGTGACCTTCGCGCTGGAGGAGCGCTCGGGGCCCCCGGCCGGGCCCTCGCCGGGCCCCCCGGAGCCGCCACAAGTTCTTGCTTGACACGGAGATATTGCCGCTATGATGGCCCCGTCCACGCGCTCCTCCGGGCACGCCAGGGCCCCTGCCGAGCGCCTCCGGCGTCCCCCGCGACGCAACCCCATCGAGCCGTCCGCGAACCCAGGATCCCGCGCCATGAAGAGCGACGGCATCCACACCACGACGAAGAAGGAGCTGGTCAGCCGCATCGCCGACCAGACGGGCCAGACCAAGGTCGTGGTCAAGGAGGTCCTGCAGGCCTTCCTGGACGAGATCGTGGTCGAGCTGGCCCAGGGCAACCGCCTCGAGTTCCGCGAGTTCGGCGTGTTCGAGGTCAAGGAGCGCAAGGCCCGGCGTGCCCAGAACCCGCGCACCCTCGAGAAGGTCGAGGTCCCCGCCAAGCGCGTGGTCAAGTTCAAGGTCGGACGCGAGATGAAGGCCAAGGTCTGCGACGAACCGCGCCCTGCGAAGCGCGCCGACCCGGCCCCCAAGGCCAGCCGCTCCGAGCCGGCCGCGCCCGCGCGCCAGCCCAGCCGTCCGGCGAACAACTCGCCGTTCTGATCCTGTCCCCCGTCGGGGGTCAGCGCGCCGCCAGCTTGGCCGGCGTGGCCGAGCGCTCGATCGCTTGCTGGACGTCCCCCAGCAGGTCGTCGACGTGCTCGATGCCGACCGAGAGCCGCACCAGGCCGTCGGAGAGGCCGGCCTTGCGGCGCTCCTCGGCCGGGATGCTGGCGTGGGTCATGCTCGCGGGCACCTCGACCAGCGACTCGACCCCGCCCAGGGACTCGGCCAGGGTGAAGAGCTCGGTCGCGGTGGCGAAGGCGTTGGCGGCCGGCAGTCCGCCGGCGAGCTCGAAGGAGACCATGCCGCCGAAGCCCTTCATCTGGCGCTTGGCCAGGGCGTGCCCGGGGTGGCGCGCGAGGCCGGGGTAGAAGACCTTCTCCACCAGCGGGTGCTGGACCAGGGCCTCGGCGATGCGCTGGGCGTTGGCGCAGTGGCGCTCCATGCGCACCGGAAGGGTCTTGATGCCGCGCAGGAACAGGAACGAGTCCATCGGGCCGAGCTGGCCGCCGACGGCGTTCTGGTAGAAGGCGAGCTCGCCGCGCAGGCCCTCGTCGTTGCCGATCAGGGCGCCGCCGACGGCGTCGGAGTGGCCTCCGAGGTACTTCGTGAGCGAGTGCAGCACGATGTCGGCCCCCAGCTCGAGCGGGCGCTGCAGGAAGGGCGTGGCGAAGGTGCTGTCGACGATCGAGAGCACGCCGCGCGCGCGGGCGAGCGCCGTCAGGGCGGCGATGTCGCAGATCGAGAGCAGTGGGTTGGTGGGGGACTCGAGGAAGAGGTAGCGCGTGCTCGGGCGGAAGGCGCGCTCGACGGCGCCGAGGTCGGTCGCGTCGACGAAGGTGAAGTCGATCCCGAAGTGCTTGAACACGCGCACGAACAGGCGGTAGGTGCCGCCGTAGGTGTCGTTCATCGCCAGCACGTGGTCGCCGGGGCGCAGGCGATCGCACAGCGCGTTCGTCGCGGCCAGGCCCGAGGCGAAGGCGAGGCCCCAGCGGCCGTTCTCGAGCGCCGCCAGGTTGTCCTGCAGCGCCGTGCGCGTCGGGTTGGCCGTGCGCGAGTACTCGTAGCCCTGACGCGGCTGGGCCGGGGCGTCCTGCTCGAACGTGCTGGTGAAGTAGACCGGAGTCATCACCGCCCCGTTGGCGGGGTCCGAGCGCTGGCCGGCGTGGATCGCGAGCGTCTCGAAGCGCGCGCGCGGGGTCTTGGGCTCGGGGGCGGGCTTCTTGGACATGGGGGTCACGGGTCCGGTGCGTTCCGGGGAGCGGGTCCGGCGTCTCGCCGCGAGTGTAGTCTCCGCCCCGGGCCCCGTCTCCGGCTCCGGGCGACCTAGAATCCCGGCCCCTTGGACGCGACCCCCAGCGAGCGCCTCGCGCGCTTCTCCGCCGACGCGCTCGACTGGCCGGCCGTGCGCGAGGTCCTGCGCGCGCACGTCGGCTCGCCGCTCGGGCAGCGCGCGCTGGACGAGCTCGCCCCGCGCGACGACGAGGAGGCGCGCGCGGCCCTGGAGCGGGCGCGCGAGCTGGTGCTCCTGCTGGCCGAGGAGGGGCTGGAACCGCCGCTCTCGGGCGCCAGCGACCCGCGCGCGATGCTCGCGGCCCTGGCGGAGTTCCAGCGCAGCGCCTCGGGTGACGAGCTGTGCGCGCTGGTGCGCTTCCTGGGGGCGCTGGAGGACGTGCGCCTGTGGCTCGCGGCGCGGCGCGCGCGTCTCCCGGCCTGCGCCGCGCTCTTCGCGCGCTTTCCGGACCTCTCGCCGCTGGCCGACGAGCTCGAGGCCGCCGTCGACGCCAAGGGGCGCGTGCAGGACGGCGCCTCGGCGCTGCTGGCGCGCCTGCGCGAGGCCCGGCGCGCGCTCGAGCAGGCCATCGAGCGCGTCTTCCAGGGCCTGGTGCGCGATCCGGCCGTGCGCGCGGCGGTGGCCGAGGGGCACCTCGGGCGCGTGCACCGGCGCGGCGGGCGGCCGGTCCTGGCGCTGCGCGCGAACCTCGCCGGGCGCGTGACGGGCATCGTGCACGACCGCTCGCAGACGGGCGAGACGGTCTTCGTCGAGCCCGAGTCCGTCGTGAAGCACGGGAACGCCCTGGTCGACCTGGCGGCCGACGAGGAGCGCGAGGAGCAGCGCATCCTGGCGGAGCTGACGCGCAGCGTGCGGCGTCACGAGCAGACGCTCCAGCTCGCCGCCGAGCGCGCCAGCGAGCTCGAGCTGGCGGCCCTGGCGGCGCGCTACGCGCGCGCGACCGGCGGGTGCGTGCCCAGAATCGCGGCTCCGGGCGAGGGGCTCGTGCTGCGCGCCTTCCGCCATCCGCTGCTGGTCGAGGAGCAGCACCAGGGGCGGCTCGCGGGCGTCGTGCCGCTCGACCTGCGCCTGGGGGACGCGTTCGACCTGCTGCTGATCACGGGCCCGAACACCGGCGGCAAGACCCTGGCGCTGAAGAGCGCGGGGTTGGCGGCGCTCGGCGCGCGCCTCGGCCTGGCGCTGCCCTGCGCCGAGGGCACGCTCGTGCCGCTCTACGACGGCGTGGCGGCCGACATCGGCGACGAGCAGGAGATCCAGCAGAGCCTCTCGACCTTCAGCTCGCACCTGGCCCGCATCCGCGCGGGCCTGGCGCGGGCCACGCCGCGCACCCTGGTCCTGCTCGACGAGCTGGGCGGCGGGACGGATCCGAGCGAGGGCGCGGCCCTGGGCGCGGCGCTGCTCGAGGAGCTGCTGGCGCGCCGCGCGCCGACGCTGGCCAGCACGCACCTCGGCTCGCTCAAGGAGTTCGCCTACCGCAACGCGCGCGCCGAGAACGCGCACGTCGAGTTCGACGCCGAGACCCTGCGGCCGCTGTACTCGCTCGTGATCGGCGCGCCCGGGGAGTCGCGCGCGCTCCTGATCGCGCGGCGCCTCGGTCTCTCGCCCGGGATCGTCGACCGCGCCGAGGCCCGCCTCGGGAGGCGCGCGGCGGGCCCGCAGCCGCTGGACGAGGTGCGCGCGCTGCGGCTGGAGGCGGAGCGCCTGCGCGGCGAGGCCGACGCGCGGCTCCAGACGCTCGAGGCCGAGCGCGCCGGGCTCGCGCAGGCCCAGGCGGAGCTCGCCGGGCGTGCCGCGCTGCTCGCCGGCGAGGCCCAGCGCGGGATCGAGGAGCGCACGACGCGCGCCCGGGCCGTGCTCGCGCGCCTGCGCAGCGTGCTGCCGCAGCTCGCTCCGGCCGCGCGCGCCGAGCTCGAGCTCCTGGTGGACGAGCTCGAGGGGGCCCTGGGCGACGCCGCGCTCTCCGACCGCCGCGCCAGCTTCCTGGCGGGCCTCAAGAAGGGCGAGCTCGTGTGGCTGCCGAAGTTCAAGAAGCGCGTGCAAGTCACGCGCATCCACAAGGAGCGGCGCGAGCTCGAGGTGAAGCTCGGCGCGCGCGAGCTGCGCGTGTCCTTCGACGACGTGACCTTCTACGAGAGCCTGTGAGGGAAGAAGGACCACGGAGGCGCGGAGGAAGCGGAGGCTCGCAGAGGTCGATCCAGGATCGGTCCAGCTCGCGGACGGACCTGCCGGCCTTGCCCGGCACTTCTCCGCCGGCGGCCGGCCCCGTATCTTCTCCCTCCCGATGAGCGAGCTGCGCTGGGTGACGGCGGGCGAGTCCCACGGTCGCGCCCTGGCCGGGATCCTGGAGGGCCTGCCGGCCGGCCTCGCCCTGGACCTCGCGCGCGTCGACGCCGAGCTCGCGCGGCGCCAGGGCGGGCACGGGCGCAGCGGACGCATGCGCATCGAGCAGGACCGGATCGAGCTGCTGTCCGGGACGCGCGGCGGCGTGACGCTCGGCTCGCCGCTGGCCTTCACGCTCGTCAACCAGGACCACACGATCGAGCGCCTGCCGGTGCCGACCAACCCGCGGCCCGGGCACGCGGACCTGGCCGGCTGCCAGAAGTACGGCCACCGCGATCCCCGCGCGGTGCTGGAGCGCGCCAGCGCGCGCGAGACGGCGGCGCGCGTGGCCCTCGGGGCGCTCGCGCGGCAGCTCCTCGAGGCCTTCGAGGTCGAGCTCTTCGCGCACGTGGTCGAGCTGGGCGGCCTGGCGGCACGCGCGGATGCCTTCGAGGTCGCCGGCGAGCGACGCGCGGAGCTGCGCGCGCGCTCCGACTTCTACGCCCTCGACCCGGAGGTGGAGGCGCCCTGGCGCGCGCGCGTCGACGCGGCGCGCGCGGCCGGCGACACGCTGGGCGGGGTGTTCGAGGTGCGCGTCATCGGGCTGCCGCCGGGCCTGGGGAGCTACGCGAATCCCTCCGAGCGCCTGGGGGCACGCCTGGCGGGTGCGCTCCTCTCGATCCCGGCCATGAAGGGGGTCGAGTTCGGCCTGGGCTTCGAGTGCGCGCGCCGGCCGGGCTCGGAGGTGCACGACGCGCTCGTGCCGCCCGCGCAGGCGCCGAGCAGCGCGAGCGCGCGCTGGGGTCGCTTCGCCCGCGCCACGAACCGTGCCGGTGGGCTCGAGGGCGGGCTGACGACGGGCGAGGCGCTGGTCGCGCGCGTGGCGATGAAGCCGATCCCGAGCCTGCGCGCGGCCCTGCCCTCGCTGGAGTTCGGGAGTGGAGCCGAGGTGGCGGCGAGCTACCAGCGCTCCGACGTGACCTCGGTCCCGGCCGCCAGCGTGGTGGGGGAGGCGGTCGTGGCCCTCGAGCTGACGCGCGCCTTCCTGGCGAAGTTCGGGGGCGACGCGCTCGATGAGGTGCGCGCCTCCTTCGCCGCCTGGCGCGCCCGCGTGGCCGAGCTCTGAACGCGCAACCTGTTGTCGCCAAACGGGTTGAGGGGATGCCTCGGGGCCCGGCGCCGGCCCCCGCAGGGGCCCCCGGGAGCGCCCTCCTGCAAGAATCCGGCCGCGGCCCTTGCTTCGCGTCGCGGGGTCCTTATCCTCTCGCCCTCTTCCGTCCGGTCGGGACCGCGCCCACGCCAGCGTAGCTCAATTGGCAGAGCCCCTGATTTGTAATCAGGAGGTCGTGGGTTCGACTCCCACCGCTGGCTCCCGCGCGGGGCCGCGGCGGGCGGGAGACCCGGATCCTCCGGGCTGCTCACTGGCAACGAGACCGAATCGATGAGACGGGAGCGCGGCGCGTCCTCACGCCGCGATGCGAGCCGCGCCGCGTGCGGGGCGAGCATCCGACCTCCCTCGCCCGAGCACCTCGAGCGAGCGGGTCGCGCGCGCATGCACCGGACATCCGAGCCCGTGCCTCGACGGCGCGGCGCGCGCGTTCCTCGCGCGCGCCTGCTCACCGTCGTGGCCGTCTGCGCTCCGCCGTTCCGGCTCCGCCGGGGCGGAGGCTTCACCCGGGAGGATTCCCGAGCGGCCAAAGGGGTCAGACTGTAAATCTGATGGCTCTGCCTTCACAGGTTCGAATCCTGTTCCTCCCACCACCCCGCCTCGGCTGCCCAGGACAGGCTCGCCCGTCTCGTCTGCTGCGACTCCCACGCGATCGCTCGCCCCGGCCGGCGCGCCGCGCGCCGCCCCGGCGCTGGCCGCGTCCTCCGCGGGCGTAGTTCAATGGTAGAACGTCAGCCTTCCAAGCTGAACGCGTGGGTTCGATTCCCATCGCCCGCTCCACACCGCGGAGTCCGGCGCCGAATCGCGCGCGCGCCCCGCGCGCGCACCGGGAACACGCGGCGCTGCTGTAGCTCAGAGGTAGAGCACTTCCTTGGTAAGGAAGAGGTCATGGGTTCAATCCCCATCAGCAGCTCCACCTCGCCCGCTCTTTCGCTCCTCCACCGAACACGACCCCCACGCACACCCGTCCGCGCTCGCGCGCGGCGGTGCCCCGGCACGTCGAGCGCGTCGCTCCACGTGCCCTCCACCGCAAGCCACTAAGAACCCAACGCATCCCGCCGGCTCGCCGGCGGCAGTCTCCCGAACGGACCACCAAGGACCCCGAAGATGGCCAAGGAAGTCTTCCAGCGTACCAAGCCCCACGTCAACGTCGGGACGATCGGTCACATCGACCACGGCAAGAGCACGCTCACCGCGGCCCTGGTCGCGCGTTCGGCGCACAAGTACAAGACCAAGGCCAAGACCTACGCCGAGATCACCAAGGGCGGCACGGTTCGTTCGGCGGACAAGACCGTGACCATCGCGGCCTCGCACTCGGAGTACGAGAGCCCGAAGCGCCACTACGCGCACGTGGACTGCCCGGGCCACGCCGACTTCATCAAGAACATGATCACGGGCGCGGCCCAGATGGACGGCGCGATCCTGGTGGTGTCGGCCGCCGACGGCCCGATGCCGCAGACGCGCGAGCACGTGCTCCTCGCGCGCCAGGTCAACGTGCCCTACATCGTGGTCTTCCTGAACAAGATCGACCTGGTCGACGATCCCGAGCTGCTCGAGCTGGTCGAGGTCGAGATCCGCGACCTGCTGAACAAGTACAAGTACCCCGGCGACGACACGCCGGTCGTGAAGGGCATCGCCAAGGCCTGCATCGACAACGGCCCGGGCGACGACAGTGCCAACGCCTGCATCGACGCCCTGGTGGACGCGCTCGACGCCCACATCCCCACGCCCCAGCGCCTGGTGGACAAGCCGTTCCTGATGTGCGTCGAGGACGTGTTCTCGATCGAGGGCCGTGGCACGGTCGTCACCGGACGCATCGACCAGGGCAAGGTCAAGGCGGGCGACGAGATCGAGATCGTCGGCCTGCGCGACACGCGCAAGTCGACCGTGACCGGGGTCGAGATGTTCCAGAAGACGCTCGACTACGGCGAGGCTGGCGACAACGTCGGCTGCCTCTTGCGCGGCCTCAAGAAGGAGGACGTGGAGCGCGGCATGGTCCTGGCCCAGCCCAAGACGATCACGCCCCACAGCCACTTCGAGGCCGAGGTGTACATCCTCTCGAAGGACGAGGGCGGCCGGCACACGCCGTTCTTCAAGGGCTACCGCCCGCAGTTCTACTTCCGCACCACGGACGTGACCGGCGAGAGCGCCAAGCTCACCGCCATGGACGGGCGCGAGGCCGAGATGTGCATGCCGGGTGACAACATCCGCATGGAAGTGAAGCTCATCACGCCCGTCGCCATGGAGCAGCAACTCCGCTTCGCTATCCGTGAGGGCGGCCGCACGGTGGGCGCCGGCGTCGTAACCAAGATCATCGCCTGACCTCCGCGGCGCGCGCGGGGCTCCGGCCTCGCGCGCGCCCGTCGCCTCCGCCCGGAGGTGCGCACGGAGACCCACCCATGAAGATCAAGGAACGCTACGTGTACCTGGTGTGCACCGAGTGCTCGAACCGGAACTACACGACGCACAAGCGCCAGAAGTCGACCAAGAAGCTGGAGAAGAGCAAGTACTGCCGCTTCTGCAGGAAGCACGTGGCGCACAAGGAGAAGAAGCTCTGAGGCGCGCTCGCGCGCCGCGCCCCGAGCGCTCGTCCCGAGCCGCTCGCACGGACCCACGCCCATGACGATCACGCCCGAGAAGAAGGACCCAGGGAACGTGGAGAGCCTCCCGCTCTCGCCGCCGCCCGTCGCAACGCGCGGCTTCCTGGCCACCTACAAGGAGGACCAGGGACGCCATGCGCGCATGGCCGCCTTCTGGACGGTCGTCTTCTTCGTCGGCTTCGGCTGCCGCTTCCTGCACGACCTCCTGGTGCGCTGGCCGGCGCTGCGCGAGCCCCTGGGGGGCCTGCGCATCCCGATCGTGGGCGTCGACCTCACGGCGGCCTTCCTGGTCTCGATGTCCCTGTTCCTCGTGGGTGTCCTGCTGGTGCAGCGCTGGCAGCAGACCCCCAAGGTGGCCGACCTCCTGATCGACACCGAGGCCGAGCTGAAGAAGGTGACCTGGCCCAAGGGCGAGGAGGTCTGGAACGCCTCGCTGGTGGTGATGATCAGCGTGGTGATCCTCGGCGCGCTCCTGGCGCTGGGCGACGTGTTCCTCGCACGCATCATGCGGGCCCTGGTCCTGGGGAGTCCCTGATGTCCTACAAGTGGTACTTCGTGCGCTGCCAGTCGGGTCGCGAGGACTCGATCCGCAAGCAGCTCGAGACGCGCATCCAGATCAAGGGCCTGCAGGACGTGATCCCGCAGGTGCTGGTGCCCTTCGAGCGCGTGACCGACATGAAGGGCGGCAAGCGCCGCGTCGTGTCGCGCAAGCTCTACCCCGGCTACCTGATGGTGCAGGCCGACTTCGGCGAGGGCGGCGAGGAGCCGCGCACGATGGAGGCGCGCGCCACGCTGCGGGAGACGCCGGGCTTCGGCGACTTCCTGGGCACGCGCGGCGAGCCCTCGGCCCTGACCGAGGCCCAGGTCACCAGCATCCTGTCGCGCATGTCCGACAGCGAGGAGCGGCCGCAGGTCGCGATCGCGCTGCGCAAGGGCGACATGGTCAAGATCAAGTCGGGCGCCTTCGACGGCTTCGACGGCGCGATCGACGAGGTCAACCCCGACAAGGGCACGGTCAAGGTGATCGTGACCATCTTCGGCCGGCCGACGCCGGTCGAGCTCGAGTACTGGGAAGTGGAGTCGCTCTGAGCGCCGCTCCGCGGCCCCGCACAGGATCACACGATGGCGAAGGAAATCACGGCCAAGGTCAAGCTGCAGTGCCCCGCCGGCCAGGCCACCCCGGCCCCGCCGGTCGGCCCGGCCCTGGGCGCGCACGGCGTCAACATCGGCGCGTTCGTCAAGGAGTTCAACGACAAGACGCGCGACCAGATGGGCCTGATCATCCCGGTGGAGATCACGGTCTACAAGGACCGCAGCTTCGAGTTCGTGATGAAGTCGCCGCCGGCCGCGGTCCTGCTCAAGAAGGCGGCCAAGCTCGAGAAGGGCAGCGGCAACGTCGGTCACGAGGATCCGGTGGGCAAGGTCACACAGGCCCAGGTGCGCGAGATCGCGCAGATGAAGCTCAAGGACCTCAACGCCCGTGACCTGGAGCACGCCTGCCGCATCATCGCCGGCACGGCGCGCTCGGCGGGCATCCAAGTCGTCGACTGAGGGTCGAGCGAGAACACCCATGCGCAAGCGCAGCAAGCGATACGAAGAGGCGAGCAAGCGGATCGACCGCACCAAGCTCTACCCGCCGCGGGAGGCCCTCGGGCTCCTGAAGGCCCTGCCGCCGCCGAAGTTCGACGAGACCGTCGACGTGGTCGTGCGCCTGGGGATCGACCCCAAGAAGACCGACCAGCTCGTGCGCGGCGCCGTGTCGCTGCCGAAGGGGCTGGGCAAGTCGGTGCGCGTGATCGTGTTCGCCGAGGGCGAGCGCGCCGAGTCCGCCCGCAAGGCCGGGGCCGACGAGGTCGGTTCCGAGGAACTCGCCAAGCGCATCCTCGACGGCTGGCTCGACTTCGACATCGTCATCGCCAGCCCGGACATGATGAAACACGTCGGCAAGCTCGGAAAAGTGCTGGGCCCCCAGGGCAAGATGCCGAGTCCCAAGTCGGGCACGGTGACGCCCGACGTGGCCAAGGCGGTCAACGAGTTCAAGGCCGGCAAGGTCGAGTTCCGCACCGACGCCGGCGGCAACGTGCACGTCCCGCTGGGCAAGCGCTCGTTCGAGACCGCCGACCTGGAGGCCAACCTG